>JAFSBN010000187.1 GCA_017437265.1 Clostridia bacterium
CACTTCAATCTGCTTCAGGCTGTGGCAACGGGCAAAGGCATGTGTGCCGATGCTGCGGAGACGGCTGGGCAAGTGAATGTATTCCAGATTAACGCAGCTCTGGAACGCATGCGCCCCGATTGTCTCGACGCTTGCGGGCAGATAAATCTCGCGGATAAACTCAAATCCACAAAATTCTTCGTGAGTTCCCACATTGGTCTCAGAGGTTTCCATGCCGCCCCATGAGCACATCGGCGGTGGACCGCCATAACCTAAAAAGGTAACAGGCTTGGTGAATGCCCCTTCGCCAATGCGAACTACGCCATCCGGTACATGTACAACAGCCTGATCGCCATGATATTTTATCAATACGCCGTTGCTGATTTCAAAGAAGCTATGATCTGAATTCGAAGCCACAGTCTTATCCCTTCCCATCGATTTCTAAATGTAATCTTTTGCATCGTACGCACCATGCAAATAAGTATACACGGTATGTGTGTACTTTTCAAGAGTCTGCTTCCAAGACATTCCGGAGAATGACGCAAAAAAAGAACCAGTTTCTTACGAAACTGGTTCTTCTGTCAGGGGCACAAGGACTCGGTCTCCTCGCGCTGCGCTCGTCGGTCAGGGCGGCTCTGACGTGCCACTGGCACGTCATTCACTACCGCCCCATTCTCGTCCTTTGGTGCCCTTATCAAACAAATAAAACGCTCCACCAAAAGGTGAAGCGTTTTATTTGGCAGGGGCACAAGGACTCGAACCCTGAACAAAGGTTTTGGAGACCCACGTGTTACCATTACACCATACCCCTGTGTTGCGCAGGCAACAGGGATATTATAACGTATGTGTCGGGAAATGTCAACTACTTTTTTTGTTTTGAAAAAGTTTCTTTTTGAGAGAAATTTCCTCGCAAAAATGATTGACAAGCAGGGGAAATTGGGGTATAATTTGCGAAATTACACTAAAGGAGAGTGGATTTGCCGTGCTGCAGAAGGTTGTGCGTGAAGGTTTGACTTTTGACGATGTGCTCCTGGTTCCCCGCAAGAGCGAAATTTTGCCCAAGGATGTATCTCTGGCCGTTCAGTTGACCAAGAAGATCAAGCTGAACATCCCCGTGCTCAGCGCCGCTATGGATACCGTTACCGACTCCCGGATGGCCATTGCCATCGCCCGTGAAGGCGGCTTGGGTGTTATTCATAAAAACATGTCTATCGAAGAGCAGGCTGCTCATGTTGACAAGGTAAAGCGCAGCGAAAACGGCGTGATTACCGATCCCTTCTTCCTCTCTCCTGAACATCTGATCTCCGATGCCAAGGCCCTCATGGCCCGCTACCGCATCAGCGGCGTGCCCATCACCGAAGGCAAGAAGCTGGTGGGTATCCTGACCAACCGCGACCTGCGCTTTGAAACCGACGATTCCCGTCCCATCGGCCAGGTGATGACCACTGAAAACCTGGTAACCGCTCCTGTGGGCACCACGCTGGAACAGGCTAAGGATATCCTGGCCCATCACCGCATTGAAAAGCTGCCCATCGTGGATGAAAACGGCAACCTGCGCGGCCTGATTACCATCAAGGATATTGAGAAGAGCAGCAAGTACCCCAACAGCGCCAAGGACGAAAAGGGCCGTCTGCTGTGCGCTGCCGCCGTGGGCGTAAGCGCTGATATTGAAGCCCGTATGGAAGCGCTGGTCAATGCTAAGGTGGACGTGATCTCCATCGATACCGCTCACGGCCACAGCCTGGGCGTGCTGCGCACCATTGAAAAGATCCGCAAGCTCTATCCCGACATTCAGCTCTTTGCCGGTAACGTGGCCACTGCCGCTGCCACTCACGACCTCATTGCCGCCGGCGTTGACTGTGTGAAGGTGGGCATCGGCCCCGGCTCCATCTGCACCACCCGTGTGGTGGCCGGTATCGGCGTGCCTCAGATCACGGCTGTGGCCGATTGCGCTGAAGAAGCCGATAAGTATGGCATTCCCGTCATTTCTGACGGCGGTATCAAGTATTCCGGCGATATCCCCAAGGCCATCGCCGCCGGCGCCAAGGCTGTTATGCTGGGCAGTTTGCTGGCCGGTACCGAAGAAAGCCCCGGCGAAATGGAAATTTACCAGGGCCGTTCCTTCAAGTCCTACCGCGGCATGGGCAGCCTGGCTGCCATGGCCAACGGCTCCAAGGACCGCTATTTCCAGGAAGACGCCAAGAAACTGGTTCCCGAAGGCGTGGAAGGCCGCGTGCCCTACAAGGGCGCCGTGGCCGACACCGTGTTCCAGCTGATGGGCGGTCTGCGTGCCTCCATGGGCTACTGCGGCACCCCCACCATTGAAGACCTGCGTCAGAACGGCGAATTCATCCGCATCACCAGCGCCGGCCTGCGTGAAAGCCATCCCCATGATATTTCCATCACCAAGGAAGCTCCCAACTATTCCCGCAGCGAAGGCTAATCAGAAAAATGCAGCCCGTTCCGAAAGGAACGGGCTTTTTTGTGTTGGCGTCAGGACATCAATAGGGAATTTCTTCTGGAGTAGGATAGCCGTGGTGGTTCAGATAACGGAAGAAACATTCATCCAAATTGACGGAAAAATCGCGGATGATGGCATTGGCCAGTTGTTCATCCCCATCACAGAAGGCCAGAACGGATGGGTAATATTCCGTTCCGTCGCCGCATTTGATCACCGTTTTTAATACCCAGTGGCCGGATGCGTCCTTTTGATATTCGATCCGCCGGGGCGTGATGCTGCCGTTGATGGATTTGAAGCGGCTGCCGTCGTACAGAGCGTATTCGCTTTCAAAAACCATGGCCCAGAGGGTGAGAAGATCTTCCGTTTCTTCTATTTTATGAACAGAGAGGGCAACGATGTTCCGTGTTTTTTCTTTTTCCACATCCCGTTCAGCATGCCAGGTGGCTTTTCGTTCATCTGTGTAGGCAATCATCTGTTGGGTAAGCCGGGCCATCAGGGGGTCTTCTACATAAACCGAAGCATCCACCGGGGGCAAGGCATCCTGCTGGGACAGGGTGAGTGCATCATACCAGGCGCAGCCTTCCTTTGGCTCCACGGGAGTGATGTCCATTTTGCCCAGCATCCGGCTGGCCAGCCGGGCCCGCATGCTGTTGAGGGCATCGTTTCCGTCGTGGAGGGATAGCTGATGGAGCAGTACATTCAGCCAGGCATCGCCTTCGTCTTCCATGTATAGGAGAGCGTTGGAAACGGTGGCTTCAATATTTTGCCGGCCCAGCCCCTCTTCCTGATGGTAGTCAGGTTGCAAATGTTCTTCTGTTGCCAATCCCTGTTCTATTTGTACCAATAACCCCAGATAACCATTCAGGAACAGGGCAATTTCTTCGTCAGTGATGTTATCAAATTGCCAATTCATCTCATTAGGCGCTGTGAGGCCATAGGTATAGCAGCTGCCGCTTCCTCCTCCGGGAAGTGTAAAGCACAGTTCCTTTTCGCTGGTGGCGGTGATGGAGACGGCAATGCCTGTTTGCTTCAAAAATTGTGATGCGGCATCAGTGGAATTGCCGGAGGACGCAGAAACGACGAAAACGGGCAGCAGGAACAGTATGAAAAGAGAAAGAAAACGTTTCATGTTTGATGCCTCCTTGTTTTTTCGTTACATAATCATGACGGACGAAAGCGACTGTTTGTTTCATCAGACAGCAAAAATGTGCAGAAAAACATATGCTTTTGTCCTTCTGTGCAGCAGGAAAAGCAATTTGCAGCACGAAAATATATGATATCAAAATGCGGAGGGAATAGCAATGCAAAGGAAAACAGGGTCTTCGGATCATATTACAAGGGCTTATCTGGATAGTTTGTTATTGGAAGTGAGGCATCTGGACAGTGTGATGCCCGATACCGGTATGGATTTGTTTGGCTGTCATTTTGACACGCCGGTGATGACCGCTGCCCTTTCGCATCTGCACAACACCCGTGAAAACGGCATGGCGGAATTTGCCCGGGGTGCTGCCTTGGCCAATGCTGTGTGTTTCAGCGGCATGGGCCCGGAAAAGGAACTGGAAGGCATGATTGATACCGGCGCCAAGGTGGTGAAGATTATCAAAACCTATCAGGATCGGGACAGCATTTACCGGAAAATCCGGCACGCCGAAAATTATGGTGCCCTGGCAGTGGGGATGGATATTGACCACGCTTTCAGTCACAATGGCTACGACTGCATTGAGGGCATGGAAATGCGGCCGCTTTCCACAGAAGAACTGAAGGATTTTGTGAACAGCACTAAATTGCCTTTTGTGATCAAGGGTGTGCTCAGCGTACAGGATGCGCTCAAATGCAAGGAAGCCGGTGTGAAAGGCATTGTGGTGTCTCATCACAATGGCAGGCTGCAGTATGCCCTGCCGCCCCTGATGGTGCTGCCGGAAATTATGCAGGCCGTGGGAAACAGCATGGAAGTGTTTGTGGATTGCAGCCTGGAAAGCGGGATTGATGTATACAAATGTCTGGCGCTTGGTGCAAAAGCCTGCTGCATCGGAAGGCCTTTGATGAAGAAGCTGGGCGAAAAAGGCGCAGAGGGCGTCAGGGAAGGGATTGAGGCGATCACCAAAGACCTGCGCTATACCATGGCCATGACCTGTGCCAAGGATCTTAAGAGCATTGATCCGACCGTTATGCGCATGGGCAGCTTCACCTGGTGATTGCCATGATGAAAGATTGGATTTTTTCCGGAGAAAACTGGACCTGCGGTGTGCGTGTGGCCGGGGTGTTGATGCGGCATGGAAAGATTCTTTTGCAGCGGGAACGGTACGGCAATGAATACGCCTTGCCGGGCGGACACATCCATATCGGCGAAAGGCTGGAAGAGGGATTGATCCGGGAATGGCAGGAGGAAATGGGCACAGAAATTCTGATAAAAAGAATGCTGTGGACAGAAGAATGCTTCTGGGAATGGAAGGGAAGAAAGACCCATAACCTTTCCTTCTATTTTCTGATTGAACTGACGGATGATGCCGTTCTTCCGGATGATGGCCTTTTGCATTCGCACAAGGATAACAGCCAGATTGTGCTGGAATGGATAACGCCGGAGGAAATGAAAAAAACGGTGATCTATCCGGATTTTATCAAAAATGAAATGGATTGTCTGGATGGCCCGATGAAGCATTTTGTGACATATGCATAAACAGGCAATAAAAAAGCCGGTGGAATTTCCACCGGTTTTTTTCGCTTTGATTAAGCCTGTTCGGGAGCGCCAACGGGGCAGGCATCAGCGCAAGCGCCGCATTCGATGCACTTATCAGCGTCGATTTCGAACTTGCCGTCGCCTTCGATGATAGCTTCCACGGGGCATTCAGCAGCGCAAGCGCCGCAAGCAATGCAAGCGTCAGTGATCTTGAAAGCCATAACAGTTTACCTCCAAACGAATTTTCGCTTTCGCGTTGGTATTATTATACGCCCATTCGGCCCAAAATGCAAGGGGATTGGTACATATTTTGCAGCTGTTTCAGGTTGGTAATCATTTCGTTATGAGGTTGCCGGATAAATCGCTCAGGACAAAGATACCGTCTTTTTCGGCCCGGGCAATACCGTTTTCATAATCATCGGCGTATGAGAAGACGGGTTCAATAACGACATGGCCCTCCAAATCGGCATAGCCGTATTGTTCGGTTTCTTTATTCCGAATCAGAATCCTGCCGCATTGGGCGCTGGCACCATATACGGCGGTGATGCCGGGGGGGCAAAGGGATGATGGCGCCGGTTTCGTTGATGAGAAAGGCATCTTTTGTTTGTTCCGGTGTAATGTCTGCCCAAAGGGCTACAGCCGCCTCTTCCGAAAACACGCCGGGATATACGCCGGCATACATACAGGGGATGGCAATCTCTCCGGTCTCACGGCTGGCATATCCTGCATGGCCGTTTTCATCCAGTACGGGAACAAGGTGATCGCAAGCCATTCTTCACAGAACCTCATGCCATTTCAGGCCGGAAAAGATGCCGCTTTTTACGTCAAAAAAACCGGAAAGGCCATCGCTGCCAACGGTGGAAACAATATACAGATCGGACAGCGCATCATCATCGCCGTTATCGTTGTAAATGTAGTAATCCGGCGGTACAACGTAGCATCCGTTCTGGTCGATGATGGCATCGTGATGATAGGGATGCCGGGACGCATCTTTGCTTACGCAGGCAAAACCCATATGAAAAGGGGCGGCTTCATCAAAGACTGGATCAATGGCCCAATGGCTTTCGGCGTCCCGATAGCCCCATTTTCCAGTCACATCATCCTGAGCCGGAAGCGGAAAAGCATCTTCTGCAAAAGCCCACAAGGGAAAAAACAGCACAAGTAAGATCAGCCAGCGTTTCATTTTTGCCACTCCGTTCTCATTCATCTATGGAACGATGGATCATGGAAATTTCATGCAAAAAAACCAGGCATAAAGCCCGGTTTATGAAGGAATGTTTTGATATTCGTACAGGCGGTACATTTTTCGGGAAAAGCTGCCGGCGAATATCCTGCGGAAGATACGTTTTTCCAGCCCTTTTAACTGACCGATGCAGTATTCCGGCGTCATGCTGTGCTCTTTTACGAACGAAAAGCCGGTGCCGTTTTCCAGAAGGGCAGGCGCGTCCATGCCGTATACGGTGGTGACGCCCACATCGTTGATGGGGTTTTTGTATTTGGATATTTTGGCGGCAAAGGATGTATAGCAATCCATCAGCAGGGAAACATGGGCAAAATGCCCATTGCATGCCTGCATCAGCTGCAGCAATACATCCGTTTGCAGGTACATGCTGATGCCTTCCATAACGATCAGGGCGTTTTTGCCCTTTGGAAGCAGATGGATCCATTCGGGAGTTCGTGCATCGCCGGGCAGCATGCGGTATTGCTCCGTTTCGGCGAAATACCGTTTGCGCTCTTTGATCACATCCGGAAAATCCACATCATACCAAAGATGGCCGTTTGCGCCCACACGCTCTGCCCGGCTGTCCATACCGCAGCCGATATGGAGAACGACGGCATCCGGGAAACGGGCCATTTGTTCCTTCAGCCAGGTGTCGAATGCACAGGCACGTATGCCCATGTAATAGGCCAGCCATTTGGATTTGGATTTGCCCTTGATGGGAAACTGTTCCTTTTGCCAGATTTCTTCTGCTTTTTTATCGGACAGGATGATGCCCTTATGGCTTACGTACGCCTTGCCATACAAAGGAATGTAGAGGGTTTTGTTTACGCTATTCATGGCTTATTGGTACACAGCGCGTTCGCCGCCGATGTAGGGCAGGCGGGAATAGGCGCATACCACATGGGCATTGCCCACCTTATCAATTTCGCCCCGGAATGGAACGGCCACGGGACGCAGGTGCATGCCGATGAGCGTGTCGCCGATGTCAATGCCGGCGTTTGCCTGCACGGCGATGACCAGGCAGGGGTTCTCCATCATCTTCCAGGCAGCTGCGGGCACGCTGCCGCCGGCCTTGGGCTGGGGCACGGCACACACCTGGGTGTAGCCGGCCTTTTCGGCGGCTTCTTTATCCATCACCAGGGCGCGGTTGAGGTGTTCGCAGCATTGGAAGATGGGGGTGAGATTGGCATTTTTGCAGAATTTCAGCACGGCTTCTGCAATCCATTCGCCGATCTGGGGCGCGCTGTTCTTGCCAATCTTGCCGCCGGCCACTTCGCTGGTGGAGCAGCCGATCACCACCTGGGCACCGGCAGGCAGCTTGCCTGCGATTTTAAGGTCCAGCAGCGCTTTGGTCACCTGCGCTGTAATCATTTCATATTCCGTCATTTTTCTTTCCTCCGTTCAGCGTTTGAAAGTATACATGCCAATGGCCGTGGCAATGGCCAGGTTCAAAGAGTCAATATCATCAGAGTGGGGGATGCGCACCGCCTTGCCCATCCGGGCAAATTCGGCAGGCAGGCCGCTTCCCTCATTGCCCATCACCAGCGCACAGGGGCGGATAATATCCCTTGCCGCTTCTTCCAAAAGGACGGAGCCGTCCAGCATGAAGGGGTACAGCTGATGACCTGGAAATTCGTTTCGGTAAGCGTTGAAATCATCGTATTCCCGGACGCGCAGGGAAAACAGGGCGCCCATGCTGGAGCGCACCACCTTGGGATCATACACATCGGTGGCAGGGCGGATGATGGCGATATCGTGAAAGCCAAGGCCCAGGGCGGTGCGCAAAATGGTGCCCAGGTTGCCGGCGTCGGAAATATGGTGCAGCACCACATGATCGCTGCTTTTCAAGGTGGCGGGCTTTTTTTCGAACACCGCCGCCGCAAAACAGTTTTCTTTCCCTGAAATGCGGGCAAGGGCTTTATCTGCCACTTCGATGCGGATATGGTGGGCGTTGGCCAGGGCGGTCAGCTTTTCCACACCTTCGCCTTCTGTGGCTTTGCTGGACAGCAGCAGCCGCCGCACCAGATGAGGTGCCTTCTTCATCGCTTCCATGGATGGAAACATGCCGGGGGCGTAGGAATAATCCAGATTTCTTTTATAGGCTTCCAATGCAGGCATGGAGTGCCTCCTATTTGAGTAATTTTTTGATGGTATTCAGTTTCTTTTCCGTATAGGGCGGATAGCGGAATTTGAAATCGAACAGCCGGCTTTTTTTCAGGACGGCTTTTTCATGGGTGAAGGTGTCGAAGGTGTATTTGCCGTGGTAGCGGCCCATGCCGCTTTCTCCCACGCCGCCAAAGGGCAGATGGCAGGAGGCCAGGTGCATCACGGTATCGTTGATGCAGCCGCCGCCAAAGGAAAGCCGGGAAACCACCTTGTCCTTTACGGAGGCTCGCTTTGTGAACAGGTACAGAGCCAGGGGCTTTTCCCGGATGGCGATCTGCCGGATGGCATCATCCAGCCGATCAAAGGGAAGGACGGGCAGGATGGGGGCGAAAATTTCTTCCTGCATGATGGGGGAAGCCCAGGTCACTTTATCCAGCAGCGTAGGCGCAATGCGGATGCCGTCGCCCATGCCGCCAAAGTAAATATGCTCGCCGGAAATTAGGCCCATGGCACGCTCATAATGCCGGGGCGAGATCATTCTGGGCCAGGCAGGGTTTTCCAGCGCATTGCCGTAAAAGTCCAGCCAGCAGGCGGCAATTTCGTCCATCAGTTTCTGCATCACAGAACTGTGCACCAGCACGTAATCCGGCGCCACGCAGGTTTGCCCGGCGTTAATCCCCTTGCCAAAGGCGATGCGCCGTGCTGCCAGGCGGATATCGGCGGAATCGTCCACGATGCAGGGGCTTTTGCCGCCCAGTTCCAGAGTGGTGGGGGTTAAATGGCGGGCGGCTTTTTCGGCCACCAGCTGTCCCACCTGTTTGCCGCCTGTGAAAAAGATATAGTCAAAGTGTTCGTCCAGCAACTGCCGGTTTTCTTCCCGGCCGCCCAGCACCACAGCTGCCTGCTCCACCGGGAAACATTCGGATACCAGCTGGAAGAGGATGCGGGAGGTGGCCGGGGCATAATTGCTGGGCTTGAGGATCACATGATTGCCGGCCGCCAAGGCACCCACGAAGGGCATCATAGACAAAAGGAAGGGATAATTCCAGGGAGCCATCACCAGTACCACGCCGTAAGGCTCCTTCACCAGCAGGCAACGGCCGGGAAACTGGGAAAGGGAGGTGCGCACCCGGCGGGGAGCGGACCAGCGGTTCAGATGGCGGATGGTGTGGTGGATCTCGCTGCGCACCAGGCCGATCTCGGTCATATAGCTTTCTGATTCGCATTTGCCAAGGTCATACTGCAGGGCGGCAATGATTTCCTGCTCCCGGAGGGTGATCGCTTCCAGCAGCCTTTCCAGGGCCACAATGCGTTCGTCCACGGTGTATGGATGGTTTTGGGCAAATGCATTGTGCTGCAGGATGTTCAGTTCATGAATGGTCATTTCAGCAGCGCCTCCAGAATTTGTTTGGCCATTTGCTTGCCGCGGCTGCCAATTTCGCCCACCGGGCCCACACAGGAGGGACAGCCGCCCTCGCAGGAACAATCGTTCACCAGGGTGAGGGCGTGGGTGAGCAGGGTGCGGCGCATACGGAATGCCTTTTCGGAAAGACCGATGCCGCCGGGGCAGTTGTCATAGATGATGAGGGTAGGGGCGTTGGTGAAGGGACACTTCACCTGATAGGATACCGCAATATCCCGGGGGCTGCACATGAGATAAAGGGGGCACAGGATGCGCAGCAGATTGGCCACCCCCAGCATGCCGCTTTGCAGATCGTCCTTTTCGAAGGCGGCGGCAATTTCGTCCGGCACGGTGAACCAGCAGGCGGCGGTGTGCATGTCCGTTTCCGGCAGTCTTACCGGACCAAAGCCCACGTTTTCGTTATTGTCAAAGCGCATTTTTTTGAAGATTTTCACCAGCGCTGTGACCTTTACTTCGCCAAAGAAGGCGTTTTCTTCTTCCTTTTCGATGTCCAGCAGGCTCAGGGACACGTTCAGGTCCGCATCGGTGTAATAATCCACGTTCACCTTGCGGATGAAGGCCTTGCAGGCGTCAAAGTCCAGCTTTTCCACCTGATAGGTTTGCCCTTCGTGCATATAAATGGCGTTTTCATGCAGCAGCATGGGCACGGTGAACCGGTCCATTTCTCCCACCATCCGGGGGCGGGCAGGGTCGGTAATATCCATGATGAGGTAGTTTTCCGTCATGGCGGTGCGCAGGCTGATTTCGCTGGCAGGGAAATCTTCGGCGCACCAGTGGTAGGTTTCGCCCACCTGACGCAGAATATTGGCATCGCACAGATAATCCAGCATTTCTTCGCTGCCCATGGCATTGCCCAGGGTTTCGCCGGCCTTAAAGGGCAGTTCGTATGCGGCACATTTGAAATGGTTCAGCAGGATATACAGGTTATCCGGATTCAGCAGGGCGTTTTCCGCCGGCTGATCGAAGAAATATTCGGGATGGGACACGATGAACTGATCCAACGCATTGGAGGAAGCCACCATGAACGTGGCGGAAACGCCGTGGCGACGGCCGGCACGGCCGGACTGCTGCCAGGTGCTGGCGATGGTGCCGGGATAGCCGCACAAAACGCAGGCTTCCAAAGCGCCGATATCAATGCCCAGTTCCAGGGCGTTGGTGGAGATAACGGCATCGATATCGCCGGAGCGCAGGCCTTTTTCAATTTCCCGGCGCTCGTGGGGAAGATAGCCGCCCCGGTAGCCCCGCACCTTTCCGGAGTTGCCAAGGGGGTCTGCCACCAGGGCCTTCAGCTGCCTTGTCATCACTTCCACCTGCAGCCGGGACTTGGCAAAGACGATGCTCTGTACATGGTTTTTCAGCAGCATGGCGGCAATGGACTGAATCTGGGACAGGACGCTTTTGCGGATGCCCAGCTGCTGGTTCACTACCGGTGGGTTATAGAAAATATAGTGCTTTTCCCCGGAGGGGGCGCCGTTGTTGTCGATCAGCTTCACCGGCCTGCCAATCAGCGTTTCAGCCAGCTCTTTGGGGTTCTGAATGGTGGCAGAACAGAGGATGAATTTGGGGTGGCTGCCGTAAAACTCGCACAGACGCAGCAGCCGGCGCAATACGTTCGCCAGATTGCTGCCGAAGATGCCGCGATAGGAATGGATTTCGTCAATAATGATATATTGCAGGTTTTCAAACAGCTTCACCCATTTGGTGTGCTGGGGCAGGATGCCGGAGTGGAGCATATCCGGGTTGGTTACCACCACATGGCCGGCCTGACGCACGGCACGCCGGGCAGCAGCCGGGGTATCGCCGTCGTAGGTGAAAGTTTTCACATCCACCTGCATCAGCTCGATCAGTTCATAAAGCTCGCTCACCTGATCGGCAGACAGGGCCTTGGTGGGGAACAGATACAGCGCCCGGGCATCCGGATTTTTCATAATGGCAGAAAGCACGGGGATATTGTAGCACAGGGTTTTCCCGGAAGCAGTGGGGGTGACCACCACATAATCTTCTCCCTGTCTGGCTGCTTCCAGACAGGCAGCCTGGTGGGTATACAGCTGGTGCACACCGTGCTTTGCAAGGGCCTGAGGCAGCCGGGGGTCAATATCTCCGGGCCAGGGGGCATAACTGGCCGGACGGGCAGGAACGGTGCGCCATGCGGTGACGTTTTCCATAAAAAAGGGATCGCTTTTCAGCCTTTCCAACAGCTGGGATAAATTCATGACAGCACCTCCTTATCTTCTTTTTATTATACCCGTTTCGGAGTGGATTGGCAAGTGACAGATGTGTACGATCCGTGGCAGAGAAGAACGTTTTTATCAGCAGAAAATGGGAATGGAAAAAAATTCATTTGTATGAAACAAAAGATGGAAAAATAACGTTATATTGATGAAGCTGTCTGTGAAGGCGGCTTGGAAAGGAATACAATACGATGAAAAAGATTGTTTCAGTGATGATTGTTCTATGTATGATTTTTATGTCCGTCAATGCGCTGGCGGCTACGGACAGCAGTTTTGCCATTGTCAATAAGGATCAGGTGAACCTGCGTGAAAAACCCGGTGGAAACCGGATTGTTTACCTGAATGAAGGCGAAAATGTGTTTGTGCTGGAAACAAAGGAATATCAGAACAGGCCATGGCATCGGGTGATGGTGGCCTATGATCAGGGCAGGCGGTACCGGCAGGGCTGGGTGGATGCTGCGTTCCTGACGGACGTGCGGGACGCCTATGAAGGCGTAGTGCAGGCGGCAGTGGGTGACAGGCATGTGCTGCTGCGTTTTGCAGATGGCAGCGTAGATGCTTTCGGATTTGATTTTCGCGGCAATATGGCGGTGGAAGGCTTTGGAAAGGTGGAAGATATTGCTGCCGCCCGCTTTCAGTGCTGCGGGCTGGTAGACGGCAATCTGATTTATGCCAATCCGATTTATTGGGAGGAAGTTCAGCAGCAGGGCAATCTGAAAAAGCTGATATCCAACGTGGGCGGCGGGGACGATATCCTGGCCATTGACCGGGAGGGAAAGCTGGTGCTGCCCCTTGGGATGATGGAGGAAGATGATTGGTTCCTGCACCCCGCAGATGTTATTCCGCAAGGAGAAAAGGCAAAAGACGCCGTCTTTGGCATGTATCACGTGGTGGTGCTGACGGAAAGCGGAACGGTATACGTGGCGGTGCGCTATCCGGAAAAGCCGGAACAGGCGGCGCTTTTGCAGGCAGATGGATTGAAAAATGTAAAAAAACTGAGCTGCGGATATTACACCCTGTGTGCGCTGATGGAAGACGGCAGCGTGCAGGTGTTTTCTAACGGCCTGGATGAAGAAATACTTCAGGAAATTGCATCCTGGAAGAATGTGCGGGACGTGACGGCCATTGACGGCTTTGTGGCGGCAGCTATGGAAGACGGCAGCGTGCGTGTGGCCGGGAAGATGGTGAGCGTGGACGTGAATATTTCCCATTTTTCACAGGACCTGTTCAGGAATCCTCAAAAGGAAGGATTGATGGACCATTGGGAAAACATTGTTTCGCTGGTGGGCGGACATAAAATTCTGGTGGGTATCCGTTCAGATGGCGGTATAGAGGCAATATCTCTGCAGCGGTACGAATGAAATATAAAACGCCTTGCTTTCATGAAAAATTGGGAAAGCAAGGCGTTTTTTGTAATGATGCACTTAGCGGACGTAGGAAATGCGGTCCTTGGCGTGAAGGTGGGCGGGCTTGTCATCGGCAGGGGTGCCTACGGCCACGGCAATGGCAAAATCGTGGGTTTCAGGGAAGAGAAGGGCTTTGCGGAAATCGGAGCCCTTTTCGTTTTGGAATGCGGCCCGGGGCATGCCCAGGATCACCGTGCCAAGGCCCAGGCTTTCGGCGGCCAGGCAGATGTTCTGGCAGGCGATGCCGCTGTCCAGCTGGCCCCAATAGTTTTCCCGGTCGCAGGAGATGAAAATAACGGTGGGGGCGTGGTAGAATACGTCAAATGCAGGGTCGTTAAAGCGGGCACTGCGGTTTTCGGGGGTTGCCTTCATTGTTTCTTCCCAGACGGCTTTGTTGATTTCCCGGAGCAGATCCTGGTTCTGCACCACGGTGAAATGCCAGGGCTGACGGTTGACAGCGGAGGGAGAGTCCATGCCGGCCTTGAGCAGAATATCAATCTGCTCCTGGGTGAGCTGGGTTTGTTCATAGGCGCGGTGGCTGCGGCGGGCAGCGATGGTGGATAATACTTCGTTCATGATGATAACCTCCTTGTTGTGATGAAAAAATAAATGTGATATAATATACATACGATAAAGCGAGGTGGGAAAATGCAGCATGTGCAGGCAATGATGCGCCTGGCGCTGGAAGAAGCAGTGCAGGATCAAAACGAGGTGCCGGTGGGCGCGGTGATCGAAAAGGACGGCAGGGTGATCGCCCGGGGCCATAATGAAAGGGAAAAGGGCAGCTGTTTTGCCCATGCGGAAGTGCTGGCTATGGAAAGGGCCTGTGCGGCGCTGGGCACCCGAAGGCTCACCGGGTGCACGCTGTATGTAACGCTGGAGCCCTGCCCCATGTGTGCCGGGGCCATGGTGATGGCCGGGCTTTCCAAATGCGTTTTTGGCGCTTTTGACGAAAAGCAGGGCTGTTGCGGAAGCGTGTATCTGTTGACGGAAGATGCCGCATTTTACCACCGGGTGGAAACGGTGGGGGGCGTTATGGAAGAAGAATGCAAAAAAATATTACAGCAGTTTTTTGCGGAAAAACGCTCCGGTTCTTCTTCATTATAAACGGTGCACTGCAATTGTGCAAGCCAAAAACCCTGTATTAAACATGTATAAATCGTGAACAAGATGTAACATTGCAAAGAATTTGCCCCTGTGCATCTTGCGGGAAACACAGAAATGTGGGATAATAGAAAACGAAATTTGCTGTATGCAAAAAGAAAGAGAGACGAAAAGAATGAAGAAATTGTTTTCCTTGCTGATGGCCCTGATGATGCTGATGACGGTTGTTTGCAGCGCTGTGGCGGAGGATGCGGCTCAGGTGGCGCTGACGGTGAACGGCGAAGAGATCACGGCGGCCGAGGTGGAAGAATATGCCCAACTGCTTTACAATAACGGCTTCACCGAAAATGTGGATTACACCCAGGCCGTTACCTACCTGACGGAAGAAACCATTCTGAAGCAGAAAATTAAGGAGTTTTCTCTGGATCAGTACACCGATGACGAAAAGGCCGCTTTCAATCTGGATGCTCAGGCCCAGTGGGAAGCGGATATTGCCGCCTATGTGGAATATTATCTGACAGAGGATACCGAAGAAGCCCGTGCCCAGGCCCGTGAAGACGCCATTGCCTATTACGAAGCCTATAACTATAACCAGGAAGCCATTCTGGATAACCTGCTGCTTTCCGAAAGCTACACCCGTCTGCAGAACTACATTCTGGAGGGCAAGGATACTGCTGTGACGGAAGAGGATATCGCAGCAGCTTTCCAGGAATACGTCCTGCAGGACAAGGAAATGTTTGAAGGCAATGTGTACATGTACGAGCTGTACCAGATGTACTACGGCTATGAATCCTGGTATCAGCCCGAAGGCTTCCGCGGCGTGACCCATATCCTGCTGCCTGTGGACGAAGCGCTGCTGACCGCCTGGCAGGATGCCCGTGCCCTTTCCGAAGAAGCGGAAGAAGGCGCTGAAAATACCGCCGATGTGGAAGCTGCCCGTCAGGCCGTTCTGGACAGCTGCAAGGAACAGATTGACGCCATTTACAGCCGCCTGGAAAACGGCGAAAGCTTCGAAGCGCTGATTGCCGAATATGGCACCGATGACGGCATGAAAAACGAAGAATACCTGAAGAACGGCTATGCCGTGCACCCCGATTCCATGTCTTATGACGCCGATTTTGTGGCCGGCGCTTTCAGCGAAAAGGTGCAAAAGGTGGGCGACGTGAGCGATCCTGTGGTGTCTCAGTTCGGCATCCACATCCTGCAGTATGTGAAGGAAATTCCCGGCGGCCCCGTGGAAATGACCGATGCTATTCATGACGAAATTCTGGAATACCTGACTTCCTCCAAGGAAAATTCCTTCTATTCCGAAGCCGTCGGCGGCTGGGTGAGTGCAAGCGAAATCGTGGTGAACGATGATGTGATCGCAGCTCTGAGCGCGGTGGAAGAAACGGAAGTGCCTGCGGAAGAAACTGCTGAATAATGATTCAAAAACACATATAAAGTTACAACGCAAGGCGGATGTGTCACTGCCTTGCGTATTTTTGTCCGTTTTTGCATTGACAAATGGTAATAAAGAGGATAAAATATTTACAATGGATAATATATAAGTTAAATTTTGGTTTAATTTATCGATACATGGATGGTGGGCACATGATCGGAGGAAAGCGTGTCATTGCAGTATGCATGACAAAAATGCATTGGAGCAGTCGTCTCAGTTATCTGGACGCCTTGAAAAACCATGCTCATAATGAACGCTGCAAGCTGATGGTGTTCAACAGCTTTGTGGATTACTATAAAAACGGTGCGTCTGAGCAGGGGGCCAAGAGTGTATACGATATTCTGAACCTGGAGATTGTGGATGCGCTGATCATTTTTGACGAATGCTTTCTGGACAAAACAGTGATGAACAGCATCATTCAAAAGGCCCGGGAGCATCAAACCCCCGTTATTTTGATTGACGGATACCACGAAGGCTGCTTCAACGTCGTCAGCGATTATGACGATACATATACAGATATGATGATCCATGTGATCCGGGAGCATCATGTAAAAAATACCTTCTATATGGCCGGCCTGCCGGAGGGGGACGATACCTCTGTGCGCAGGATTGGCTGTTACCGGCGTGCGCTGGAGGCATGCGGGCTTTCCTTTGATGAAAAACAAATCGGTTACGGTGAATACTGGAGTGATCCGGCCAAATGGACGGTGCAGCAGATGGTGGACAGCGGAAACCTGCCTGAAGCCATTTTCTGCGCCAACGACTATATGGCTGTTGCCGTGTGCGAAAAGCTGAATGAAAACGGCTACCGTGTGCCGGAGGATGTGATCGTAACCGGCTTTGACGGCACCGATGCTGCCCGTTATGCCATTCCCCAGATTACTACCTGCGTGGAAGATATGGATAAACTGGCACGGCTGAGCCTTGAAACGGCCATGGCGGCGCTGGATGGAAAAGAACCCTGTGAGATAAAGAATACTTTCCTGCCCACCTATACCGAGTCCTGCGGCTGCAAACGGCTGGGGCATGATGATTTCCGTCATGTGGCGGCCGGCCTGCATGGCATGGTGGACGCGGTGCAGACCCATGAAGATTTCATGTACTCCTGGATGAACCGTATGTTTGATATTCAGGATATGAACGGCCTGTATACGGCATTGTCCGGAAGTATTCTGGAAAATTCCTATGTGTGCCTCAATGGGGATATTATCCCGCTGTTGATGGAGGGGAACAAAACCAGGACGGCACCCTTCACCAATCAGCTGGTGGTACTTTCTTCCCGTTATATCCGGCCTGAACGCAGCCAGCAGAGCAATTTGCTGCTGCAGGAAATGGTGCCTTGTCTGCCTGACTGGGCAGCGGATGATTCCGTCTATATTCTCAATTCCATTTATGTGGCAGATTCTGTGTGCGGCTATTATGCCTATCGTACGGATGATATGGTATCTACGCTGCACAAATTAAAGCGGATCGTTAATACCGTGAATCTGGCTTTCCGTGTGGCGATGAATTATTTCCGCCAGGTCAACCTGCGCAGCAGTGTGGAAAAGGCGGCGCTTACCAATTCTGTTACCGGCCTGCCGAACCTGAAAGGCGCCATCCGGTGGTTCAAGGAATTTGCTACGCCCCAAAACCGCCGTAAAACCCTTTGCGTATCCGTGTACGGGCTGCCCAAATATACCTATATTCAGGAAAACTATGGTATTGCTGCTGCGGAAGAGGCTGTTGCTTTTGTGGCTGAAGTGCTGAAGCTGGCCAATACGGAAGATTGCTTCATCGGCCATATTGCGGATGACGAATTTGTGGTGGTGAATTATTTCGGCGAAAGAGAGGATTTGTCTGAGGCTATCAGCAACACCATCAATCGCGCCACCAGTGTGTTCTTTGGTCAGCTGGAAGAATATAATACCCGGAACGCCCGGGATTATTATGTGGAAGTGAACTGCGGCTGCTCGCCGGTGGATGCCGGGTGGGATGAAGCGCTGGAAAGCTTTATCAAGTTCGCCAAGAGCGAAATGTATATGAACCGTTTGAAGAGCGGTATGGGCAACGTAATTAAGGAAGAAACGGCACCCGGTGAATACTATAAGGCTTTTAATCTGCTGATAGAAAAGAATTTGTTCTTCTATCATTTCCAGCCCATCGTCAGTGCCAAAAACGGCGAAATCTATGGCTATGAGGCCCTGATGCGCACCGATCAATCCATCGGCATGAATCCTTTGGAAGTGCTTAAGGCCGCCCGGGAGTATAATCGGCTGTACGAAATTGAAAAGGCGACCATGTTCAATATCATGCAGCATTATGCAGAAAAGATGGAAAAGTTCGGCGGTAAGAAGGTGTTCATTAACACCATTCCCGGCTATTTCCTCAACGATACCGATATGCGGAAATTGACCACCATGCATGGCAGTTATATGGATCAGTTTGTGTTTGAACTGACGGAGCAGAACACTGTATCCGACGATGAACTGGATGCCATCCGACGCTTTTCCGGCGATGAGAAGAGCACCCGCATCGCCATCGACGATTATGGCACCGGCCACTCCAACATGGCCAATCTTCTGCGCTATGCTCCCCGGATTATCAAGATTGACCGGTTCCTGATTGAGAATATTCACCGCAACCAGAACAAGCAGCTGTTTGTCCGCAGTACGGTGGAGTTTGCCAAGCTCAATAATATTCTGGTGCTGGCCGAAGGCGTGGAAACCTCCAATGAACTCCATACCGTGATCGACCTGGGGGTGGATCTGCTGCAGGGCTATTACCTGGGGCGGCCTCAGCCGGAACCGATCAGTGCGATCCCGGAAGAAATTCATCAGGAAATTCTCTACGCCAATCCGCTCTATGGCCAGAACAGGGCGTAATGCCAATTGGGTATGGCATTGCCTGTCAGGAGCATGAACGGTCGACCGAGGCAGGGGGCTCCGCGCCCCCTGTACCCCGCGGCAGGGCCATCGGCCCTGCACCCTTTTTGCGACACACAATCGTATCGAACGGATTTTTTTCGCATGTTAGTGAAGGATACGAAAAGAAACAGCATCACGGGCCCAATGAAAACAGAAAAAAGGCGTGGCTGGAAATAAATTTCCGCCAGCGCCTTTTTTGCTGTTTTCC
>JAFSBN010000188.1 GCA_017437265.1 Clostridia bacterium
AACAGCAAGCCTTGGCGGGCTTGCTGTTTCGGTATTTCTTTGGTGCAAAGTGAAGGATAACTCCTTCCTTTCCATCCCTTTTCCTGTAAAGGGAGCTGGCCCGCAGGGCCTGAGGGATTGTCGTATCCCCTCCACGAAACACGCAAAAACTCTTTGCAAAAGAAGATTGTAACTTTGCGAGTTGGATGCGCCACTGGCGCCCTCCACCACGGGCCGGCGGCGGAATGCCGTCCACCGGATGCATTTGCATCCGGGGAAAACAGCAAAAAAGGCGTTGGAGGAAATTTATTTTCATCCACGCCTTTTTTCTGTTTTCATTGTGCCCGTGGTGCTGTTTCTTTTTGTTCCTCACGCTTCATTCGGAAACAACATCATCTGATAACATTTTTTTCATCGCACTCTGGGTGCAGGGGTGATACCCCTGCCGTGGGGGTACAGGGGGCGAGAAGCCCCCTGCTCCGGTGGGCCGCACAGGCCCCTGCCTCGGTCGTCTTACCCCTTTTTCCGCCAAAGGCCGATGGAAAAGAGGCACAGGATAGGCATGATTTCCAATCTTCCGGCCAGCATCAGGAAGGAGCAAACCCATTTTGAAAAATCGCTCAGCCAGGCAAAATTCTGTGTCGGGCCTACGGTACCCAGCCCGGGGCCCACGTTGGAAAGGCAGGTGAGGGCCGCCACAAAGGAATCCGCAATGGGTACGCCTTCCAGAGAAATCAGCAATGCGCCGCCCAGCTCCAGCGCCACATACAGGAACAAAAATCCGCCCAACCGGGTGAGCACCCCTTCCGGCACTGCCTTGCCGTCCATGCGCACAACGGATACCTTCCGGGGATAGATTGTTTGTTTGATATCACGGAATCCGCTTTTTACCAGCATAATCACCCGGCTCACCTTAAACCCGCCGCCGGTGGATCCGGCACTGGCGCCGATGATCATCAGCAGTATCAGGAAAGTTTTTGCAATGGTGGGCCACAGATCAAAATCCTGAGAGACAAAACCGGTGGTCGACATGATGGACGTAGCTTGGAAGAAAGCAGCCCGCAGCGCCGGGAAAAATCCTTCATACCGGGGCAGTATACTGAACGTGATACCAAAGGCGAAAAGCACGGCAATGCTGACATACACCCACAGTTCCTCGTTTTTTACTGCCAGCTTGAGTTCCCTGCGGATCAAATGGAAATACACCGTAAAATTCACACCGAACAGCAGCATAAAAACGGCCAGAATCCATTCAATCGCCGGGCTGTTGAAAGCTGCCACGCTGGCATTGTAATTGCTGAAACCGCCGGTACCTGCGGTGGAGAAGGTGTGAATCAGTGCATCATACACATTCATCCCGGCACAAATCAACAGAATAAATAATATGAAAGAAAGCAGAAAATACAGCAAATACAGCATTTTTGCCGTATCACTGGTACGTGGTAAAAGTTTCGAGAAGGTGGGCCCGGGGCTTTCTGCCTTGGTCAATTGAGATGTGCGGCCGGAAAGCCTTGGCAGCAGTGCCACCGTCAATACCAATACCCCCATACCGCCGATCCAGTGGGTGAAGGATCGCCAGAACAAAATACCCCTGGGCAGCGCTTCAATATTTGTCAGGATGGAAGCGCCGGTAGTAGTAAAACCGCTCACCGTTTCAAAATACGCATCCGTCAGGCTGGGAATGGCTCCGGATATCCAGGCAGGCAATGCCCCGAAAAAAGACAGAACAATCCAGCTCAGCCCTGCCACCGCAATGCCGTCCTTGGGGTTCAGGTCTTCTCTTGCCGGCTTCACAAAAAATGCCGGCCCAACTCCAACCGCTGCCGTAATCAGCATGGCATACACAAAAGCCATGCTGTCCCCCTGCCCATAAATCAAGGATACCAACAGGGAAGGCAGCATCAGCACCGCTTCCATCAAAAGCAGCCGCCCCATCAGCTTCAATATCAATCGCTTGTTCAATGCTTTATCCTTTCCATTAACGCAGATGGATCACTTCGTCCAGCGTACTGATTCCCGTCCGTTTGGAAATGATCACCACACTGTCGCCGCTTTCAATGGTATCGTTACCAAAGGGCACCAGCACCTTATTTCCCCTTACGATAACGGCAATCAGGCAATCCTTATCAATGTTCAATTCCTTCAGCGGTACATGAATGAAGGGCATCTTATTGTCGGCCAGAAATTCCAGTGCCTCTGCCTTGCCATTTACCAGCCGGTACATACGCACAACGGCAGCGGAAGAACGGCTGGAACGGGTGCGAACGGTGCGCAAAATATTATTTACCGCCACGTTCAGCGTGCTCACGATGGAATCCAGCCCCATATTTTTCATAATGGAAGAATAATTTTCCCGGCTGGATTTGACAATCACCCGCTTCACGCCCCGGTGCACCGCATACAGGCCAGTCATCAGATTTTCTTCGTCCCGGTTGGAAAGCGTGATGAAAGCATCCATGTCCGTCAGTCCTTCACTTTCCAATAGCTCCTGATCGGTACCGTCCCCCTGAATAATGTTCACATTGGGCAACATTTCCGACAATGTCCGGGCTTTTTCCGGTTGAATTTCAATCATATTCACTTTAATATGCATGTTTTGCAGTATCTGTGCCAGATAGAATGAAAGCCTGCCGCCACCCAGCATCATCACCGAACGGATGGCAGATACACCCTTACCAATAGCCCGGAAAAAGGCAGTGATGGTGTTCACATCCCCGGCTACATAAACCCTGTCCCCAGGCTGAATCACAAAATCACCCTTGGGAATGATAGCTTCGCCATCCCTTTCCACGGTGCAAAACAATACCTGCGGCAGATTTTTTCTATTTTTATATATATCCTTCAGCGCAACGCCGGCAATGCCGTCTCCTTCCGCAGCACGGAAATCCACCATTTCCACCCGGCCCCGGGCAAAGGTTTCCACGCCGCTGACAAAAGGAAAGCGCAGCATCCGGCTCACTTCCCGGGCGGTGGATCTTTCCGGATTGATCACATAATCCATGAACATTTCTTTTTGCAGAAAGCTCAGGCTTTCCAGATATTCAGGATCCCGTATCCGGGCAATGGCATATTGTGCTCCCAGCTTCTTTGCCGTCAGGCACACCAGCATGTTGATCTCATCCCCGGCGGTGGTGGCAATCACAATATCAGCATTTTCCACGTTGGCTTCCTTCAAAACGTCCACACGCACGCCGTTGCCGCGGATAAACAGGGCGTCCATGGTATTTTCGCCCCGGTCCACCACACTTTCATTATTATCGATCACAGTCACGTTATGCCCTTCGTTAATCAGGCTGTTTGCTACGGCAAAGCCCATCTTTCCGGCACCAACGATGATAATCTGCATATTTTCCTCCATGCTTTCCGTTCTTTGAACGGCTCTTCCCGGCATCTGTGCAATGGTCTTTCATTACACTGCCTTTTATTATACCATGATCAATATTATAATGGAAGTTATTTTTGTGCATACATGTATACATATTTGTTAATTTTCACTTTTCATCCTCATTCCTCATATTTTATCCATTTATTTTGGGGATAAATCTGTGGAAAACCAGGGATATTTTTGTATCCAACAGCATAAACTGAACCATTGCCCCATTTTTTTATGCACAATGGGTGGAAAGTGGGTTTGTGGAAGATGGGGAAAACCCCTTTTTCACTTTGAAAATGCACCGGATATGAGGATTTTCCCTTGCAATTTTGTACCATTTGTGAGAAAATAGAAAAGTGTGGTAAGGGAAAAATTGAAGAGAGTAAGCGCCTTTTTTTCCGAAAGGATCAAAATGCAGGTTTTTCCCCTTTTTATCCCTGCTTTTCCAAAGTTTTTCCCACAGGGAAAACCAAGGCCCTGCCTTGCCAAAACCTGCTTTTCCACACTTTCCACATCCCTACTACTACTACAAAATATATATACAACCACCACATCAGGAGGGAAAGCACACTTTCCTTCCGCCGCTCGAAAGGAAGGAACGCTATGCATTTTCGTGTACAGACGGATGAAATCAATTACGGCCTTGGGATGGTAACCCGTGCCATCGCTGCCCGTCCTGCCAAGCAGGTGTATGACGGCGTTTTGATCGAAACGGATGAAAATGCCCTGCTGCTCACCTGCACCGACGGCGAAATTTCCATCAAGGCCCGTGTCAATGCCATGGTGGAAGAAGAAGGCTGCGCTCTGCTGCCGGCAAAGCTCTTTGCAGAAATGATGCGCAAGCAGCCCGTGGGCGAAGTGGATATCAAGGTGGGCGATAATATGCGCGCCGCCATCCGCAGCCGGGGCACCAATACCTCCATGGCTTGCATGCCTGCGGAAGATTATCCTGAAATCCGGGATGTGAACGGCGAATATCATGTGGAATTGCCCTGCAACCGCTTCCGGGATGCCATCAGCCATGTGCAGTTTGCTGTTTCCAATGATGAAAGCCGCAAAATCCTTACCGGTATTCTCATGGAAGTACATCCGGAGGAAACGCTGCTGGTGGGTCTGGATGGGTTCCGTCTGGCTCTGCAGCGCATTGAAGCGGAAAATAATCTGGGCGCCAAGGCCCAGCTGAACACTGTTGTGCCCGGCCGCACCCTGTCCGAAGTGAGCAAAATGCTGCCCGACAGCGACGACATGGTGGAAATTATTTTTAATAACTCCCATATCATGTATGCTTTCGGCACCGTAAAGGTGTATGGCACCCTGCTTACTGGCGAATTCATTGATTATCAGAAAATCCTTCCCGCCACCTGGGCCACCGAAGTGATGGTAAACCGCTCCGTCTTTTCCGATGCCATTGACCGCTGCAGCCTCATGGCCCGTGAAGGCAAAAATAACCTCATCTACCTCCACCTGCAGCCCTCCGGTATCATGGAAATGACCGCTAATGCCGAACGTGGCGATGTGCATGAAGAACTGGAAATCGGCTTTGAGGGCAATGAACTGTCCATCGCCTTCAATTCCCGCTACCTTACCGATATCATCCACAACGTTTCCGATGAAAACCTGAAAATGTGCTTTAATTCCAATGTTTCTCCCTGCATGATCCTGCCTGTGGAAGGCAATGCGTTCACCTTCCTTGTGCTGCCTGTGCGCATCTTTGCCAAATAAAAATGTATGATTGAGCAGGGGCTTACGCAGCCCCTGTACCCCGCGGCAGGGACAAACGTCCCTGCACCCGGAGTGCGACATACAATCGTATCGAACAAGGGTGTTTCCGCATGTTGATTGAGGAAACGAAATGAATATAGTCACGGGCACAATGAAAACATTGAAAAAAGTCGGCTGGGAAAGCTCGCTTTCCCACCGATCTTTTTTCATGTTTTCCCCGGATGCCTTGCATCCGGTTGGCGGCAATAAAATTGCCGCCGGCCCGTGTGCGGCAGTACTGCAGCCTATTCGCAATATTGCATTCTGTTTTTACCAAGAGATTTCTGCGTGTCACAAGCATCAGCGGCGCATTGTTAGTTAGATAAAACAAGCAATTTCGCTACTGGGTCAAGGGATGAAATCCCTTGTGGGGGTTGAGGGGGCGAAGCCCCTCAGGGTTCTTTATGTATTATTCTCCAAATAAAAAAATATTTTATGAACTTATCAGTCAAATTTTCCTTATATTGCGTCTATATAAGTGTAAGAGGCCTGGGGATCCACAGGCTGTAAAATCAAAAGAAAGCGAGGCGGACACATGGCCGAGATCGAAAGCGCAAAAAGCCGTGAAAATACGCTGCTCCGCCTGATGGGCGAATATGAAATCCCGATAAGGAGAATGTGCTGCGTATACCTGCGGGATGAACAGCTGGCTGCCGATGCGGTGCAGGAAACTTTCCTGAAAGCGTATCTTTCGCTGGAAAACTTCCGGGGCGAGAGCAGTGAAAAAACCTGGCTGATGCGCATTGCCGTCAATGTATGCCACAGCATGCGCCGCACCGGCTGGATGAAGTTTGTGGATCGGCGTGTGACGCTGGACAAACTGCCCGAACCCGCAGTGCAGGCAGATTACGGTTTTACCGAACTGACATTGGATATCATGCGGCTGCCGCAAAAATTGATCGACGTGGTGCTGCTGCATGATTATCAGGGGTTCACCGTGCGTGAAGCAGGGGAGATGCTGGGTATTCCGTATCAGACCGTCACCAGCCGCTTGAAAAAAGCCCATCAATTGCTTCGTATTTCTTTGGAAGGAGGGACACAGGAATGACCCGCAAACGTGAAAATATTTCTGCAGCGCTGGATGCCACCCTGTCCGGTGTGTCCCATGATCCCGGGCTGTTTTACAGCGTTGTGAACGCATCGAAAGGAGATGTACCCCCTGTGAAGAGAAAAATGACCTTCTCCATGGCTCTTGCACTGATTTTGATTCTCATCACCGGCACCGTGGCGGTGGCCGTTACCTATCATGGCGTATCCTATTTCCTCACTGAAAAAACGGCTGATCCCGTTTCTCTGGATCCTGATTATCTCATGAACGATCCCAGCTTTTATCACAGCAGTGAATATCTCATTCCCACCGTGGTGGATGCCTATTGGGACGGTTTGGAATTTTACGTTGCCTACCATGTTTCGCCTGCAATTTCCTCCCATGTTCTCAGAATGGCCTGTGATAACCCGGAACACACCCATGTTCATCCCGCAGGCGATGCGGATATTCTGCTGCATGAGCCCGCTTTCATCAGTCTCACCGACGAAAACGGCGATCTGAGTCAACCCCGCAATTTTTCTTTCGATTGGGTGTATGAGGACGATGGCTCCCTGTCCGTTATGGTTCGCTTCCAGTGCTACGACAGGTCGCAGTACACAACCATCGGTATCCCCATTTTCCATACCATTACAGCCACAGGGAAAAAAATCTGCCCCGTTTTGCACTATGATCCACCGAAAATAACCACAAATCCTATCGCCGATCATGAGCACGACTGGACTCCTGCCACCTGCCTCAGCCTGAAAACCTGCACCATCTGTCAGCGTGCGGAGGACGGCCTTGGCTATCATCAGTTCCTTCTTTCGGAAGACGAAACGAAAATGACCTGCGCCGTGTGCAAAAAAACCATGACAAAGCCTGTCAACGTTCCTTCCACCACCACGCTTCTGCATGGGGACGAAAATGCACTGGTGCTGGCCGTTCAGCTGCGGCTGCATGATCTGGGATACTATCAGAGCCCCTTCACCGGCGTCTATACCGATGAAACCGCGGAAGCCGTGAAGGCCTATCAGAAAGATATGAATTTGATTCCCGATGGCGTCTGCGGCTCTGCGACCGTGCAGCTTCTGTTCCATGAGAAATGAGCAAGGGGTTGGCCGATTGAGGCAGGGGCCTGTGCGGCCCCTGTACCCCGCACCAGGGCCATTGGCCCTGGACCCGGAGTGCGACACACAATCATATCGAACAGGGTTGTTTCCGCATGTTGATGAAGGAAACAAAAACAGACAGCACCACGGGCACAATGAAAACGATAAAAATAGCGGTTGGGAAAATGCATTTTCCCACCGCTTATTTTCTCGTTTTCCCCGGATGCTTTGCATCCGGTTGGCGGCATTCTGCCGCCGGCCCGTGGTGCGGCAGTGCCGCAGCCTATTCGAAATATTACAATCATTTTTTCGTATGTGTTTCTGCGTACTGTAATCAGCAGCGAGAAATTGTACGTTAGAATAAGATAAGCAATTTTCGCTACTGGGTCCAGGGATGAAATCCCTGGTGGGGGTTGAGGGGGCGAAGCCCCTCAGGGTTCCTCTTGTTACAGTGGGAAACTGTATGCCATATAAAACAAGCAATATCCGCTACTGGGTCCAGGGGCAATGCCCCTGGTGGTTCTTCACGCAACGAAAAACAGCAAATAATACCGGCGCGTCCGGCTTGCTGCATTTATTTTGCTGTGATAGAATAAAGGAGAAAAAAGATTATTTGACAACGAGGGATGGATGTGATTACAAAGCTGAAATATGGCAACACGAACACATTTTTTATTCGTGGAATCCATGGCGGTTTGCTTGTGGATACGGATTATGCAGGAACATTACCGGCATTTTATCGGGCCATCAAGGAAAAAAATATCAGATTAAGTGATATCAGCCATGTTATGGCAACGCACTGTCATCCCGATCATATGGGCCTGATCAGCGAACTGATGAAACAAAATATCCGGCTGCTTCTTCCGGATGTGCAGGCTCCCTATATCCATTTTTCGGACGAAATTTTTGCAAGAGAAAAAAGGCTGAATTATCAGCCAATAAACAGAAATGATGCAGTCATCATCCGTCTTGATGAGAGCAGAACGTTTCTAAAAAATATGGGCATCATGGGTGAAATCATTTTAACGCCAAGCCACAGCAAAGACAGCGTGTCTTTGATTCTGGACAGCGGTGAGTGTTTTGTCGGAGATCTGGAACCGATGGAGTATCTTGACGGTTATGGACATAACGAAAGCTTACAAAATGATTGGCAGCTCATTACCAGTCATTCTCCAAAGATCATTTACTATGCCCACGCAAATCAAAAAATATTGAAATAAACAAATTCGAATAAAAAAACAGGCATCCGGAAAAAACCGGATGCTTGTTTTTTCTGTGAAATTGTTTTCAGTGATGATGCACGCAGTCACAGTCGTGATGATGGTGATGATCCTGTCCGCAATGGCAGTCGTGGTGATGATGATCCTGTCCGCAGGCGCAATGATCTTCTTCTTCGTCTCCCATAGCCCGGGCGATGCTTCTTGCCACCAGCGTTTCCATTACGCCCGTGATAATGTCTTCATCCCCCTGCACCAGGAAAGCGGGAATATTGTCCTCCGTCATTTCCACCAGCGTCACCAGCATCTGGCCCCTTTCTCCGTCCTCTTCCAGCACGGCATAGGTATCCTCCTGATAGGGCACCAGCGCCGCCACATGGAAGCGGAACATGCGTCCGTCCGGCGCCTGCAAGGCTACCGGGGCGCCGATCATGCTTTCGGGGCGGATCATTCTTCTTCGTTGTCCATCATGGCGATGAACTGTTCAAACACGGCCTGGGAAACGGCTTCGTCGTCCACGGAGACATAGATGTCTTCGTCGGTTTCGGGATCCTTTTCGATCTTCAGGATCAGCACTTCGCCTTCTTCGTCATCCTGTTCTTCGTCTTCCACCAGCATCAGCACGATGTATTCTTCGCCTTCATACTGGATGGTGGTCAGGTATTCGAACTGGTTCACCACGCCGTCTTCGTCCGTCAGTTCGATAATGCCTTCGGGCAGTTCTTCTTCGGGAATCATGTTCTTGATATCGTCTGCCATGGTTTTTATCCTCCAATTTGATGAAATGTATTGAAAAAACGCAGCCAATTTTCAGGCTATGCGAGTTTTACCTTTTTTTGTCCAGGTATTGCTGCAGTATCACCGCAGCGGCCACCTTGTCCACCGTGCCTTTTCTGTTTTCCCTTCGCATGCCGCCTTCGATCAGGGCGTCATGGGCGGAAACGGTGGAAAGCCTTTCGTCCTGAAAAATCACATCCATGCCGGCTTCCTGAAGCTTTTCGGAAAAGGCCATCACCTTTTCTGCCTGAAAGCCCACGGAGCCGTCCATGTTTTTCGGCAGCCCGCAGATGATTTTTTCGCATCTGTTCTGCTGAAACAGGGAAAGGATGTGCTTCACATCCGGGCCATATCCCACCCGGGTATATACGCTGTGGGGAGAAGCAATCCACTGCATTTCATCGCTCAAAGCAATGCCGATGCGCCTGTCGCCCACGTCCAGTCCCAATAGCCTGCCCATGGTCAACCCAGCTTCGTGGCCACATAATGGCGCACCAATTCTTCCAGAATTTCATCTCTTTCCAACCGGCAGATCATGCTTCTGGCGCCGTTATGGCTGGTGATGTAGGTCGGATCGCCCGTCAAAACAAAGCCCACCAGCTGGGTGATGGGGTCGTACCCTTTGGCCTGCAGCGCACCGTATACATAGGCCAGAATATCTGCCGCCGTTTCCCGGTACTCGCTCAAAGGGGTCAGTTTGGTGGTATGATCATTCATTGTTTCATAACCCCCCCTCTTATTGTACTCAAGATTATACACGAATTTCCAGATTATCGCAAGGCTGAAAAAAGGTAGAATCATGTCATTCCAAGCCTTTTTTGAAAATTTTTACAAGTTTATCGGGTTGTTTTTCTACATATAATACATGTACCGCGCCGCGAATGCACACAAACAGCGGAATAGCGGCCATCATACCCCATAATCCTCCCACCAGTCCGCCGAAGGAGAGCAGCAGCAGCACATAGACCGGGTGCAGCGATACCGCCCCGGCCATCAGATGGGGTGAGAGGATCAGCCCTTCCAGTTGCTGCACAGCAATCACCACTAAAAGCGCCCATAATGTTCTTGTGATCCCCAGCGGCAGTGAAAATAACAGGATGGGAATGCCGCCGATTAATGGCCCGATGTATGGGATCAATTCACATAGCCCCATCACCACCCCCAGCGTGAAAAAGGAAGGAATCCCCAGCACCATCAGCCCCAGGGAAGTGAGCGCCGCCACACACAGGCAAATCATCCCTTGACCCCGCAGATAGCTGCCGGCCTCCCTTTTCATCTGCTGCAGCATTTTCAGTACGGTTTTTCTTTTGCCGGAAGGAATCCACAGGCTCAGCTGATAGGCGAATGTTTCCCTGTCCCGCAGAAAATAATAGCCCAATACCGGCGACAGAAACGCCCGGGACAGGGCGTCCACGCTGCCTGCCAGCAGCGAAAGCATCCTGGGCGCTTCGGCGGCAAGATAGGCTCCCGCTTCCTTCATCCATACGGCAGGCATTTCGCTGTCCAGATGCAGCGCGCCAAACCATTCTGTTTTCGTTATGTCCTGCCAGGTGTTTTGCAATGTGGCAAACAGTCCCGGCAATTGCCCGGCCAGCTTTGTCAGATGGCCAATCACCTGAGGCAATATCAGCAGCAGGATCCCGGCAATGAAAAGCAGTGTTCCCGTAATACTGAAAAAAGCGGCTGCTTTTCTTTTCAGCCGCTTTTCTGCCAGCCTGCACAGCGGCAGGGACAGACAGGCAAGAAGCGCAGCCAGGGCAGCCTGGCCCAGTATCCGGCGGACGGGCGTGAAAAAAAGCAATCCCGCCGCCAGCAGAAAGAGCAGCGGCAGTATCATTTTCTTCTTATTCCATATGCCGTCTATCGCACGCTTCATGGCTGCGCTTCCTCCTTTCCGGTCATTTCAGGCCCATCATTTTCATCATGTGCTTTTTCAGCTGTGTGCTGCACATTTTTCCGGTGCATCTGCGGCATTTCACGCCAATCAGAAATCCCACCATTCCGGCCGTCAGGCATTTATTCATTGTTTCACCTCCCTTCCGTCACAAAAGATGGTCACATGCCCGGTGTATCTGCCGGGCAATACGGAAAAGGAAGTGGCATACCATCTGCCCAGAATCAGGTCATCCACCGGCCCGGAGGATATTTCAAGGGCGGCCACCCGCAGCGTTTCTTCATGGATCATGGCGTCCGTCACAACCCCTATCCTTTCTCCGTCCGCGTCCGATACCCGGAAAAGATGGTATTGCGCTTCTTGCGGTACCTTTTCCGGCTTTCCACCCGCAATCACGGCCATCTGCCCGATGAATAAGATCTGCTTCCTTCCCATCCATCGGGTGCCGGCCATCCTGCTTCTGATCACCAGGCCCTCCATGTGCCTCCCGTCTCTGGACAGCACCCCTCGCACCACATGCCCGCAAAGCTCGCCGTTTGCCATCACCGGCATTCCTTCCATTTTCCGCATGCCCGTCATTTTCTTTCTCACCCGCTTCTATTATGCCTTCCTTTTTGCCGCCTACACCGGGTAAAACATGGTTTGTAGTGGTTCTGTCAATATAGATATACAGCATGTAGTGGTTCAAAAAAAGTTTCAAAAAAATCGAAAAAAATTCAAAAAAAGGGGTTGACATTTCGAAACGTTGGTGATATTATTATCAAGCACGTTGCGAGACGGCCTCCTGAAGGCGGTTAAACAGCGAGCGGCGAACCTTGAAAACGATACAGAGAAGAGGAAAAAACGACAGTTAATTCTGGAATGAGTTTTACTTGTTGGTCTGGGGAACCAGAACACCAAGTTATATGGATTAAACACAAG
>JAFSBN010000189.1 GCA_017437265.1 Clostridia bacterium
CCGGATGGCATTTCATGCTGTGGGGGCTGTACTTCGGGGTGCTGTTGATTCTGGAAAAGCGCATCTTCCAAACCCGCTTCTATCAGCGCATTCCCAATCTCCTGAAACATGTGGGCACTTATTTTCTGGTGCTGATCGGCTGGGGCATTTTCACCGGCTGCGACGGCGCCTTCCTGCAGGCTGCGTTGGGGGGCCATGGCCTTATTTCCCATCAGGCCCTTTTGCAGGTGCTCAGTTTCCTGCCCACGCTGCTGCTGTGCGCCCTGGCGGCCTTCCATAAGGGCCTGCGCCTGCCGGCGGCCAAGGTGACGCTGCCCCTTTTGTTCCTTTTGTGCCTGTGCGTGCTGGCTGCCCAAAGCTATGCGCCCTTTGTGTACTTCCAGTTTTGAGGTGATGCTATGAAGACGAACATGCGCACCAAAGTTCAATTGCTTTTCATCCTCTTTGGCCTGTTGGCCCTGGGCCTTTTCGCCCTGTTCTTTCCCCGGAATGATTTTTCCAGGCAGGAGCGCCGCTACCTGGCCTCCGCCCCCCAAAACTTTTCCCTCACCCAATGGACGCTGAAGGACGACCTGGAAACGTATCTGAGCGACAGGTTGCCCCCGCGCAGCGCCATGATCGCCGTCAACAGCACCTATGACCTGGCCCTAGCCCGGCGCATTCAGCTGGATGTGTGGCCGGTGAAGGGCATGCTGATCGAAAAGCCCATTAAGGCGGATGAGGGTCAGGTGAACCGGCGGATGGATCATCTTTCTTCCCTTTGCGAAGAATGGGGCCTGCCCGGCCAATTGCTGGTGGTGCCCAGCACCGGCGCCGTCCTCTCCCCCCACATGCCGGGGCATCTGGCCAGGCTGTATCAGGCAGAAAGGGCGGTGCATGAAAGCCTTTCTCAGTACCCCATCGCCCTGCCGGTGCCTGCCCTGCTGAGCAGCGTGCCTCAGGAAACCTATTTCGCTACGGATCATCACTGGACGCTGGACGGGGCCTACCTGGCCTATGAAGCCTTTTGCCAGGCAAACGGCCTTGCGCCCCTGCCCCTTTCCCAGTTTAACACCTCCCAGTATCCGCAGTTTCTGGGCAGCACCCTGTCCCGTTCCGGCCTGCCCCTGTGGAAGAAGGATACCCTGCGCTGGGCCCAGCCGGAGGGCATCACCTTCCATGTGGAAGGCGCTGAGGGCAGCCCCTACAACACCCTCATTTTTGAAGAAAACCTGCAATCCTGGGATCCCTACACCGTCTTTATGAACGGCAACCACGGCATGGCCGTGATTGAAAATCCAAGCGCCCCTGAAGGGCATCTGGTGGTCTTTAAGGATTCCTTCGCCAACACCCTGCTGCCCCTCCTATCCGCCCATTACAGCCGCATTACGCTGGTGGATTTGCGCTATTATGGCAGCACCGCTTCCGAAGCCCTGGCCCGGATGGAAAACGCCGATCTGCTGCTGTTCTGCTATTCCCTGGACAGCCTGCTCCACGATACGTCCGTGCAGCGCAAGCTGCGCTGAAAATTCCCTTTTCCCAGCAACAAAAAACCGCCTGCCGGATTTCTCCGACAGGCGGCATTTTTATGTTACTTTTCTTTCCGCAATCCGGAAACAAGCATTACTTGTTAGCGATAGCAGCCTGCGCCGCTACAATCCTCGCTTGGGGAAATTTCCCCAGCAATCATAACCTTTGCAGACTTCTTTCTCTTGCCCTCGATCTGGCAGAAGAGGGGCTTGTCCGGCTCACCCTCGAACCGCAGGAACCACTCAAAGCCATCGGGGGAAGCCACGATTCTCTCCACGAAGGCTTCGATGACGCTTTCGGGAACATCCTTCCCTTCGTCCACGTGGGTATACTGCTCAAGGGCGTATTGCAGCACGGTCAGCTTCTCCCGGTAGTTGGTCACCGGCTTGGGCTTTGTCCGATGCTCCAGCTTGGAAAGCTCATCCTGAAGCTGCTTGATTCTGGCATCCACCTCGGAGGCCTTCCGGGTGAACATCTCCTTGCTCATCTCCCCTTCGGAGCGCATCTCGATGTACCCGTCCA
>JAFSBN010000190.1 GCA_017437265.1 Clostridia bacterium
GCGGTAGTAGCTCAGTTGGTAGAGCGCCACCTTGCCAAGGTGGAGGTCGCGAGTCCGAGCCTCGTCTACCGCTCCATTTTTTCGGCGCAGTAGCCAAGTGGTAAGGCGAAGGTCTGCAAAACCTTTATGCTCCAGTTCGAATCTGGACTGCGCCTCCAGTAAAAAGCACGGAAATCCTTATGATACAAGGGTTTCCGTGTTTTTTTGTTTTGCTTTTCTACCTTCCCCAAAGCACCAAAAAGGGACTCAAAAACCCCCAATTTGGTCGCCAATTTGGTCGCTAAATGGTCGCTGAAAAAACCGGTTTTCAGCCCTTTTGGAAGGAGCATATTTGAGCAATGCGCATGCAGAAAAATTGGAGCGACGGCACGGTCTATCAGGAAAGTGTAAACAAATGGACGGCGAAAATCAGCCTGGGCATCCCCCCGGACGGCAAAGCACTTTTTAAGCGGTTCAGCGCCAGAACCAAAGGGGAAGTGGAAAAGAAACTCAAGGCTTTCAGGCGTTCTTTGAATGAAACAGAAAGTGTGTCATCTGTGCGCTACACCGTGCGGGATTACTTTCTTTACTGGCTCAAAACCTATCAGTTTCAGAAACTGAAACCCTCCAGCTATGACCGTCTGGAAAGCGTGGTGAACAATCATATCCTGCCCGCCATCGGCAATGTGCGCTTTGATTTGCTGACCCGGGACGAATTGCAGCGGCTTATCAATAACGCCTATCGGCAAAAGGAACTTTCCTATTCCAGCGTGAAGAAGATCCACGATGCCCTGAAGGAATGTGTCAGTTCTGGCAAGGGTGTGTGTGCTGTCAAGAACTGCGGTATATAAATATATGAAGAGGATGGGGTGCAAACGCCTCTTCCTTGCCTGGAGAGGTTTGAATGCCGGCGAAACAAGAATGTGTAAGAATATACAGAATTCTTCATAATAAGTCATAACTGATGGAAAAACAGAACATAAAAATACCGTTGACAACATGTGCGGATTGAGTTATAATGAATTTAACCTCAAGTTGTATCAGTGATATGTCTTTTTTATGCCCAATCTGCAGGCAACTTGAATTCCATTTGTAACTTTGGCCCGGCGTACGGGTCAAAAAAATAAAAAAAGGAGTGTCTTATACTATGAAGAAACTGGTATCTCTTCTCCTGGTCCTGGTTCTGTCCCTGTCTCTGTTTGCCGTGGCTCATGCCGAACCCGCCAAGAAGGTTGGCGTGGCTATGCCCACCATGGACCTGCAGCGCTGGATTCAGGACGGCGAAAACATGAAGAAGCAGCTGGAAGCTGCCGGCTACGAAGTGGACCTGCAGTATGCCAACAACGACGTTGCCACCCAGGTTTCCCAGATTGAAAACATGCTGCTCAACGAAGTGGAAGTGCTGGTTATCGCTTCCATCGACGGCGGCGCTCTGGGCACCGTGCTGCAGCAGGCCAAGGAAGCCGGCGTTATCGTAATCGCTTACGACCGTCTGCTCACCGGCACCGAATATGTGGACTACTACACCACCTTCGACAACTACAAGGTTGGCCAGATTCAGGGCCAGTATGTGGTTGACAAGTTCGACCTGGAAAACACCGACAAGGTGTACACCATCGAATTCACCGCCGGTTCTCCCGACGACAACAATGCCGGCCTGTTCTTCGCCGGTGCCTATGACACCGTGAAGCCCTATCTGGACAACGGCAAGCTGGTTTGCGTTTCCGGTCAGACCGATTTCGAAACCGTTGCTACCCCCGCCTGGAAGTCTGAAACCGCTCAGGCCCGTATGGACAACATCCTGGCTGGCTTCTATCCTGATGCTCTCACCGGCGGCCAGACCCTGGACATCTGCCTGTGCTCCAACGACTCCACCGCTCTGGGCGTGACCAACTCCCTGGTTGCTTTCGGTTACACCGCTGAAAACATCCCCGTCATCACCGGTCAGGACTGCGACATCGCCAACACCAAGAACATGGTGAAGGGTCTGCAGGCTATGTCCGTGTTCAAGGATACCCGCGCTCTGGCCGAAGCTACCGTGAAGATGGTAGGCGAAATCCTGGCCGGCGCTGAAGTAGAAGTGAATGCCACCTACGCCAATGGCGTGAAGGATGTTGCTTCCTTCAACTGCACCCCCGTGTTCGCTGACGTGAACAACTACACCGAACTGCTGATTGACTCCGGTTACTACACCGCCGAACAGCTGGCCGAATAATTTCTGTCAAACGTAAGCAAAATTTTCGTCTGACGACGGGAGACGGACGATTCGTCGTCCGCCTCCCGTTTCGGATTTTCAGGAGGAATGTGATTTGGGTAATACAATCCTCAAAATGCAGAATATCACCAAGGAATTCCCCGGTGTGAAAGCACTGGATAACGTGAACATCGAAGTCACAGAGGGCGAAATCCATGCCCTGTGCGGTGAAAACGGCGCAGGCAAATCCACCCTGATGAAGGTGCTCAGCGGCATCCATGTATATGGCTCTTATGATGGCAGTGTCATCTATCAGGGCAAGGAATGCCATTTCAAAAATATCAAGGACAGCGAAAAGGAAGGCATCGTCATCATCCATCAGGAGCTGGCACTGGTGCCTTATTTGAGCATTGCGGAAAACATGTTCCTGGGCAATGAGCAGGCCAATCACGGCGTGATCAACTGGGATTTGACCAATAAAAAAGCTGCCGAATACATGGCCATGGTGGGCCTGAGCGATTCGCCCACCACCCTGATCAAAGATATCGGCATGGGCAAGCAGCAGCTGGTGGAAATCGCCAAGGCCCTGGCCAAGAATGTAAAGCTTTTGATTCTGGACGAACCCACCTCTTCCCTGAATGAAAGCGATGCGAAAAAGCTGCTGGATCTGCTGATTGAATTCAAGCAAACCAAGGGCATCACCAGCATTATCATTTCCCACAAGCTGAACGAAATCAGCTACTGTGCGGATAAGATCACCGTTATCCGCGACGGCCAGAGCATCGAAACCCTGGTCAAGGGCGTGGATGAACTTTCTGAAGAGCGCATCATCAAGGGCATGGTGGGCCGTGAAATGACTAACCGCTACCCTGCCCGTGAACATAACATCGGCGATGTGGCCCTGGAAGTGAAAAACTGGACGGTTTACCATCCCGTTTATGCCAACCGCAAGATGGTGGACAATGTGTCCATCAATGTGCGGCACGGCGAAGTGGTGGGCTTTGCAGGGCTGATCGGCGCCGGACGTACGGAACTGGCCATGTCCGTTTTCGGAAGGGCCTACGGCACCAAAATCTCCGGCGAAGTGCTGCTGAACGGGAAACCCGTACACCTCAAGGACATCCCCCATGCCATCGAAGCCGGCCTTGCCTATGTGACGGAAGACCGCAAGGGTGATGGCTTGATCCTCACCGACAGCATCAAGCATAACACCACCCTGGCCCGTCCCGCCTTCATCAGCAAAAAAGGCGTGATCGACAAGGACATGGAAAAGAACAAGGCCGAAGAAATCCGCTATAAGCTGGGTGTGAAAACCCCCAGTGTGGAACAGAACGTGGGCAACCTGTCCGGCGGCAACCAGCAGAAGGTGCTGGTGGGCAAGTGGATCTTCGCTCAGCCTGACGTGCTGATGATGGATGAACCCACCCGCGGCGTGGACGTGGGTGCCAAGTACGAAATTTATCAGATCATCAACGATCTGGTATCTCAGGGCAAAGCCGTGATGATGATCTCCTCCGAGCTGCCGGAACTGCTGGGCATGTGCGACCGGATTTATGTCATGAATGAAGGCCGCCTGATTGCCGAACTGAAGGCGGAAGAGGCATCCCAGGAAATCATTATGAGCTACATTATGCAAGACAGCAAAGGAGGGATCGGCGCATGACGACCATCAAAAAGCGTGCTGCGAAGCTTGATCTGAAGCAATACGGTATGATGATGGCGCTGGTCGCAATTATTGTACTCTTCTCCATCCTCACGGGTGGCAAACTGATCAAACCCATGAACATCAGTAACCTGATTTTCCAGAATTCCTACGTGATCATTCTGGCCATCGGTATGCTGCTGTGCATTCTCACCGGCGGTAACATTGACCTTGCCTGTGGCTCTGTTGTAGGTCTCATTGGTGCCTGTGCCGGTACGTTCATCATCGAAATGGGCATGAATGTGTACCTGGCCATTTTGCTGTGCCTGCTGATCGGTATCGGCATCGGTATGTGGCAGGGCTTCTGGATCGCCTATGTGGGCATTCCGCCTTTCATCTGTACCCTGAGCGGCATGCTGGTGTTCCGCGGCATTACGCTGCTGATCCTGCGCGGCATGACGCTGGCCCCCTTCCCGGCGGCTTATCAACAGCTGTCCACCGGCTTCATCCCGGATTTCATCGGGGAAATGACCCTCTTTGGCCAGACCATCAAGAGCCCCCTGTGCCTGATCGTGGGTATCCTGATTGCCGTGGGCTTCTGCGCTTCCCAGATTCTGGGCAACATGAGCAAGAAAAAGAAGGGCTATGAAACCCAGCCCATGCTGCTGATGCTGGTGAAGATGATCGCCGTGTCCGCTGTTGTGATCTGGGTGTTCTACCTGCTGAGCCGTTATCGCGGTATCCCCACCGTGCTGATCATTCTGGGCATTTTGCTGGTTGTGTACAGCTTCTTCACCCAAAAGACCGTCCGTGGCCGTCATCTGTATGCCATCGGCGGCAACATGAAGGCTGCCCAGCTGTCCGGTGTAAAGACCAAGCAGATGATGTTCTTCGCCTACACCAACATGTCCTTCATCGCTGCCATTGCGGGTCTTGTATTTGCTGCCCGTCTGAACAGCGCTGCTCCCACTGCCGGCCAGAGCTTTGAAATGGACGCCATTGCCAGCTGCTTCATCGGCGGTGCTTCCGCTTACGGCGGCACGGGTACCATCAGCGGCGCCCTCATCGGTGCCTTGATCATGGGCGTTCTGAACAACGGCATGTCCCTGCTGGGCCTGAGCAGTAACCTGCAGCAGGTGGTGAAGGGCCTGGTTCTGCTGGCCGCAGTTGCTTTCGACGTGATCAGCAAGAACAACCTGATCCAGTTGCCCAAACTCTTCAAAAAGAACACCACCCCCAGCCTGTAAGTTTTCAAACACGAAGCCCTCTGCAAAATGAATGCAGAGGGCATTTTGCATGTATAGAGAAAACCGCTGGCGAGGCCAGTGGTTCCGGAAACTTTTATACTTCAGTTCGAATCTGGACTGCGCCTCCAGTAAAAAACACGGAACAGCAGAAATGATGTTCCGTGTTTTTTGTTATGTAAAATGCAGTGGATTATTCACATTATAATGTTGTGAAGAATTAAGAGGGAGTCATATAAAAATGCCTGCTTTTTTGCATGAAAAGCGGGCATTTTATAAATTGGAGGGTAATTGTTTGTTATGGAGCTATGTTTTTGTTGTTGTTTACACACCAATCATATGCAATACAACCTTCTTCTACTATGAAAACCATGCTGTCAGGACAATCAAGGAATGTATTTTTGTCAATATATTGAATGTCCGAATGCAGTGTTACTTTTTGGAGCGATGTACATCCCGCAAAAACACGGCTCTCAAGATGTACAACTTTTTCAGGAATAACGAATTCAGTCAGGCTAGTACAGCCTTTGAAAGCATATTCTGACAAGTCTGTGATGCTGTCAGGCAGAGATATTCTTTGCAGGGAGGAACATCCGTAAAAGAGACTTTGAGGAAGAAATGTTATACCATCGGGAATGGTAATGGATTCCAGGGAGGAACAGCAGTAAAAGACACCACCTCCAATGGAAATAACAGAATCCGGTATGTCTATATATTTCAAGGAACGACAATGTTCAAAGGCACTTTCGTCGAGTACAATCAATGTATCAGGAAGAGTTACTTCTTCCAATGCATAGCATTCTGAGAACAAATATGGATTTAATACGAGCACGTTTTCAGGAATGACAATTTTTTTGAGAGAAGTGCAGAGCAAGAAGGTGCCATGGCCTAGAAAACTGACACTATTTGGCAAAGTAATATTTTCCAATGAACTACAATTAGAGAATGCGCCGTTATAGATTGTTTGAAGCCCATCGGGCAAATGTATTGTTTTTAATACAGTTTGATTACCAAAAGCGCTATATCCAATGGAAATGAGACCGTCTGGCAAATATACTTCCGTAACAAATGCAGTTTCTCCTGTGTAATTTTCGTCACCGTCTTCTATTACATAGAATGCGTTATCACCGATGTGTGTTACCTGATATCCATTAATTGTAGTGGGAACATTCATGATGGGATCGGTTCCGGTATAACCGGTGATTGTAACACTTTCTTGGTCTTCATTTACACTCCAGGTGAAGGGGATCTGGATAGGCGAAGGGGAGGAAGTAGGTTTGGGTTTATGACCGTGCTGATGTCCCGGATGCCAGAAAATGAAGTGGAAGGGGCAAAAATCATCCACATACAAAGTCAGCACGCCAGTTGCGGCATCATAGGTATATGTATTCGTAACTGGGGAGGAGGCGGCGGGAACCATAGCGGTTTCGCGATGATACACCTGCATGTTTTCAAGGTTCGTTTCCATCTGAAGGGAAATTTTCACCAGAGAACCCGGCTTATATCCTTCAACATGGATATCGTAGGAAGCAATTGTTTGACCGTCTTCTGCGATGGCAAGAATAGCCTGAGAGGGAGAGGAGTTGGTAACAGTCATAGATACCGGTGTATTGGCATTTTCTGTTTCGCCTGTCACAGAAATGAATCTGCTTTCATCAGAAATTGTGAAGAAGCCCTGGCTATCAGAGACTGCATTTGTGGTGTGACTGAATTCTGCGTTTTCGTCATACAAAGTATCAAAGGAGTCCTTTTCGAAGGTCCATTGGGTTGCATTCAGGTGTACGGATATTTGCATTTCCAATACTTTACCAGAATTGCTGTTATTCATGTTGTAATTATTGTCATGATTCGTGGGTTGCCAATAGAGAACGATAGCGAAAGTGTCATTCTGGTTGGGTTCCAGATTACCGGATGTTTGATATTGGGTGAGTTCTTCCATGGAGTGCCAACTATTGGCATTATTAGCAGCAGTAAGGACAGAATCTCGGCTTTCTCCTTCCACACCGCCGGGTATGACAGCGTAAAGAATGGCTTCGCTTAAACGATGACCATCGACAATAGTCTCTTGGTCAATTGCAAGGTTCATTGTATATTTGAGAGCAAGTGTGCCTGCATTGTTGACAGTGAAGTTTTCATAGGCAACTACACCGGGTTCCCATAAGCCACTGGAAAGATTATCGAAGAGTTTTGTTTCTTCGCTTACCGCCTCGTTTTTATCAGTAGCATTACTATGGAATAGATCAACATTCAAGGTTCCTGTCGAAATGATATTTCCGGTTGCAGTCACTTCGTCAGTAAACCAAGCGAATGTGCCCGTAATAGACGTTACACAACAGAGGATGAGAATAATAATCACAAGCGCCAATCGCTTTTTGGAAGGAATATCATTTCTAGATAACAATGAAACCAGCCCTTTCTGGATTTACGCACTCGCGTATTTTTTCTTTATCATAACATAATTTCCAAAATTACGCAAGTGCGTAAACGCATATGCGGAAATTTTCTTATCATCTTATTGTAGAGGTGATAAGCGATGATGAGCGTGAAAGAAGCGGTGGCGGCAAGGTTTCAGCAGTTGATGGCGGAAAGAAATCTGAACGCCAATGGGCTGGCCAATGTGTCCGGCGTAACGCCGTCCAGTGTGTATTCCATGCTGGATCCCAGGCGGAAGGAAGTTTCCGTCAATCTGGTGAAGAAGCTGTGCGATGGGCTGGAGATCAGCCTGGGAGAGTTTTTCTCTTCAGATGTTTTTGACGGGCTGGAGCAGGAAATCAGGTAAACCATGCTTTTGAATATAAAAATGGAAAGCAAGCGGAAAGAAGCTTGCTTTTTTCTTTTTTCCCCTTGCAGAAGGGACGGAAAGTAGCTTATAATGGTAAAAAATAATCCTTGGAGGCTATGTATGCACCGGATGAAATTGATGAATAACGGCTGGCAGTTTTTGGCCACTCAGGTGGGCGCCGGCTATGAGGAAGCTTTGCAGAGCGATCAATGGCAGGGCGTGGATATTCCCCACGATTTTCTGATTCATGACACGAAAAACCTGTACAAAACCCAGACCGGTTGGTACAAGCGGGTTTTGCCGGTGGAAAAGAAAGCGGGGAAAAGGTATCTGCTGCGCTTTGAAGGCGTGTATCAGGACAGTACCCTCTATGTGAACGGAAAGATGGCGGGGGAATGGAAATACGGCTATTCCACCTTTGAACATGATATTACGGATTTTGTGCAGGATGGGGAAAACCTGCTGGTGATGCGAGTGGTGCACCAGAGCCCGAACTCCCGCTGGTATTCCGGCGCAGGCATCTACCGCAGCGTGTATTTCAAAACGGTGGACAGCGTGCGCTTTGCATCCGACGGCATTTATGTGACCCCGGAAAAGAAGGAAAAGGGCTGGGATGTGATCATCGACAGCGAAGTCCTTGCGGACGGCGAAAAACTGGCGGACGGAAAATTTTCTGCTGTTATCACTCACACTCTGCTGGATGCAGATGGTAAGGAAGCGGCCCGGGTGCAGGGATGCATGGATCAGGAAGGCATCCTGACCCTGACGCTGCAGGGCGTGGACGCCCATGTGTGGGATATGGAAGATCCGTATCTGTACACGCTGGTTTCGGAACTGAAAGCGGAAAACGCTGTGCACACGGTGCGCCAGCGCATCGGCTTCAGAACGGTGGAAATGGACACGGAAAAGGGCTTTTTCCTCAACGGCCGGCATGTGAAGCTGCATGGGGTGTGTCTGCACCATGACCTGGGGGCATTGGGCGCTGCTGTCAATAAGGAAGCCACCCGCCGCCAGATGCAGATCATGAAGGACATGGGGGTCAATGCCCTGCGCACGTCCCACAATATGCCCTCTGTGGAAATGATGGATATTTGTGATGAAATGGGCATTCTGGTGGACAGCGAAGCCTTTGATATGTGGGAGCGGCCCAAAACCACCTATGACTATGCCCGTTTCTTCCCGGAATGGTATGAAAGGGACGTGGCCGCCTGGGTGCGCCGGGACAGGAACCGGCCCAGCGTGATCATGTGGTCCATCGGCAATGAGATTTACGATACCCATGCTTCCGACAGGGGGCGGGAAGTGACCCGGATGCTGAAGGCGGCGGTGGAGAAAAACGACTGGCGTCATCATGCCCCCTGCACCATCGGCAGCAATTATATGTCCTGGCAGGGCGGACAAAACTGTGCAGATGTGGTGAAAACGGCCGGCTATAACTATACCGAACGGCTGTATGAAGCCCATCATGCCCAGCATCCGGATTGGTATATCTACGGCAGCGAAACCTTTTCCATCGTGCAAAGCCGGGGCATTTACCACTTCCCCCTGAACACCGCCATTCTGGCAGAGGATGATCTGCAGTGCTCTGCCCTTGGCAACAGCTGCACCAGCTGGGGGGCCAAGACGTATGAAAAATGCATCACCGATGACAGGGATGCTTCTTTCTGCATGGGCCAGTTCATCTGGACCGGCATGGATTATATCGGCGAGCCCACGCCTTACCACACGAAAAACTCCTATTTTGGCACGGTGGATACCGCCGGCTTCCCCAAGGATGCCTTCTGGGTGTTCAAAAGTGCCTGGGATGAGGATGCGGCGCCTTTTGTGCATATCTATCCCTACTGGGATTTCAATGAAGGCCAGCTGATTGACGTGCAGGTGGCGTCCAATGCCCCGGCTGTGCGGCTGTCCCTCAATGGGAGAGAAATCGGCACCCAGTATTTTGACCGGGAAAAGGGCCTGAAGCTGGTGGGTGTGTGGCAGGTGCCTTATGAACAGGGCGTGCTGCTGGCGGAAGGGCTGGACAAGGATGGCAACGTGATTGCTTCCGAAACCCTTTCTTCCTTTGGCGATGCGGCGAAAATTCATCTGGAAGCGGATCGCACCCTGCTGAAGGCCAACGGGATTGATATGGCGTTCATTACCATTTCCATGGAAGATGAAAACGGCATGCCTGTTGCCAATGCCAATAACCGGGTACGGGTGAAGGTGGCAGGCCCCGGGCGTCTTGTGGGACTGGATAATGGCGATTCCACCGACATGGACCCCTGGAAGAGCACCAGCCGTCGTTTGTTCTCCGGCAAGCTGCTGGCCATGATTGCTGCTACAGAGGCAGCCGGGGATGTGACTGTGACCGTGGAAAGCGAAGGCATGGAAAGCGCAAGCGTTTCTCTGCAGGCGGTGGAAGCAGAAATAGTACCCGGCATTTCCTGCGCCTATCGCTGCCCCGAAAGCCCGGAAAATAAGGAAATTCCCATCCGCAAATTGGCGCTGCATTGTCAGGGCGGCACCCTGCTTTCCAAGGAACGGAACTCCTTCGTTTGCAAGGCGGAAATTTTCCCGAAGAATGCCACTTATTCCGATCTTTCCTGGCGTGTGACCACCAAAGAGGGTATCGATACCAACCTGGCAACTGTTACCTTTGACGGCGATTTCGCTACGGTGGAAGCACTGGGCGACGGAGAATTCTATCTGCGCTGCATGGCTTATAACGGCGGCGATCATCCGGAAATCATTTCCCACATCGAGTGCAAGGCAGAGGGCATGGGCCCGGCCAGCATTGATCCATATCAGTTTGTAACGGGCGGTTTGTTCACTGTGGCCCATGGCGATATCGGCACCGGCAACGAACGGGGCCTGTGCCTGGCCCAGGAAGGGGAAAGTGCCGCCGGCTTTGAAAACATTGACTTTGGACCCATTGGCTCCGATCAGATCACCATTCCCTTCTTCACCCTGAACGGCGAGGCCTATGATATTGCCCTCTTCAGCGGCGATCCTTATCAGGGCGGCAGAAAGCTGGGCGATTTTGTGTACCAGAAGCCTTCCATCTGGAACACCTACCAGGAAGAAACCTACACCCTGCCCCAGCGCCTCACCGGCAAGCATGATTTGTTCATCGTGGGCCACAACAAGATGCACATGAAGGGCTTCGTTTTCAAAAAGTACGAACGTGCTTATGAAACGGTGCAGGCTGTGGACTGCAACGCCATCTACGGCGACACCTTTGAAAAGGCGGCAGATGCGGTGTATGGCATCGGCAACAATGTGAGCCTGATGTTTGAGGGGATGAACTTTGGCGAAAACAACGGCATGCGCCTGACCCTGTGCGGCCGTACCGCCATTGATAAGAATACCATCCACATTCAGTTCATTTCCGAAAACGGCGAACAGCGCGAAATTGCTGAATTCGTCCACGCTGAAAACTGGCAGGAGCAGGCGTTCGTCCTGCCTCAGGTGCCTGAAAACTGCACCGTGGGCTTCATCTTCCTGCCCGGCTGCGCCTTTGACTTCCGATCCTTCCGGTTTGAGAAGCTGTAAGGAACCAAGCAGGGGGATCCTCGCCCCCTGTACCCCTGCACCCGTTTTGCGATGCAGTAGTCGGCTTTTCCAGACATCTTTTCGTATGTTAAGTGAGGAACGACGGAGCAGGGGACTGCTCGTCCCCCGTCCCCCCACGGCAGGGCCATCGGCCCTGCACCCTTCCTGCGATACAGAAGACTGTTTTTCCAAACTTCTTTCCGCATGTAGCTTGAGGTAACGGAAAGAGAGCCCACGGGCGCAATAAAAACGAAAAAAAGAGCGGCTGAGAGAATACATTCTCTCACCGCTTCTTTTTTATCGTTTTCTCCGGATGCAAAGCATCCGGTTGGCGGTGTTCCACCGCCCAGCCCGTGGGCGGCAGTGCCGCAGCCAACTCGCAAAGAAACAATCTACCTCTGCAAAGGGGTTTCTGCATGTAGCAGTGCGGGCACCCAATTCGCAGAGTTTCAATCATCCTTTGCGAAAGTGTGTGTATGTGTTTCTTTGTTTCACTGGGAAATTGCTTGTATGAAACAAATTGTTATTTCCGGAGAAAGGGTGCAGGGATAGTATCCCTGCTGGGGGTGGAGGGGGTGAAACCCCTCCGTTGTTCTTTATACAACAAAAAAGAACACAGCCGATGGGGCTGTGTTCTTTTGAGCTTGGCTGAAATTACTTCACGATTTCGCCCATGGTACCGGGGGCGGCGCAGGCAGCGTTGGATTCGTCGGTATCGATGTGCATGGCCAGGGCAAAGTTTTCATTCACGCGGCATACCACGTCGCCGAAGATGAGGCTGCGGCCTTCGGTTTCGATCTTGACGGAAACAACGTCCTTATCCTTCACGTCGCACTGAGCGGCATCGGCGGGGGTCATGTGGATGTGACGCTTGGCGGCGATGACGCCTTCGGTGATTTCCACTTCGCCCTTGGGGCCCACCAGCTTGCAGGCACCGGTGCCGGCGATGTCACCGGATTCACGGATGGGGGCGCTGACGCCGATGGAGCGGGCATCGGTGAGGGAGATTTCTACCTGGGTGGCGTTACGGGTGGGGCCCAGGATGGAAACGCCGGTGAGGGTCTTCTTGGGGCCAACCACGTCCACGCGTTCGGCACAGGCATACTGGCCGGGCTGGGACAGCATCTTCTTGATGGTCAGTTCATAGCCTTCGCCGAAGAGGGTTTCCAGGTCGGCCTTGGACAGGTGCACGTGACGGGCAGAGGTTTCCACGATGAATTTCATTTTCCGGTTCCTTCTTTCTCAAGTATTCCTTGGTTTATTATAGCAAAATGGGAAACAAAAGTAAATGGATCATTCCACTTTGCGCCAAGCGCTGAAGGGAAAAATCACCCGGATGGCCTTGCCGACGATCATATCCCGGCTCAGCGGGCCCACATTGAATGCACGGCTGTCATGGGAGGTGCGGCGATTATCGCCTACCACGAAATATTCGTTTCTTCCCAATTGGCGCAGGGGATAATCCCGGGGGATAGAGCCCATTTTTTCCGGGTTTGGCACTTCTTCGCCGTTGACAAACATCTTGCCTCCGGCAAATTCGATGGTATCCCCGGGCAGAGCCACAAGGCGCTTGACAAATGCGGTATGCCGGGTGATGGAAAGATCTGAGCCCAGGGAGAAGGTAAAGGCGGTGCGGCCGGGGTAATGGCAGATTACAATATCCCCCCGGCGCATGCCTTTTGTGCCTTTGCCGTAGGCCAATTTGGATACCAGCAGCACTTCTTTATTCTGCAGGGTATGGGACATGCTGGTGCCTTTTACCCATACAATCTCTGCCACAAAGGTGCGCAGCAGCAGGACGGCAATGAACAAAAGGAGCAGCTCCGATACGAACAATACAATTTCCTGCAACACGTCCGCTTATTCCACGCTGCGCCAGTTGGACAGGGGGAAGATCACCTGGGTTACCTTGCCCATGATCATATCCCGGCCGATGGGCCCCACATCGGAGGCACGGCTGTCGTGGGAGGTGCGGCGGTTATCGCCCACCACGAAATATTCATTGGCGCCCAATTGACGCAGGGGATAGTCGTAAGGGATGGAGCCCATCAATTCGGGGTCTTCCACCTGCTGGCCGTTGACGAACATTTTGCCGCCGGTAAATTCGATGGTATCCCCGGGCAGAGCCACCAGACGCTTGACGAAGATGGTGTAATTATCGATGGAGAGGGAAGCGCCCAGGTGGATGGATTTTTCCATCCGGCCGGGATAGCGGCAGATCACCACGTCGCCCCGTTCCATGCCCTTGGTGTCTTCGCCATAGGCCATTTTGGATACCAGCACAATTTCGCCGTCCATCAGGGTGTTGGTCATGCTGGTGCCGTCCACCCGCACAGGCTCGGCAATGAAGGTGCGCACCAGGGTGGCGATTACCAGCGCTGCCAGCAGCGTCCACACCCAGCTCATAATCTCCTGGCCCACGGTTTTCTTTTTCTTTTCTTTTTTGTTGGCTTTTTTATCGGCTTTTTCCTGGGCTTTCACAGTCTTTGTTTCTTTTGTTTCGGTTTCGGTGGTTTTCAGCGACATTTTTTTCGTTTCCTTCCTTGATCATTCCACAGGCGCGGGGCCCTGCTGCAGCAGCTTTTTGCGGCGCTTGAGAAATGTTTCCCGGTCCAGCATCACAATGCGGCCGCAGCCCTGGCATTTGATTTTGATATCTGCGCCTGTCCGGACGACCACCCAGGTGTCGCTTTTGCAGGGGTGGGGTTTTCTGGTTTGCACAATATCGCCCAGACGGATTTCTTCTACCATCCCTTTGCGCCTCCTTATCTGATGTGTATCGTCTCCACGTTATTATATACGCTTTTTGCTTTTTTTTCAATGTTATTTGCAGGAATCAGGGAAAAAAGGCATAGCTTCTTTTCTTTGCGCATAAACAAGCATGAAGGGGGAATGAAAGGATGGAAAAAGGAAATGCCATTCAGGCAGCGGCGGCGAAAAGCCATACTTTGCAGCTGGATAACCGGCGGAAAGCGGCGCTGACAGGGGTAATGGAGGTGCTGGCTTTTGATGAAAATCAGGTGGTGCTGCGCACTGAAAGCGGCGAAGTGGCGCTGATGGGGGAGGGGCTGCATGTGACCAGGCTGATGCTGGAAGACGGCCAGCTGACAGTGGAGGGAAAGGTGGACAGCTTTTTCTATTCCACGCCCCGCAAAGGCAGCCGCCTGTTTCGCAAAGGAAAATGAATTTTGTCATTTTGCCGGGGCAGCTGCATCTGACGCTGCTGCTTTTGTATGCCGGAATGGCCGGCGGAATCTGGTATGATATCAGCCGTTTGCCGGCACGCTTTCCGGGGCCGGTGTGGCTGTGGGACATGGTGTTTTCCCTGGCGCTGTGGGCGCTGTATGCGATGGTGATGGGGATGATGGGGGAAACGCAGGTGCGGCCGGTGACGGTTGCGCTTTTTGGCGGGGGCTTTTGGCTGTACCGGGCCGGCATACACCGGGCAGCGGTATGGTGTTTTCAGAAAATCTCTGGCAGGAAAAAGGCGGCGGACGGCGAACAATAGAACAATGAAGAAAGGGAGTGAAGCGCATGCGCAAACGGGTGCGGCTGATTACGGTGGTTATTATTGCCATCACCATGGTGGTGTGCGCTTTGCTGCTGGTGAATAATCTGGATGAAGAAATTGCCGGGCTGGAAAACGATCTGAAAAAATCGGAAGTGGCGCTGCGGGTGGCGCAGCAGGAAATTGGCGAAATCAACACCGAAATTTCCAACATGGATAAAGCTTCCTATATCATTGCCCGGGCCCGGGAACTGGGCTATCTGATGCCGGGGGAAATCCGCTTTGTGGTGGTGAACCCGGAAGTGCTGGCAGATAACCCGGACGAGATTATCGTAGAGGAGCTGCCCCAGGAATGATGCACGCTGCCATTGCCATCGGGTCCAATTCCACCCGAATGCTCTGTGCCGAAAAAACGGAAAATGGACTTGGAAATATATTGAGAGGCCGTGAAGAAACACGGCTTTTTTCTGCATTGGACGAAAACGGTTGTCTGCCGACAGAAAAAATCAGGGAAACGGTGCAGGCTGTGAAAGCGTTGCACGAAGCGGCCCTGAAGCATGGGGCAAAAAGCTGCGTATTGTTTGCCACCAGCGCCAGCCGGGACGCCAAAAACAGCCGGGATCTGGTGGAAGGCATCCGGGGGGAAACCGGGCTTGCCATGCAGATCATCTCCGGGGAGGAAGAGGCAAGGCTTGCCTTCTTTGCCTGCGCCGGCAGGGAAAAAACGCTGGTGATGGATATCGGCGGCGGCTCCACGGAATTGACGCTGGGGATGGATGGAAACATCCTTTCTGCCGCCAGTGCCCAGATGGGCGCCAGCAGGCTGATGAAAATACAGGAAATCTGGTGCGAACAGGACGCGCAAAAGGCGGTGCAATTGGCGAAAGCGGCCATGCAGCCTTTTACCGATGCGCTGAAGGAAAGGGCTGCCGGGGCACGCTTTGTGGGCATCGGCGGCACCTGTACGGCAGCCGCCGGCATTGCCAACGGGCGCATGTTTTCCGTGGATGAAATGGAAGGGGCGCAGGTGGCGCTTTCGGAAGCAAAACGCCAGCTGCAAATGCTGGCCGGCATGACGCTTCAGGAAAGGGAACAGGTGGACGGGCTGCCGGCCACCCGTGCCTTGCATATGCCAAACGGCCTGTGCATCCTCATTGCGGTGATGGAGCTGTTGGGCTTTGACCGCCTTTCCGTTTCCGGCCGGAACAATCTGGACGGGTATCTGCTGTCTCTGGAGAAAACGGTATGAAAGAATATCACAAGCTGGTGCGGGATCGTATTCCGGACATTATCCGGCAGGATGGAGAAACGCCCCATATCCGGGTGCTGGAGGAGGCGGAGTACCGTCATCATCTGGAAATGAAGCTGGATGAAGAAGTGAAGGAATATCACACGGATAAGAACGTGGAAGAGCTGGCGGATATTCTGGAAGTGGTGTATGCTCTGGCGGATCTGACGGGCAGCAGGGAAGCGCTGCTGGCGGCTTATCAGCAAAAGCACGATGCCCGGGGCGGCTTTGAAAAACGTATTTTTCTGATTTCCAAGGAATAAAAAAGGCCGGACGATCATCGTCCGGTCTTTTCTGTTTCAGCTATTGCTGCATTTTTCGGCATCAATGGCCAGCACCAGCATCAGTGCGTGCAAGGCATCCCGGGGATCGGCCACATCAATGACGTAGGTGTCCGTCCAGTGGAACAATTCCTTTGAGATCTGGGCCACGGTGTTTCCGGCAGGGTCTGTGATGGTATAATCCCAGCCCATGAAGTCTCCTTCCACGTGCCAGCCATTGTAATCGATATTGAACTTGGGCCGGAAAGCAAATTCCTTGCGGATATTGCCGATGTAGCTGTTTCCCTCGTATATTTCAAACCGGGGAAGCCAGGACAGTACTTTCTGCTTCACCGTGCCCAGCTCCCGGCCCATGGCATCGTGGATTTTCAGCAGATGTCCCCAGGCCAGTTCGCCCTTTACGGTATACACGGTATTGCCGGCTTCGTCATAAATATCATAGCTGCACAGCCAGGAAAACAGCCGCTGTTTGAATAAAAGTTTCATTCTTTCTCTCCTGTTTCTCTTTTGTAGTGTCTGCTTCCGGGAATGGCCCGTCAACAGAAACAGTGTATCATTAAGCAGAGGATCGTACAATGCCTTTGGTTCCAAATGTCGGTTTTCAGGATTGATTTATGTGCAGGCGTCTTTTTCCATCACATCGTAGCATAAATAATCCCCGTTTTCGGCGGGCAGCCGGTGGTATGCCGTTTCCCTGTAGCTTCTTTTCAGGTACAGGGATTTGGCAGGCAGGGATGCATCCACGATGATGGTATCAAACTGTTTGGCAACGGCATTTTCAGCAAAATCCAGCAGCATTTTTCCATAGCCCTTTCCCTGAAATGCCGGCAGCACAAACAGCCGCAGAATTTCATTTTCCCGGAGGGTAACTGTGCCCACAGGCGCATCGCTTTCATCCACGACCAGATAGACCAGACCCATTTCAATGTCCCGCCGGATGGCTTCCGGATTGTGGTGATTCAGGAAAAAATCCACCGCACCCCGTGGATAGTAATGGGGATAGATGGCGGAGATGGTTTCGTGGGCAATGCGGTGAACCGTTTCCCGATCGTTTTTTGTGGCAAGGCGGATGGGCATGGCAGGTCACTTCCTTTTTATGGAATGGGCTGAGTATAGCATAAATAAAACGTTTTGGCAACGGGACAATGCCGGATCAAAAAAACCGCCGCAGCGGTGAAGCTGCGGCGGCTGTTCTTTGCCTATCAGGCGAAGGGGTTTTCGGTGGGGTAGGGCAGGGACTTGGGCTGGTTGTAAGCAATGTCCTTGATGCCCAGGAACTTGAAGATTTCGAACAGGTACTTGCCCACGTGATCGAAGGCCACAGCACCGTGATGGGGATAGCGCTTCTGCACCAGCACGTGACGATAGAAGCGGCCCATTTCCTTGATGGCAAAGATACCGATGCCGCCGAAGGAACGGGTGGCAACGTCCAGCACTTCGCCTTCGGCGATGTAGGAGCGGAGGTTGCCTTCGCTGTCGCACTGCAGGCGATAGAAGGTGATGGGGCTGGCGGCGATGTCGCCTTCCAGGGTGCCGCGGCTGATGTCGGGTTCGGAACCGGCGGGTTCGAGCACGCGATGCTGGATCAGCTGATACTTGACGGCGCGGTTGTCGCACATCTTGCATTCGGGGGTGTTGCCGCAGTGGAAGCCCATGAAGGTATCGGTGAGGGTGTAGTCATACTTGCCCTTGATATCTTCGTCATAGATGTACTGGGGCACGGAGTTGTTGATATCAAGCAACGTGACGGCATCCTTGGTCACGCAAGCGCCGATGAATTCGGAGAGAGCGCCGTAGATGTCCACTTCGCAGGCCACCGGAATGCCCCGGCTGGCCAGACGGCTGTTCACATAGCAGGGTTCAAAGCCGAACTGGCTGGGGAAAGCGGGCCAGCACTTGTTGGCGAAAGCCACATACTTGCGGCTGCCCTTGTGCTGTTCAGCCCAATCCAGCAGGGTCAGTTCGAACTGAGCCATGCGTTCGTTCAGGTCCGGATAGTAAGCGCCTTCGCCCATTTCCTTGGCCATATCTTCGCAGATGGCGGGGATGCGGGGATCGCCGGCATGAGCCTTGTAGCTGACCAGCAGGTCCAGCTCGCTGTTTTCTTCGATTTCCACGCCGATTTCATACAGGCCCTTGATGGGGGCGTTGCAGGCGAAGAAGTCCTGGGGACGGGCACCGAAGGTGATGATCTTGAGGTTCTTCACGCCGATGATGGCACGGGCCACGGGGATGAAGTCAGCGATCATCTTGGCCACTTCTTCAGCGGTGCCAACGGGATATTCGGGAATGTAGCCGTTCAGGTGGCGCATGCCCAGGTTGTAGGAGCAGTTCAGCATACCGCAGTAAGCGTCGCCGCGGCCGTTGATCATGTCGCCGTCACCTTCAGCGGCAGCTACGAACATGCAGGGACCGTCAAAGTTCTTGGCGATCAGGGTTTCGGGGGTTTCGGGGCCGAAGTTGCCCAGGAAAACCACCAGCGCGTTGCATTCGGCGGCCTTCACATCGGCAACAGCCTTCAGCATGTCGATTTCGTTTTCCACGGTGATGGGGCATTCGTACAGGCCGTCGCCATAGGCCTTTACGATGGCGCTGCGGCGCATTTCACTCAGGGTGATGGGGAAGCAGTCACGGCTGACGGCGATGATGCCCAGCTTGACTTCGGGGATGTTCTGGAACATAGCAAACCTCTCCTTTTTTTATTAGATGTCGTTTTTGATATCGATGTTTTCACCCGTCAGAGCGATCTGAGCGCCCTGGGATGCTTCATCACTTTCGGGATGGGCCAGCAGCCACTTGTTCCGTGCCCACAGCTGGCAGTCCATTTTATTGGCGCCGCCTTCGGGACGGTAGTCGGTGTTGGTGTTGAGGGGCAGTGCCACCAGCACCTGGAAGCCCTTTGCGGGATCCACATGGCAGGGGGCATAGTGCAGCGTGGTAGCATACACTTCCACCAGCATGCCGGCGGGCACCCGGAAGGCCTTCACTTTGGAAGTGTCCAGAATGCCGTCTTCAATTTCACTCTGCAGAGCAATCAGCAGGATGAAATCTTCAGTGCCCAGATTGAACTCGCTGTCCCGGTGATATTCCAGGCAGTTGAGCTTCGTGTTGTGGCCGTTGCAATAGCCCAGCTGGAAAGGCATGCCGCCAAAGAGGGCTTCGCCGATCGTTTCGGCGTTTTCAGCTGCGTGCAGCACGTCCACCTTGGGGATGTATTCCACGTTCTCGGGCTTGTTGCAGGTTTTCAGAGCGGCCAGAATGCCGTCCACGGGATAGCCTTCCACAATGCGGCCATAGGGCTTGAAGGCAGGATCGGTGACAGGATAAATGTGCATGATACTTCCTCCAGTTCGTTTTTTCAATCCAAGATATTCATACAGTGATTGTATTATAACATACTTTTCTTTTGGATGGAAGCACCAATATGCGGAGAAACAACAGGTTTTTTTCTATTTTAACAAAAGTTCACATTTTCTGCGTGGTTTTTTGCACGAGTTGATGGAAATGGAGCTGCAATGGCGGGGACGGGGATGACTGCATATCCGGTGTGCGGATGGGCCCGTACTTGAAATGAAAAAGCCTTTGTGATAAAATATGATGAAGAACTCAAATGGCCGGAGGGCCTTTTTGCCGAAAGGAATGAAGGTAAATATGTATGATTATCTGATCGTGGGGGCCGGGCTGTATGGCGCTGTTTTTGCTCACGAATTAACAAATCAGGGTAAAAAATGCCTGGTGATTGACAGAAGAAACCACATCGCCGGAAACATCTATACCGAAAACGTATCCGGCATCAATGTACACAAATACGGTGCCCACATTTTCCATACCAGTGATCAGGAAGTATGGGAATATGTGAACCGGTTTGCCCAGTTCAACCATTATATCAACAGCCCTGTGGCCGTCTATAAGGATGAACTGTACAACCTGCCCTTCAACATGAACACCTTCTCCAGAATGTGGGGCATCCGCACGCCCAAGGAGGCAAAAGCAAAAATTGCGCAGCAGGTGGCGGAGCTTGGTATCACAAAGCCGCAAAACCTGGAAGAACAGGCCCTGTCCCTGGTGGGCCGGGATGTGTACGAAAAGCTGGTAAAGGGCTATACCGAGAAGCAGTGGGGCCGGGATTGCCGGGATCTGCCTGCCTTTATCATCAAGCGCCTGCCCTGCCGCTTCACCTATGACAACAATTATTTCAGCGACCGCTACCAGGGCATTCCCATGGGCGGCTATACGCAAATGGTGGAAAAAATGCTGGAAGGCGTGGAAGTGCGGCTGAATACGGATTTCTTCGATCTGATCCGCCGGCAGCCGGATATTGCGGAAAAAATCGTCTACACCGGCTGCATTGATGAATATTTCGGCTATTGCTACGGGCCGCTGGCCTATCGTTCCGTCCGTTTTGAAACGGAAGAATTGCAGGAAGAGAATTATCAGGGAAATGCGGTGGTGAACTATACCGAAGGGGAAGTCCCATGGACCCGTATTATCGAACACAAGCATTTTGAGTTCGGCACCCAGCCCACCACCGTTATCAGCCGGGAATATTCCGCCGAATGGAAACCGGGGATGGAGCCCTATTATCCCGTCAATGACGAAGTAAATGCGGCGCTGTATGCCCGGTATCAGGCGCTGGCGCAAAAGCAGGGAAACGTGATCTTCGGCGGCCGGCTGGGCCAGTATCGTTATTACGATATGGACAAGGTGATCCGGGCGGCACTGGATGATTTGAAAAACATTGTGTAAAGGAGCGACGAGGAATGAGCGAATTGAAAAAGGTATTGCTGCTGGGGGATTCCCGGCGGCAGGGATATGAACCTTATGTGCGGGAAAAGCTGCAGGGCCGGGCAGAGGTGTACGGCCCGGCCGATAACGGCCGCTGGGCCGGGTATACGCTCAATTCCCTGCGTTTCTGGCTGAACGAATTCCCCACGCCGGATGTTGTGCACTGGAACTGCGGCCTGTGGGATCTGGGGGACGATTATCATATCGGCCGTCCCTTCTCCACAGCAGAGGAATACGAAAGCGCCGTGGAGCGCACGGTGATCGTGCTGCGGAAAATCTTTCCCGGGGTGAAGATCATTTTTGCTACCATCATGCCCGTGGGTGCGGAAGATACCACCGGCATCCGGGCCTATAACGATATTATCCGCAAGGTGGCGGAAAGGAACGGTATCCCGGTGGACGATCTGTTTGGCCTGATGTGGGACAAGATGGTCACCTACGACCGGGGCGACGGCCTGCACCTGAACGTGGAGGGCAACAACATGGCCGCCGATCAGGTGGTTTCCGCCATTGAACAGTATCTGTAATGGGCGTTTATTGTGATCCTGTGCGGCTTTACCCCAATTACGAGGCAGGGGCTTATGCAGCCCCTGTACCCCGCAGCAGGGACATCGTCCCTGCACCCAGAATGCGACACACAATCCGATATAACAAACTTGTTTCCGTATGATGCAGGGAGCCTAACGTAGGGGAGGGGCTTGCCCCTCCCGTTTCATTCTTGTTTCCGAATGAAACTTGGGGAACGGCAATCTGCACCCACGGGCGCAATGAAAACAGAAAAAAGGCGTGGATGGAAATGCATTTCCTCCAACGCCTTTTTTGCTGTTTTCCCCGGATGCAAAAGCATCCGGTTGGCGGCGTTTCGCCGCCCAGCCCGTGGCGCCGGAGACACCTTCAACTTGCAATATTGCACTTTTTTTGTCTCCAAAACGTTCTTTTCTCCAAGCTTCAGCGGGAAAGTGTTCGTTAGATAAGCCAATCAATTTCCGCCGCTGGGTGCAGGGCCGTTGGCCCTGCTGGGGGTTGAGGGGGCGAAGCACCTCAGCGTTCCTCACGTACCAGCGGGAAACTGTTCGTTAGATAAGCCAACCCATTTCCGCTGCTGGGTCCAGGGATGAAATCCCTGGCTTAGCGCAGCAGTGCCAGCACATCC
>JAFSBN010000191.1 GCA_017437265.1 Clostridia bacterium
GATGGTATCCACCGCTTCCTGGCCAAAATCATTTTCGGATTTGTTAATCAGGGTGTAGGCTTCGTCAATGAACAAAACGCCGCCAAGGGCTTTCTTGATTACTTCCGTGGTTTTTCCGGCCGTCTGGCCCACATAACCGGCCACCAGCCCGGAGCGATCCACCTCCACCAATTGCCCTTTGCTGAGAATGCCCAGGGAATGGTAAATCCGGGCCATCAGCCGGGCAATCATGGTTTTGCCGGTGCCGGGGTTGCCGGAAAACACCATGTGCAGGGAAAGTTCCGGTGTGGGCAGGTCAAAGGCTTTGCGCTGCTTGCAGATTTCGATCCAGTTGATCAGGCTTTCCACTTCTTCTTTGATCAAATCCAGCCCGATATAGCTTTGCAATTCCTTTTTCAGATCTTCAATGTTTTCAGGCTTTGGCGCTTCTTCTTCCTTGGGGGCTTCTGCCTTTACTTCCTTCACTTTGGGGACGGAAGCAATATTGGCATCTTCCTTGGTCATTTCCACCACTTTTTCGTGCAGCTTCTTGGCTTCCGGGTTTACGGAAGAACCCCACAGATCGGAACCGATCATTTTCAGTTCATGCTGGGCGTATTCGTGGAGAATTTTGTTTTGCAGGCGGATGATTTCTTCTTTGCGGTCCATGATGATGCTCCTGTACTCAAATGTATTTGATGTATTCCCGTAAGGTTTGCAGGGTTTTGTTCAGTTTATCCAAGTGAATGGTGCCGGTTTTATCAAAGGATGTGGCTTCGGTGGTGAAATCTCCGGTATAGCCTATTTCCTTCAGGAAAGAAAAGAAGGTTTCAAAATCCACAATGCCTTCGCCGGGGTGCAGGGTTTTGAAATTGGGCCAATCCATGTAGCCGCCGTTATAGTCGTTCATATGCAAATGGCGGATTTGCTTTGCAAAGGGCAATCGATCGGGTTCGTAAAGCGTCGTTTCCTGCCGGTGGAAGGCCGCCATTTTGGTGTCGTACGTGAAGGCGGTTTCCGGGTGCATGTTCAGAAGCTTTTTGCAATAATGCAGGGGATCTTTCTGAGCGCAGACGATGTTTTCAATGGTGAGCGTCACACCATATTCTTTCGCAATGCCGTTTAGTATTTCATATTTTGAAAGGGCGGTTTCAATGGCTGTGTCATCCATCCAGCCATCCCACAGGTGAAACACCATTTTTTCTGCATGAAAGGCGGAAGCCAATTGACAGTTCACGGTGAATTTTTTAAGGGCATCTGAAAAGGTTTCTTCTTTCACCAGGCTTGCGCAAATGTTTTTCTCCCCGTGAAATGCCACAATGGGAAGGTGCAATTTCCCAATCACTTCCGATAAGGCATCCACCTGGTCATACCAGGTATCATAAAACATCAGTTCCAGGCCGTCGCATTGCAGTTCTTTTTCCAGGGAAAGCAGCAGGTTATAATTCCTTCCATTTGGCCTGCCAAGCAATGTGCCGGTGGAACACAGCACACGGTGCATGAATGCATTCACCGCCTTTGTAAAAATAGCTTCTTGTATTATAGCACATTTTCGTTCACAGCACAAC
>JAFSBN010000192.1 GCA_017437265.1 Clostridia bacterium
ATTCAAGTTCAAAAATGCAGAAACTAAGCATACAGTTTGGTTCATCATCCATATCAATGCAATAGCACCAAACATCACCGACATATTTCCCATCGACATACACTGTCTGACCGAAGCTTGTCGCATTTGGTAACAAGGTTTTTTCATAGTCCTCTAATGCTTCTTCGACAGTTTTTGCCTTTTGGGGTAATACCTGCTTGATTTCTGTCCGGTTTGCCTTTTCAAAGTAGGTCCGAACCGAATCAACAGTTCTTTTTTCCAATGTGATAATCATAATTTATACCTCTTCAAATTCAAGCTTATTACTTTCATTCTATCACAGCAACACACAAAACCACAAGCCAGCCAAGCTTGCGGTTTCGTTATCTGCATGATGCGATATGGAGGATAACGCCTTCCTTTCCATTATCCCCACTGTGGCCCCTGCTGTTTTTTGTTGTTGAACAGGCCCCTGCTACGTTCCTTATTTCCCGGCAACGGCAATTTCGCCGATGTCCACGGAAGGGCTGCCGGTGGAGGAGCCGGGGAAGAGCAGATCGCCGCCCACGGCGCGGATGTTTTTCAGCAGCTGGAAGAAGTTGCCGGCAACGGTGATGCGGTCCACCGCTTTTTCCTTTTTGCCGCCTTTTACGGTGTAGCCCTGAGCGATGAGAGAGAAATCGCCGCTGATGGCATTGGCCCCGGCGTGGAGGCCGGATACTTCCGTGATCACCAGGCCGTCCTGCATATCATCCATCAATTCGGCCAGGCTTTTTTCGCCGGGCCTGAAATAGAAATTGGTGGGGGACACCCGCACTGTGCCTGCAAAGCCGGATTTGGCCGCATTGCCGGTGGATTTGCAGCCGGCCTTGCGGGCGGTTTTCAGATTGTGCAGGAGGGTGGTGAAAGTGCCGTTTTCAATGACGGCCTTGGGGAAACAGGCCACGCCTTCCGCATCAAAGGGCTGGGAGGTAAGGCCGTCCTGCATCAGCGGATCGTCCATCAGGGTGACCGCAGAGGAGGCAATCATCTCCCCTTCTTTTCCGGCCAGCAGGCTCAGGCCCTTCTGGGCATTTTCGGCAGAGAATACGCCGCTGAACACGGAAAGCAGATCGGGCATGCAGCGGTTTTCAATGATGCAGCGGTAGGTGCCGCTGGGTACAGGTTCGGCTGCGAGCATGAAGAGGGCTTCTTCCGTAGCATCGTTTACCACCTTTTCTGCATCCAGTTTGTCAAAATCCCGGCTGATGGTCATGCCCATGCCGGTAGCCACCCTTTCGCCTTCTTTGGCCACGGCACTGGCGTAGGCGTAAGCGATATTGTCCTTTGCTTCCAGATCCAGCCCGTGGGTGTTTACAATGCGCACCTGACCGGAGGAAGTGGAAATGACGTTGTAGGACAGCTGCACGATGCGGGGGTCTTTGGCCTTGGCCATGGGCTCCAGCGAAAGCAGGAAATCGATCTTTCTCTTTTCTTCCACTTTGTCCAGTTCCGGGTTATAGCAGTCCATCTCGGGGTAATGTTCGTCTCCCTGATAAATCTGCTGGAAGGAATCGTCTTCTGTCAGAAGGGCGCTTTCCATCACGCCGGAAATGAGCATATCAATGGCTTCTTCGTCAAATGCTTCGGTGGCCGCATAGCCCATTTTGCCATTGTAAATACCCCGGAGGGACAAGCCTCTGGTGCTGTTTACGGTATAGTTGGACAGGGCACCCTGCTGGCTCATGGCCCGGAAGGAATCGCCGGAGGAAAGATAGATTTCCGCTTCAGAAAGGCCGCGTTTTTTGGCAGTATCCAATAATTGATGAATGAATTGTTCAGTGGTCATTTTTCTTTCCTCCTTTCTCAGCGTCCGCCCACCGTCATGGAGCTGACGCGGATCATGGGCTGGCCAACGTTTGTGGGAACGGAGCCGCTTTGGGAGCCGCACATGCCCTGGGCCATCTGCATATCCTTGCCCACCCGGTCAATCAGGGGCAAAATTTCGCTGCCCCGGCCGATGAGGGAAGCACCCCGGACAGGATGGGCGATTTTGCCGTCCTTCACCAGATAACCTTCCTGCACGGAAAAATTGAACTTGCCGGTGGAGGGCTCCACACTGCCGCCGCCCATGGCCTTGGCGTACAGCCCATCGCCCATGGAGGAAATAATTTCTGCTTCATCATCGTTTCCGGCGGCGATGTAGGTGTTGCGCATGCGGGAGGTGGGGGCGTACATGTAGCCCTGACGCCTGGAGCTTCCGGTGATGGGCATGCCCATTTTCCGGGCGTTCAGTTTATCGATCATGTAGTTTTTCAGAATCCCGTTTTCGATCAGCACCAGCCGGGTGGTGGGGGTGCCTTCGTCGTCAATGTTCAGGCTGCCCCATTCGTTTGGCAATGTGCCGTCGTCAATGGCGGTCACCTTGTCGCTTGCCACCTTCCGGCCCAGCTTTCCGCAGAACTCACTGTTGCCGGGGGCTACGGAGGTGGCTTCCAGGGAATGGCCGCAGGCTTCGTGGAAAATGACGCCGCCAAAGCCGTTGTCAATCACCACCGGCATTACGCCGGCAGGGCACAGGGGGGCATGGAGCATGGTGATGGCCTGCCGTGCCGCCTTGTGGGCGCAGGCTTCCGGGTCAATCCGGTGATCGAAAATTTCAAAGCCCTGCATGGCGCCGGGGGAGGCGGAGCCGGTTTGGTTTTCGGTGCCGTTGGAGGCAATGGCGTTGACGAAAAAGCGGGTATACACCCGGGTGTCGCCGGTGAACAGGCCTTCGGTGTTGGCAATCCACACCCGCTGCAGGCTGTCCGAATAGGAGACGGCGGCCTGGGCAATTTCGTCGTACTGCTTCAGGGCAGCCTGAGCAGCCCGCATTTTTTCCACCTTTCTGGCGCTTTTCACCTGATCGGGCCGCAGCAGGATGGGGTGAATGTTTTTCGTATCCTGCCATGAGAGGGGATGCACCTGAGCGCCCTTGCCATCCAGAATGGCCCCGGCGGCACGGCGGGCGCAGGCAATCAGGCCGGCTTCGGTGGTATCGTTTGTGTACACATAAATGCCCTGGGTGCCGGAAAATACCCGCACACCGGCGCCGTGAAGACGCAGGCTGTTCACCGTTTCCACCTTGCCCGACAGCATGGACAGGGAATGGTTCAGCCGGTCTTCCAGAAAAATTTCGGCAAAATCGCCGCCGGTCTTTACGGCTTCCGCCAGCACCTTGGCGGCCAGTTGTTCAGAAAGCATAGGGTTTCTCTCCTTGTTTTTTTCTTATTCTTTGCAGCCCCGGTTGATTTCATGAACCAGAGAAAGCAGATCGATGTTTTCCAGATCCTCTGCCCGGTAATCGGTGAAGGGCTCGTATGCCGCATCGCTCAGCCCCACGGCCAGCATGCCGGCCCGGTGGGCCGCTTCGATACCGGCGCTGTTATCATCCACGGCCAGGCAGTATTTGGGACACAGCTTCATTTTTTCCGCTGCCAGCAGAAATACTTCGGGGTTGGGTACCGGTTTTTCGATGAGGTTGCCGTCCGCCACGGCGTCAAAAAGGTCCTGGATGCCCAGATGCCGCAGAATAAACCGGGCATGTTGGCTGGAGGAAGCCACCGCCGTGCGGATGCCGGAATGCCGCAGGGCCAGCACGCTTTCAATGGCACCGGGCAGAGCGCAGGATGTGTCCAGATTGTTGATATATTCCATGTACAAATCTGCCTTGCGCATGGAAAGCACCATTTTTTCTGCATCGGTATAGCGTCTGCGTGCCCGGGATAAGAGTACATCCAGCGCATCCTGCCGGCTCAGCCCCCGCATGCGTTCGTATGTATTATTATCAAAGGGAATACCGTTCTCAATGGCCATATCCCGCCATGACTGTTTGTGGCAGGGATCGGTGGTGACCAGCACCCCCTCCAGATTAAAGATGACAGCCTGAATCAATGAGGAAAACTCCTCCTTTCCTGGCAGATGTATTTTCTGTCTTTCTTCTGTCCACATTATACCACGTCATTTCGGTTTTGTACAGTAAACTTTCTTCGTGGCGCATGAAGCGGTCTGCAGCGGGGCAAGATGATATGGAAAGAAAGACCAGATTATTCAGACATGCAAGGAGGAAGAAAAATGAGTGTTGGCATGATTGTGCTGGCGATAGCATCGGTGCTGGTTCTCTTTGGCGTAGGCCAGCGGGTGCTGGACAAAATGCATCTGACGGACCGGGCTGCGCTGATTTTGATGGGCATTATTTTTTTCGGCGGGCTTCTGCCGGATATTGTGATTGGTCAGGTGAGCATCAATATTGGCGGTGCGCTGGCACCGGTGGCGGTGTGTATTTATTTGCTCATCCGGGCGGATACGAAAAAGGAAGTGCTGCGGGCGCTGCTGGGCAGTGTGATGACGGCGGCGGCGGTGTTTTTTCTGGGCCGATGGATGCCGGAGGAACCTGAAAAAATCGTGATCGATCCTAATTATGTCTATGGCATTGCCGGGGGTGTGATCGCCTATCTGCTGGGCCGTTCCCGCCGGGGGGCTTTTGTGTGCGGTGTGCTGGGGGTGCTGCTGGCGGATATTGCCGTGGCGGTGATGAACCGGATGAACGGCGTCCATCAGATGCTGTATCTGGGCAGTGCCGGGGCCATGGACGTGGTGGTGCTGTCAGGTTTTCTGGCGGTGCTATTGGCGGAATTGGTGGGCGAAGTGACGGAAAGAATCAGCCGCCATGGCAGTGAAGAAAAAGCGCCTGCGGTTTACAGTTCGGTGAAGGGAGAAAAACAAAAATGAAGAAGCTGATTTTTTTGTGTGTTCTTTTCTGTCTTGCGCTGCAGCCTGCCCTGGCGGAAGAGGCGCTGGAAGGAAAAACTTATACCATTGTGGACTCACAGGGAAAGGCGATCACCCATCTGTGCGGTGCGCCGGATGTGGGGGATGAGTATATCGCCGGGGATAATGGCCATTACCGCATCACGTCCGTGGATCATACCACCCTTCAGGCCCGGGCAGAAAGTCTGGGGGCGTATGTGCTGCCGGATGTGAGCTGGCTGAACCAGAACGCCCAGCCGGTCACTGCCCAGCGAAGGGCTGTGGCCATGTACTGCACCCACAGCGACGAAAGCTATACCCCCACCGACGGCAAAAGCAGCGATGAGCAGCGGGGCGGCATTTACGATGTGGCGGAGGAGTTCAAAGCTGCGCTGGAGGAGCAGGGCATCACCGTCTATTACAGTGACGAAACCCATCATCCCCATGATGCCGGTGCCTACCGCCGCAGCCGGGCCACGGCTGCCAGGCTGGTGGAAGAGGGCGTGGATGCGGTGATGGATATCCACCGGGACGGTATTGAAGACCCTGCATCCTATGAAGGCACCGTGGATGGGGAAGAGATGACCAAGGTGCGGCTGCTGGTGGGCAGAAGCAACCAGAACGCGGAGGCAAACAAAGCCTTTGCTGCCCAGATCAAGGCGGTAGCGGATGAAATGTATCCCGGCCTCATCAAGGACATTTACATCGGCAAGGGCACCTATAATCAGGATCTTCTGCCTCAGGCGGTGCTGCTGGAATTTGGCACCTATACCAACGATAAGGAAGACGTGCTCTCTTCCACCGGCCATATGGCGGAGGTGATGAACAAAACCCTCTACGGCGGTGTTTCCGGTGCGGCACCGGTACAAAAAGAAGAAAAGGAAAATACCGGTGCCTGGACGGGGATCATCTGGCTGGTGGTGGCGGTGGCGGCAGGGGTGGCCATTTATGCTTTTGTGTCCACCGGATCCGGCAAAGGGGCCATGCAGCAGATGAAAAACACCTTCCGGGAGCTGGGCGGCAGTGTGACAGGCAAGAAGAAAAAATGAATAATAAACAAATCTGAAAAAATATTGTAACATTTTCTTGATAAACAGTTGACAAATGGAACGTTTTGACATTAAATAGTATTTGGACAGGTTTACGTTCCATTACCGGAAATTACCGGTTGATTTGGAGCTTTTCATCCGATACAATCATGGCGAACACAAGCTTTCAGATACAGAGGTGCTTGCAGATGAAAAAATGGTTGGTGATCCTGCTGGCTGTGCTGCTGTTTTGCGGCAGTGCCCTGGCAGAAAATGAAACAAATGCCCTTTCCCCCGGCATGAAGGGGAAAGAAGTGCTGGAGCTGAACACCCGGCTGCGGCAGTTAAATTACACGGCAGTGCCGGCGGCGGAAGAATATTCCGAAGCTACAAAAAACGCCGTTATTGCGGTGCAGCATGCCTATGGGCTGGAGGAAACAGGCCTGGCGGATGATGCCACCCTGGCCATCATTTACGGCACCTGCTATCGTCCTCTTTCTCAGGGGGACAGCGGCCTGGACGTGCAATTGATGCAGGAAAAGCTGACGGAGCTGGGCTATTACTGGGGCAAATGCAGTGGCAATTTCCTGGAAGGCACCGTCTCTGCCATGGAAACCTTCCAGCGGGAAAACGGCCTGGAAGTGACAGGCAATGCGGATGTGACCAGCCAGGAACTTCTTTTTTCCCTGTCTGTACGGCCCACGCCCACCCCTGTTCCCGAAGGAGCAAAGCCTACCCCTACACCTACCCCCGGCCCCTATCAGCCCTTTGTTCGGAAACTGGCCTATGGCGATAAGGGCAGCGATGTGCAGCAGGTGCAGCAGCGGCTGATGGATCTTGGCTTTTTTACCTTCCACAAAACCACCACCGGCTATTATGCTAAGACCCAATCCGCCGTGAAGCAGTTCCAGCAGCATAACGGCCTGGAAGCCACCGGCAATGTGGATGAAGATACCTGGAATGCTCTTTTCAATGATGCTACCGTGGCGGATATCAACGCCGCCCCCAAGCCCACACCGCCTCTTCAGTATACCTTTGAAGTGGATATCAACAATCAGGTGGTGAAGGTGTGGAAATATAACGAGGAAACCGGGGACTATACGGACCTTGACCGTTCCTTCCTCTGTGCCACCGGCACGAAAAATTACCCCACGCCACTTGGCACTTTCGTTCTTTCCGGGCGTACGGCCCGCTGGTGTGAATTTCCCACCTGGGGCGGCGGCAAGGCCCAGTACTGGACCCGCATTGACGACAGCATTGCCTTCCATTCCGTGCTTTACAGCGATAACAACAGCATGGCCCTGAATGTTTCTTCTCTCACCGGCCTTGGCAAAAGAGGCAGCCACGGCTGCATCCGCTTGACGGTGGCCGACGCTAAATGGATTTACGATCATGTGAAAAAAGGCATGACAGTGTATATCCACGAGGATGGGGAGAGCGATCCGGAACTGAAATATGCCATCAAGCCCGGCGAACTGAACCGCAGCAATATGCTGCCCTATACCACTCCCGAACCGCCTGTCTATTCCTACGACGGCACCAAGCCCCCGGAAGGCGAAGTGCGCTATCTGTCCGTGGGCAAGGAAGGGTATGATGTATACTGGCTGCAGATGAAGCTGAAGGAAATGGGCTTCTATACCGGCACCGTTACCGGCCAGTACCGGGAAGGCACCCAGAAGGCCGTGAAGGCCTATCAGCGTGCCCGGGGCCTGTCCGTGGACGGCAATGCCGGCAAGCAGACCCTGAAGACGCTCTATCAGGAAGTGATCGATGCGCACGCAACCCCCACCCCCCTGCCTTCTCCCACGCCTTCACCCACTCCGGCCATGGCCACGGTCACACCGAATCCTGTCAATTAAAGAAAAAATCCGGTTGGAAACATACGTTCCGCCGGATTATTTATTTGTTTTTGCATGGGTTTATGTTATACTGAAGAAAAGACAATGCGGAATATGGAGGTGCTCCATGAAGATAGAAAAATGCGTGAAGGAAGGCTTTTGCGTCATCGGCAAGGAAGGTTCCACCAATGACGGAGCCGGGTTTGTGCAGGCTCTCTGGCAGGATGCCAACGGACACTTTGATCAGGTGGCACCTTTAGCGAAGAAAGATGAACAGGGAAACCTGGTGGGCATCTGGGGCGCCATGAGCGATCTGAGCCGCCGTTTTCTGCCCTGGGAGGATGGGTTTTCCAGGGGGCTGTATCTGGCAGGGGTGGAATGTGATGCTCAAGCGGAAGCACCGGACGGCTGGGTGAAATGGATGGTGCCGGGATTTGAGTATCTGCGGGTGGAAGCGGACGGCCCGGATGTGTTTCCGAAGATGATTGCTTATCTGCAGGAAAACAGCCTGCCCCTTGCCGGTGCGGTGCATGATTTTACCTGCCCGGTTACCGGAAAAAACTATATGTATTTTCCCATCCGGAAACTGTAAAAAAAGAAAATTTGTATTTGAAAGGAAAACAGATGAACGATATCAGGCTTCGTGCTGTCACGGATGATGATGCGCCGTTTTTGACCTTCATTATGAATACCGATGCTGTGCTGAATGCATTGAACGAGTTGCCAACGCAGCTGGAGGATTGGGTGTGCGCCATTCGGGAATGGAAGCATGATGAGGATGAAGAGGACTACATCATTTGTAATGGTGAAACGGCTGTCGGGTGGCTTGGAATCAACAATCTGGAATCAATTGATAAAAAAGCTTATCTGAAGTTAGCGGCCATTTTGCCCGAATATCATAATAGAGGGATTGGATTTGCTGCCATAAACCAAATCATTGAAATGTTAAGGCAAAGAAGCTATCAGAAATTGGCGCTTTATACCGATCTGGAGAACCATAAAGCGAGAGCATGCTATCAAAAATGCGGATTTGAAGTGGTAGAAACCTTTACAGAAGAAATGGCCAATGGAAAAACCGTCGCCCGTTGTATGATGGAAATGGTTTTGTAAGCTTAGCACCAATACATAAAAGAGCATCCGGAACTTTGCCGGATGCTCATGTTTTTATTTCTTGACAATCCTTTGAAGCGCAAGTCCGTTTTTTCTTATGCCTGGGGCAGGTCGGGCAGGGTGACCACGGCGCCGGGCTGGAAGTTTTCCGGGGCCAGGCAGGGGTTGGCTTTCAGAAGGTCTGCCACCGATACCCGGTTGGCAAGAGCTACGGAGTTGAGGGTGTCCAGTTCGCCCAATACCACCGTGGGCTGCACCGGGCAGGCGGTGTTTTCCGCCGGGATGCACACGGTGTCCCCGGCCTTGAGGGCATCCAGGTTCAGGCCCTGGTTGGCATTTTGCAGGGTGTAGTAGCTGAGGTTGTATTTCACCTGCAGGTCTGCTGCGGTCTGGTTCTGCTGCACGATAGCCCGGCGATTGGCAGGGCAGACGGTGTTGTTATCGATGATAGGGGTATCGGCAGGGTCCTGGGCAGGCTGGTTCAGGCATTCGGCATAGGGAATGCACAAAACATCGCCGATGGTCAGCCGGGAGGGAGGAACGTTGGGGTTGGCGGCAATCAATTCCCGCAATGTAGTGCCGGTGCGCTGGGCAATGAGGTAAAAACTGTCCCCCCGCTTTACGGTATATTCATAGGCGCAATTCTGGTTCAGTTCGGACATGTGGCATCATACCCTCCTTTTCTTTTTCCATTATCATTCTATGATGGGAATGAAAAAAGGTGTTTTCCCGGCAGGAGGAAACGAAAGGACGGAGAATAAGAGGAGGAACGGAGAGATTTCCGGGGGAAGCCGCTTTTGAAAGTCAAAAGCGGTTTCCCCCGGACCCCCTTCCGAAAACCTGTACGGGAAGGAACCATGTGCATGTGCCACGGGTTTTCCCCGTGTAGAGGATTCAGAAAAGACAGATTTACCCAAGGAATGCTGGCTTAAAATATTAGTTGGCTTTCTTGGGGAGGTGCAGGAG
>JAFSBN010000014.1 GCA_017437265.1 Clostridia bacterium
GAAGCTTTCGCCGGCGTAGCTGTCGAAGGTGATGCCCAGGGTGTCGTACACCTTCATGGCATCCTTCAGGGTGACGTCCTTGAACCAGTGGAAAATTTCCAGGGCTTCAGCATCGCCCTCTTCAATCTTTTTGAACCAGGCACGGCCTTCGTCTTCCAGAGCGGGATCCTTCTCCGCTTCTTCATGGAAACGGACGTACAGGCGGTTCATTTCTTCCACGCCGTCCTTTTCCACCTGTTCCTTCACGCCCCACTTTTTATAGGCGCAGATCATCTTGCCGAACTGAGTGCCCCAGTCGCCCAGGTGGTTGATACCCACCGTTTTCCAGCCCTGGAATTCATAAATGCGTTTCAGGGCATTGCCGATCACGGTGGTGGACAGATGGCCGATATGGAAACGCTTGGCGATATTGATGGAGGAATAGTCCAGGCACACGGTTTTGCCCTTGCCGTTTTCGCTGCTGCCCCATTTTTCGGGGGCGGCCATGATGGCGCTCATCAGGTCCTTGGCAAAATTCTCCCGGTTAAAGAAGAAATTCAGATAACCGCCTGCGCATTCCACCCGGGCAATTTCAGGCTTGTTCACCGCTTCGGAAAGCTTCTTGGCAATCATGGGCGGGCCCATCCGCAGGGCCTAGGACAGGCGGAAGCAGGGGAAGGCATAATCGCCCATGTGGGCATCCGGCGGCACTTCCAACAGGGAAGCAATATCTTCCGGCAGGCCTTCAGCGCCGGGATAAGCAGCGTCCAGCATTTCTTTTACCAGATTTGCGATCTGCTGTTTCATGTCCATAAATAAGGTTCCTCCCTTAATAAACGTATACACTTCAGCATACCATATTTCCCCTTCTTTTGCAATATTTCCCGGCGGCATACAGAAAGAATACATTTTTATTATGCACGGGAAAATGCTTTTCCATGAGGACAGATGGAACGGCGCCTGTGCAGTCGGCCGAGGCAGGGGGCTTCTCGCCCCCTGTACCCCTCGCCAGGGCCATTGGTCCTGGACCCGGAGTGCGACATACAATTTGCATGGAACAGAATTGTTTCCGCATGAAGCGTGAGGAAACGAAAAGGAACAGCACCACGGGCACAATGAAAACGAAAAAACGCCGTGAGAGAAAGCGCGAGCTTTCTCCGCCGGCGTTTATTTCGTTTTCCCCGGATGCTTTGCATCCGGTTGGCGGCATTCTGCCGCCGGGCCCGTGGGTGCCGGTGGCACCTCCAATTCGCAATGTTACAATCTTCTTATGCCAAAGGGTTACTGCTTTTCATAGGGTAGGCAACAATCCCTCCGTCAGCCCTTCAGGCTGCCACCTCCCTTTACACAAGGGAGGTTTTCGCTCTCCTGCTGCTACAGCGGCACATTGTTGGTTAGATTAGCCAAGCAATTCCGCTTCTGGGACCAGGGGTAATACCCCTGGTCCGCCTCTGGGTCCAGGGCCGATGGCCCTGGTGGGGTGCAGGGGCAACGCCCCGCATGGTTTTCTTTGTGCTGCTTTTGTTTACAGGTCAATGCCCGGCAGGGCGGAAACGGTGCGCAGGTAATTGCCGCCAAAACGCTGAACCAGTTTTTGCTGGGGCAGGTTGCGGCGGAAGATGTGGGTGTAGACGGTGATTACGCCCCGCTCCCGCAGCAGGTTGAAAGCGCTTTCCAGCAGCTGGGTGGCCATGCCCTGACGGCGGTGTTCCGCCTTGGTATAGATCATCAGCAATGTCACGTTTGCACCGGTGCCCGTCAGGATGCATTCGCACACCGGCAGGCCGTTTTTATAAAAGCCCAGGGCCATGAAATGCTGCTGCTGCATCCAGAGGGTCAGGTTATCCCTGGTGAAGGGCTGGATGCGGTGGGCATTGAGGCGGCTGAGGAAGGAAAGCTGGCTTTGTTCATCCTGCAATGGCACGGAGGCAAACTGCATGCCCATGGGGGCACGGGGATAGCCCTGCGGCATGGCGAAGCGGTAAAGATCCTCGCCGTCATCGTCCTTAAAGCCGCAATTTTCATAAAAGTGCATCATGTCCAGGTTTTCCGGGGCCACCAGACTATACAGCCGGACAGGCAGGCCGGGGGTTTGTTCCCGCAATTGCTCTGCCCGGGCCAGCAAAGCGCCGTACAAAAGGGCCCTGGCGGAGGGCTGAGCCTCGATCTGCATGAAAAGATGCAGGGGACGATCCGGGTACATTTCGCTCTGCATGAAGGGGATCACATAGCCGGTGCCCATCTGCACATGCTGATCATTGGCCACAAAAAATACGTTTTCGGGGGCCACACCCTGGAAAGGAGCCTGGGGATGAGAAATACGCATACAAAAATTCCTTCTTACATTCTTATACTTGAGTGTTTTACTGCCATTCAATGCCGGCATAGTGGCTGCTGGGGGTCAGATCGTACACCACCCGGCGCACGCCGGGCACTTCGGCCAGGATGCGGGTTACGGTATTTTCCGTCACATCATAGGGCAGGCGGGCGGCATAGGCCATGCTCTGCTCACTGGCGTGAACGGCACGCAGGCAGATGACAGAACGGTTTTCATCGCCGGGCAGGGGGCTGAGCACGGCAAAGTACTGCCACAGCCTTTTTTCTGCGCCGGATTGCTTGATTTCTTCCCGGAAAATACGGTCACAGACGCGCAGAATATTCAGCCTTTCTTCCGTCACTTCGCCCATAATGCGCAGGGCCAGGCCGCTGCCGGGGAAGGGCTGGCGGGAAAGCACCTCGGCCGGGATGCCCAGATAGCTGCCGATGCGGCGGATTTCATCCTTAAACAGATCCCGCACCGGCTCCATCAGCGGCACATCTTCTGCCAGCTGAGGACGCTTATCCCCCTTGCCGAACATGATGTCGTTGAAGCTGGTGCCGGTGATGAGGGCATTGTACCGGCCCAGGCGGTGCTTCTCTTCGGTAAGCACTTTCTGCATGGTGAGCCCGATGATATTGCGCTTTTTTGCACCGTCCGCCACGCCCTGGAGAGCGGAAAGGAACTGTTCCTTGGCATCGATGCACAGAATATTCATGCCCAGCTGTTCTTTATAGAAGGAGAGAAAATCCCGCACTTCGTTTTCCCGCAGAAGGCCGGTATCCACAAAAATGCATTTCAGCCTGTCGCCCAGGGCACGATGGCCCAGCAAGGCGCTCACGCCGCTGTCCAGCCCTCCGGTCATGGCGCACACGGCGGTGCCGTCGCCGGTGATGCGGCGGATTTCTTCTTCTGCCCGGGAGACGAACGCATCATCGTCCCACCAGGGGGTGCAGCCGCAGATGTCCAGGGCAAAATTGCGCAGCATCCGGGAGCCTTCCATATCGCTTTGCTCCAGCTCCAGCTGCAGGCCCATCAGCGGCCGCTCTTTATGGGTGAAGCCGATGGCAATCCCTTCGCAGGAGCAAATACTGCGGGTGGAGGAGGAAAGCAGCCAGGGCCGGATGTTTTTCACCATCCTGTCGCCGTTTTCCAGGCCTTCAAAGAGGGAATGGGCGCCGTATTCGATGGCCATCAGGCCGCCCTGGGGGGCAGCCTCTTCTTTTTCGCCGCCCAGGGCACGCAGCAGCATATCGGCAGCACGCCCCAGGGCCAGCATGGGCATATCCAGATCAAAAAGCGCAGCGTGGGGCTGGGCGGCCATTTCTTCTGCCGCACCGCAGGCCAATACCAGGCCCAGGGGCTGCTGTTCCAGAATTTCTTCCGGAGAAACGGAGCCGGGCACAATTCTGCACATGACCCGCTCCGACCGCAGCTTACGGGTAATGGTCCGGCTGGCGGTATCGCTGAAATTCAGTACCAGCACCAAATCACGCATGCGTTTCACCTCGCTGATTTCGTCTTGATCAAAGGATAACTATTACTTATTCGACTCTTTCCGGTTAATTCCTGCTTATGGGGCGGGGGTAGCGCTTGTTTTGGCCATTTCTTCCAGACGAAGCTGGGTGTTCAGATCGGCAATGCCGGTGACCACAAGCCCCTGAGCCTGCTGGAACTGCTTTACGGCCTGCAGGGTGATATCGCCGAAAGTGCCGGTGATGTTCTGTTCTTTGAAATAGCCGGCGCTGCACAAAAGCGTCTGCAGAGCACGCACTTTTTCACCTTTGTTACCTTCTTTCAGGGTGATGTTTGCCACGTCATGGACGGTGCCGTAGCCCAGAATGGCCCAGTAATCCAGAGCATAGGTGTTTTTCTGGACGGCGGAGGGGTTATTGCCTTCCAACACATGTACCTTAACCGTGCCGTCATCATTGTATGTGCAATGGGTCACCATGGCCACATGGGAGGTATCGCCTTCGGCACCGGTGGCAAGGAACAGCCAGTCCCCGGGCTGGGGGATGTAGCTGTTTGCTTCCATGAGGGTGCTTTCGCCTTTGAACCACTGGGAGCCCCAGCCGGGCACCATGCCCCGGCGGGAAACATACCGCCCCTGCTGCAAAAACCAGTCTCTGCCGGTATTGTTGCCGGTGTAATTGGGGTAGATGTTATTGAATAATTGGGTGGCAAACTGTCTGTCCGTCTGGTAGGTGCACCAGCACAGATATTCGGCGCACCATTCCGCCTTGCTGTCGCCGCTCCAGATGCCGTATTTGGTGACTCCGCTGCTTTCTTCGGTGTAGCCCACTTCTTTTTCGGCAATGAAGAGCAATTGGTTCACATAATGGGGCACAGGATAAGCGGGGGGCACCAGGTTTTCCGGCATTTCGCCTTCGGACCAGGAAAGGGACGGGGCGTTTTCTTCCGTGCCAATGCCGGTGCGCAGGGCATATTCTTCCTTGGTGAGCACATCAAAATAATCGCCGTGAATATAGCCTTCCCGGCCGTCATATTCCACATGATACCAGATTTTTCCGTCGTCGCCGTTTTCGGCGCCCAGAATGTGGGCCATGTCGTAGTTTTGCAAAAGCGCCACCCGGGCGGAAGATGCGGATGCTTTCGCACGCAGGTTCACCTGGCCCAGATTGCTGTGCACAATGCCCCAGTCGGAAAAATCCGCTTCGGGGGCGGCGGTTTCGGCGTATGCCGTGCCGCAAAAGCAAAGGAACAGGGCCAGAAAAAGAGAAATCAAGCGCATGGAAGGGCCTCCTTGAAAAAATGGGAACAGGAGTTGTCCGCCTTCCCGGGCCGGCGCGTTTTTCGTGCACGGCATCCGGAGAAGGCAGGAACAACTCCTTTTCAGAATGGATCAGCTGTTGTATTTATCTCCACGGCGGCGGCGGGGCGTGGGGCTCTGGCCGGTGGGCTCGAATGCCTGGGTAGCCTGCGCGTCCGCAGTGGGCTGCTGTGCAGCCTGGGGCTTGAAGGCCTGAGTGGCCTGAGCGTTTGCCGTAGGCTGCTGCAGCGGAGGCTGGAAAGTCTGGGTAGCCTGAGGGGCTGCCGTGGGCCGCTGTGCCTGAGGCGTGAAGGCCTGGGTGGCAGACTGCTGTGCGCCGGGGGCAAAGCTTTGGGTTCCCTGGCTTGTGGGCTGCTGGCTGCGGACGGGGGCGTAGGAGCCGGTCTGCTGTGCCTGGGGCCGGAAGGCCTGGGTGGATTGCTGCTGCATGGGCGCACCGCTGCCGGAGGGCATGTAGGGTGCCTGTGCATTATAGGAACGGGTCTGCTGTGCGCCGGGCTGGGGGGCCATGCGGGTTTGAGGCTGCTGAGCCTGCTGCTGCCTGGCGGCTGCCTGACGCGCCTGCTGGGCCCGGACGGCCTGACGGCGGCGTTCGTTCTGCTGATGCAGGGAGTAGGCATACACCGCACCGCCGCCGCCAATCACCGCGGCACCCAGCAAAATCCAGGGCAGGGCGCTGCCGCCGTCCTTGGAGGTGTCCGGGGTGGGGGTGGTGCCGCCCTGAATGGGGGCAATGACGGGGGTGGGGGTAATATAGCCGGTGGGCTGCACGGAGGTGGTAACCGCGGGAGCAGCGGTGGGCAGCCGTTCGGGATCGGGGGTGGGGGTGGCGTAGGGATTGAAGGGCTCGTAAGAGGCCATCAGCGCCGGGTTCTGCCAGATGGTCTGGTTATAGTCTTCCACGGGCTGAATCTGGCCGGAGGTGGAGCCGGTCTGGCTGGATTCGCTGTTGGCGTTCTGGTATTCGTTGCTTTGCAGGAAGAGGGTCAGTTCGCTCAGGGTGAGCACTTTGAAGTAATCGCCCTGGATATAGCCTTCGGTGCCTGCCTGGCTGACGTGATACCAGGTTTTGCCGTCCTTGCCGGTTTCAGTGCCCATTACCAGGGCGAATGCGTAGTTGTCCAGCAGCCGCAGCCGGGTGGCGTCGGTGGAGGGTTCGCTGCGCAGGTTCACCTTGCCGCTGTTGCTTTGCACATGGCCGTAGCTGGACAGGCTTTCCTGGGTAATGGGGGCGGGGGTGGCAGGGGCTTCGGTGGGCAGGGGCGTACCTTTTTCCAGAGACTGGAGATAGGAAGCCACTTCCTCTTCGCTCATCATGCGCATCTGGTCGGCGCGCACATAGCCCCACATGCCGTTATACTGCACCAGATGCCAGGTGGTATCGCCTGTGAACACCTGGCCGCGTACGCTGGCCACGGCGCCATAGGGCAGCAGCTGGCCGATTTCGGCATTGGTATCGGCAAAGGAGCGCAGGGGCACGCCGTCGCCCAGCGTCATGGCATAGCCGTACTGCTGCTGGGGTTCGGGGGTGACGGTGGCCTGGGCCTGGGTGATCATATCCAGATAGGGCTGAGCCTGTTCGTTGGAGATGGGCATCAGGGCACTGTGCTGAATGAAGCCGTAATTGCCGCTGTACATGGACCGCAGGGTGGACCAGCTTTCGCCGGAAACGTAGGTTTGCCCGTTTACATACACCAAACTGTCTGCCGGCAGCCATTCCAGGATGGTATCATCGGTGACGCCGGTGCGCAGGGGCACCTGCCAGAGGGTCAGGGCATAGCCGGTGTAGGATTCGGGGGTGGCGGTGGGGGCCACGGTGGGCGTCTGGGTGGGTTCAGGGGTGAAGGTGGGTTCGGGGGTGGGCACGAAAGGCGTGGGCACGGGGGATGTGGTGGGCATGGGGGAAGCAATGGCGGCCTGGATGCGGTCGCTTTCTTCCCGGCTCATCAGATCCACAAACTCGGCCATGATATAGCCTTCCTGGCCGTCTACCATCACCTGATACCACTGGTCGCCTTCCACGCTGTCCATTTTGTACACCCACACCTGGGTGTTCTTGCTCAGCTGGCCCAACTTGTTATTGTTGCCGGTTTCCATGGAGGAGCGGAAGAATACCTTGGCGTTGGTCCGGGCCCAGCGGTCAATGGCTGCGCCTTCGGGGATGGGGGAGGGAGAGGGCGTGGCTGGCACGGGAGTGTAGCCGAACAGGGCGTTCACTTCTGCGTCGGTCAATACCCGGGTGACGGTGGCTTTCAGGAAACCAAACGTATCGCCTACTTCCACCATGTACCATTCTTCGCCGTCGCCGTTGATCACAAGACCGGTGATGTGGCCCAGCTCCGTCCGCCTGAGGGAGCGGATGACGGTTTTGCCGCCGCCGGAGGTGGCAGGCTCGGAACGGTAATTGATGCCGTCGCCGGTGGGATAGCACCATTTATCCATGGGGGTGAAATTGTAGGGGAAAGGAGTGGCAGGGGCAGGAGAGGGGGTGATGGTGGAAACGAAGGTGAACACCACCATTTCGGGGGTCATCACGCCGTCCTGGGAAAGCACCACGGTCTGGTAGCTTTCGCCCTGCAGTTTGTAATCGGGCAAAATATTCACAGGAGCACATTCGATGGTGTTATTGCCCACAAAGCAGGGAATTTCCTGAGCCGGGGCAATATCCAGGCCCTGTTCGTTGCGGAAATATACCTTCACGTTTACCGGCACTTCGGGGGTGGCGGTGGGCATCTGGGTGGGCTCGGGGGTCTGGGTGGCTTCGACGGGCTTTAAGAAGGAGAACACCACTTCGCCGGGAGCGGCATTGCCGTTTTCATCCACGGTGACGGAAACGGTTTCTGCACTCTGGAGGGTGTAGGCGCCAAAGCCCATCTGGCTGAGCAGCTGCCAGTCCACGCTGATCAGGTTTTCAACGCCTTCAGTGCACACGGCAGGCTGCACCTGGAAAAGGGCGGAACCGGTTTCGGCATCCACATATTTTACTGTTACCAGGCTGATTTTGGGGGCCTGAGCACTTTGGCCGTACTTGAAGAGCACGATGCTGGGCTCAGCGCCGTATTCGCTCACGTGTACGATCACCGTGGCATCGCTTTCCAGCACATAGGCATCGTCCAGCGTTTCAGGGGCAGAGATGGGATGATCCCCCATGGGCAGGAAGCGGTTTTCGTCCGGCCGCAGCGTATTACCCTGCTTATCCACATATCGGATGGTGACAGGCATGGGGGCGGGGGTGGCGTCGGGCTGTTTCTGCTGATAATAGAAGCTGACGCTGGCAGGAGAGAGGCCGTTATCGTCCAGGATGACGGTCACATTTTCTTCGCTCTGCAGAATCCATTCGCTGCCGATGGCGGGCTGGTTGGGCTTGACCGTGTTTTCACCGGGCTGGCAGAGGAAGGTGGTGGATTCGGCAATCTGCACAGCATCGGTGGAGTAATAGGAAACAATGATTTCTGTGGGAAGAATGGGTGCTTCGGTGGGGGCGGGGATGGCTTCGTAATAGAACACCACTTCGTACACGTTGGCATAGCCCATTTCATCCACGCTCACCTGCTGCATGGCAGGGCTGCCCTCTGCAGGCACATAATCGGCCAGCAGATCGGCGGGAGCGGGATACACGTCCGTCACCATGCCGGGCAGGCAGATGACGCTGCCTTCGGTAGCCACCGGCAGGCCGGAGACGATATCCAGATACAGAACGGGAATGGTGACAGGTTCCACAGGGGCCTGAGTGGGCTCAGCCGTGGGTTCAGCGGTAGGTTCCGCCGTGGGTTCCGCGGTAGGCTCAGCCGTGGGTTCCGCAGTGGGTTCTGCGGTCGGTTCCGCAGTAGGCTCAGCAGTGGGTTCCGCTGTGGGTTCTGCGGTCGGTTCCGCAGTCGGCTCCGCCGTGGGTTCAGCAGTCGGTTCTGCGGTGGGTTCGGGGGTGGGGGCAACGTAGGTGTAATAGAACACCACTTCGTACACGTTGGCATAGCCCATTTCATCCACGCTCACCTGCTGCATGGCAGGGCTGCCCTCTGCAGGTACATAATCGGCCAGCAGATCAGCGGGAGCGGGATACACATCCGTCACCATGCCGGGCAGGCAGATGACGCTGCCTTCGGTAGCCACCGGCAGGCCGGAAACGATATCCAGATACAGAACGGGAATGGTGACAGGTTCCACAGGGGCCTGAGTGGGCTCAGCCGTGGGTTCAGCGGTAGGCTCAGCCGTGGGTTCCGCAGTAGGTTCCGCAGTAGGTTCAGCGGTAGGCTCAGCTGTGGGCTCTGCGGTAGGTTCTGCCGTGGGTTCGGGGGTGGGGGCAACGTAGGTGTAATAGAACACCACTTCGTACATATTGGCCTGGCCCATTTCATCCACGCTTACCTGCTGCACGGCGGGGCTGCCCTCTGCAGGCACATAATCGGCGGGCAGATCGGCGGGCGTGGGATACACGTCGGTGACGGTATTGGGAGCGCAGGTGATGCTGCCTTCTGTGGCCACCGGCAGGCCGGAAACGCTGTCAAGGTAACGAACAGGCAGGGTCACATCCTGCGGTGTGTACTGATAATAGAAGGTGACTTCGGCAGGAGAAGCACCGTTGTAATCCAGGGTGATGGTGTAGGAGCTTTCGCCGGTCAGCTCATAATTGGGCTGGAGATCAAAGGGCTCGGGGATGACCGTTTCGCCGGACTGGTAGATGGTCTTTTCGGTATCAGAAGCGATGGGCGCATAGGTGGCAGCGTCCACATAGTGCACCTTCACATTGGCGGGC
>JAFSBN010000193.1 GCA_017437265.1 Clostridia bacterium
CAGCGTTCTTTCGTTATCAGGAATAAGGCTCCAGCCAAACACATGTGGCGAAGGCCCCCAGAAGTCGCAGCTTGTCATCTCATAACCCAGAACACCATTGAAACGAATTTCCATTGAAGCATCTTCCGCTCGTTCTCCAATCAGCCGAAGCAAAAGAGTCTTGTTTTCATACGCAAAGTTGACAGCACAGCACTGCTTATCATGAACGATACCTGCATATGTATCAAAATCAGGCGCTGCTTGAATCGTAGCTTTCACTTGCTTCACCTCGTCTCCTGTGCCACTCATTCCAGAAAGCGATATAGCCATTGCGGTCAAATTCATCTGATGGCTCTACCTTTGGAGTGCAATTATTGTAGAAGTCCTCTACTTCATCTGCAAATCGAAACACTTCATCCTTGTACTGTTCAATGGGAATATTGCATTCTTTTCCGTTCTGAAGGAAGATTCGAACAATGCTGTTATCATGTAGTACAGACCAGTCCGTTCCGTTATCACAGCCAGAGATCATCACATTGGTCAAGTCATCATTGGGAATCAGAAAGAACCCGCAACACGGAAGCATCTGATTATCCTCACCCCAGATGTGGTCTTCCGTCAGTGTTTTGAGCAGATACAGCGCAGTTGCACTGACGCAGCAATCTTCTTCAATGCTCTCGTCACCAATTTGGGCAATCACATGGCCGTGCAGGCAGCGATCTGTTGGATCATCCTGCGAACCATCAATCCACCAATAGCGGTCTGCATGGATCGAAAATTGATTCATTTCTTCCTCCACATCTGTCGAAGTTATTTGCTCCCAATTGTTATCCCCATCTCTTGAATCATTTCTCTTGTAGATTCATTAAGGGACGTTTCGGTTACGATAAATCCTTTCCATCCATCTCCGTCGGAATATTCAAGAGTCAGAGAGCCAAATTCATAGAACGATGGTTGCCTCTCAAGGTAGAAGGTAATGCTTCTTTCAGCATATGAATCGATGCCAAATGACGAACCATACCACTTGTTACAATCGACACTGCTGGTATGGCGAAGGACTCCCTCCTGGATCAAGGCTTCTTGCAGCGGAATGAAAATGTCATCTCCAGAAAATTCGCCCAGTGGTGAGTCCTTTACAGCAGCTTCTCCCATGGCTGAGTTCCGATCGAAAAAAGCCTTATATGTTGCTATCAGGTAAGGTCCTCTTGCATCGCGTTCTTCACTTCTCAACGGCAGAATCACATTATGGCCTAATGTTGCTGCTATATCCTCTGTATATACCCCCGAAGGAACGGTAACTTCGCTAACCCATACATTAGGGGGTCTTTTACCCAATTCAGATATTCGCCGGGCAAAGTCTCTGTTATATGCTTCGTTGTTCGGTTCGTTGAAGCCATGCCATACAGAGACTGGTTCACCATCCTGATATACATATACCCTGAAATCCGGTGCTCCAACACAGCACTCTATATGGAAATTCGTCCATTTATAGCTTTTCTGGATATCTGCAATCTCCATAGGATTACTAATCAGTGTACCACGATCAGTTCCTGTACGGAAAACAAGAAGTGCATCGGCCTTCCACTCAGTCTTTCCGTATACCTTCTCCACAAGTAAGTCGCTGTTGAGAATATATATTCCGCATACAACGATTACCATACAGATAAACAGGCCAAAGACAAGTCGTTTCTTTTTATCCATGATTTCTCCTATCAAGCCGAACTGTTTCCATGAAACAATTTTGTAAGTAGTCTTTTTGATTTGTCCCTCCATCGGGTTGCAGAGTGTATATTTCATCAATAATATCATACCATTTTCTCTTCTACCAATCAATATGAGCACATGTAAAATATCACTTCTGGGCAAACAAACGACACAAAAAGACAAGTCGGATGATCCAACTTGTCTGGCATAGGTACTGCAACGTGCAAAGAAAAATCACATTGTCACAGTATGCTTCACTCGGTCGTGTTCCTCGGCGCGTTTCCCGTCGTTAAATCGCTCCAGTGTTCCAACCAGATAGCCGGTAATCCTGCGAATCCGCTGAAAAGGCTGATGACCAAAGTCATAGGACAGCTCTACATAATCGCCATCTACCTTGATGTCGATACCAATCGGCTCGCGCCCATACTTCTCTTTTGCTCTCTGGATATAGGCATTGATCTCAGCTTGTTCCAGCTCTCCACCAGTGACCGTGATATGACAAGCCATACTTTCTTCCTCCATATTCCTGCCGTGTTATGCGAACGCAGGCATTTCGGCCTCAAATGCCATGTCAAGCATAGCGGAACGCATAACCTCTGATGCGTTGTAATTCAGGTTCATCCAGTCCTTCAGGGCTTCGCGCGGGAGAATGACCGGCATCCGATCATGAATGTGTCTGATGCTTTCTCCGGGTTCCCTTGTAAGTATGATAAACTCAGGAACGCCATTCTGAAACCTATACAAACCAGCCATGTACATGGCGGTGCTGTTCACAGGCTTGATGGCGTTCTTGACCTTCTTGTTGGCAAGCTGCTGCCACTCAAAGTAATGCGACGCCGGGATCAGACAACGCCGCTGTTGCATACCATCCCGGAAAAGGGGCTTGGCTTCTGCGGTTTCACTTCGGGCGTTAATCAAAGGCCGACGATCCGCCAGCGAGTATCCCCACTTCATCGCAAAGGGCGTCGGCTGAAGGGATTTGCTATTCGCAATAACAGCTGCCACATCCGTGGGGCGCACTTCACCGGTCTTTACGGGCGTAGCCTTCTTCCGGTTCAGGTGGTCAATGATCCGCTGCAGCTCCTCAGACGAATCATCCTCTGGAATATAGAACCTTCCACACATGAGAATACTCCTTATTTCGGGTAGAACCAAAGGTTCCGGTCGTGGAACAGATAGATCGTTGATCCATCTTCCAGTACACAGGTATACCGCAGTCCCTGTCCGCCAGCCTTCAGCGAATAGCCGGGACGGATATCCAGCACTTTTACGATGCGCTGCGCAGGAAGGTCTTCCGCTTTGAAACGGATCGGGATGGTTTGTCCATCCAGACGGTGGTGCGCAAGGACATCAACATACTGCTTATCCTTATTGGGACGCATTTCGGCGCACTGCATGAAAATCCTCCTTTATCCCGTGAAAAAAGGCTGCGGATGAATGGTGTGATCATCCTTCGGATCAATCTGAGCAAAGGCTGGCTCTGCCAGAACAATCCCGCGAACAATTACCTGATTGCCAAAGCGACGCCGGATTCCGTCCAGCGCACAATCAAGCTGGTGCATCTTTTCTCTGTGAAGCTGATTGCCGAACAGATCAAGCTGAACAGGCGCACCCTCCATGCTCAGAGCTGAGCAGCTGACGCCCACACTGCGAAGGGGCAGGAAGCGGACATAGCGCTCTGAAAAGAGCTGACATGCTATCGAGGCGATCTCTCCGGTGATGTTGGTGGGGGAAGAAAGCGTCCGTTGGCATGAGTAAGAGATTAGATCAGTCGTTCGTACAGAGATACTGACACACTTGCTTTGCAGATTGCTTTCACGCAGCCGTGCGCCCACGCTCTCAGCGAGCAAAAAATAGATGCACCGGGCATCTTCAAGGCTTCTTATGTCGTGGGGTGGCGTAATGCTGTTACCTACGCTGCCAATGGCTTCTTCAAGGGTTGTCGGCCTGACCGGCGAACGATCCCAGCCGTTGGCGTAGGCTTGCAGCATCAGACCGTTCTTACCCAATTTGTATTTGAGAAGATCAGAAGGAGCCTTCGCCAGATCACCGATGGTGAGGATATTGCAGTCCCGGAGCTTCTTTGTTGTCTTGGGGCCGACATACAGCAGATCGGAGGCGGGTAAGTGCCAGATCGTTTCCCGAAAGCGGTCGGGCGGAACAACAGACACAGCATCCGGCTTCTTGAGGTCGCTTCCAAGTTTCGCAAAGATTTTGTTATCACTGACGCCAACGGACACGGTGATACCAAGTTCATTCTTCACCCGCAGGCGAATCTCATGCGCTTTCTGTTCTCCGTCTTCGATGGTGAAACCTGGATTGGAGAGATCTATCCAACACTCGTCCAGCCCAAAGCTCTCTACCCGGTCTGAATAGCACTCGTATATGTCTCTGAGCATATGGGAGAAATGCTTGTACAGGGAATAGTCGGGGGGAACAACGACCAGACCTGGGCAAGTCTGCTTTGCCTGCCATACAGCCATCCCTGTCTTGACACCCCAGCGTTTTGCTTGCTGGTTGCTTGCCAGCACGATACCATGCCGCATCTCAGGATCGCCGCATACAGACAAGGGATGATCTCTCACATCTGGCCTGTGTAGGCACTCTACGGACGCATAAAAAGAGTTGGCGTCTGAGTGCAGGATTACTCGTGCCATTTCCTTTCTCCTCTATTAAGAACATATGTTCGTATGTAATATACACCTGAATGAGTTGTCTTGTCAACTGCAAATATATTCCAGTCGTAATGTGTCGAACGTTTCCTGATAAGGCGTTGGCATTTCTCAGCATAGTGCATCATATATTAGTTAATGGCAGTCATCGCACTTTATCAAACTATCGCGGTAAAGGGCTGTACTCCACACTTGCTTGTACAGATCAACGTAAGCTTACAGCAATACTCACATGACCAGCTACAGCAGAAAGCGAGGTACACACGGATAGGCAAAGGGTAGATAGTGAGAATATCAAAGGCTCTCAGGATTTCACGATCCTGGGAGCCTTCTCTTTTTCTATTCGACAAGATATTAGCGATTATCGACTGATTCGGTGCCGTTCGCCACCAAAGCGTCCGTTTCGTTCTCTCAACTCTCAACAATGAAACGGAGGCTTATTTATGAAACAAATCAATCTGAGGAAGATTTATCCCCATTGCACTGTGGACCGTATGGTCGATGTTCCTGATGATGTTGCCAGCCTGATCTGGGCTTCTGAACGAGCTGAAAAGGCATATGACCGGAAATTGTGGCGCTATCAGGCGATTGTATCGTTGGATCATCCCGGCTTTGCTGCTTTTGCAGCGGATTGCTATTCGCCTTCTGCAGAAGATGAGTACGAAAAACAAGAACAGTATAACTTTCTTCAGCAGGCGCTTCGTAGCATCCCCGACTACCAGGCAGAAAGGGTTATTGCTCATATTGTATTTGGAAGGTCGATTACTGAAATAGCTGATGCCGAAGGGGTTACAAAGCAATCCGTATACATCGGGATCAAGCGTAGTATGCTCAAAATCAAAGAAAATTTTCTGAAACTCCAAAATGAGGTCTGACAAATGGCCTGTTTTTGTCATATCTATTGAAAGGAGTTTTCTTCTTTCGATAGCACCTTGAAAACTTCACAGCCAATGTTACGGGTACGAACCCATGAAGCGAGCGGTATATGGAGCGGCGCGATGACGGCTTTGCCAGAGCGATAAACGTGATCCATATGACTCTGATGTGGCAATCAGGGCGTGATGACACTTCATGGCGATAATGATACTTCCACACGGCCCTCCACAGACTGGAGAGGGAGTCCCTGCGGTATGCGCTTGTTCAGAGTGCGGCGGTACAGGTGGGGCTATGATGCGGTAAAGCTGGCTGCAGCCCGTAACATCTTTCGCAGAACCTTTTTGAACTCTGGAAAATCAATTTCCAAGAAAATTCTTCTTGTCACACCAATAACATAAACATTCGCAACATTGACGCCCTGGTACTGCATCAGATACAATGAGCTTACCTGCTCACCTATTAATAAGGTAGAAAGGAGGTTCTATGCACAACGATGCAGTACCACGCGCAGAAAGGAGTACAAAATGACTTCTATCAGCGCTTGCAGCGGTATGGGGCAACGAACATACACTGCTGAACAAGTAGCCGAAATCCTTGGCATCAGTGTCCGCAAAGCATACTACTTTTGCGAATCAACAACTGAGTTCAAAGTGATGCGGATCGGAAAAAGATGTCTGCGGATTCACAAAGAATCCTTTGATAACTGGTTCAACCGCCAGTAAGCTTTTCTGACGCGTCAGGAAAGGATGGCTATTATGGCAACCTATACCGTACGAGGCACTGCACACAATATCATTTATACTTATACCGATGAAACGGGCAAAAAGAAACAGCATTGGGAAACCTACTCAACCGAACTGGAAGCGATGCAGCGTAAAGCCTATATTGATTACCTTCAAAAGGCGAAGCTGCACCAGGAGATCCTGAAAGCTGTTGTTGAGTACAAGCGCAAGCGTGAGCTTGAGCGGGCGATCAATGAACAGTTCCGGGTTCCTGCCCCGGTTGTAGAGGTTCCGAGCGGGACCGGCGACGATAACATGACGAAGACCTTCCGGGAGTTCGCAGAAAAGTGGCTGCCTTTCCATGCGAGAAAAGAGCGCTTCTCTCCAAACTCCTATGACAGCTACCGCAGCAATCTGGAGAATCATATCTATCCTTTCTTCGGTGATCGGGTAATGAGTTCAATTACCGCAGAGGATATTGATAACTTCATTGACCATCTCAGCATGAAACCATGCAGAGGGCCAAAGAGCTATGGCAAGCGTCTGGATAACATTCCCACGTTATCTTCCAGCTCCGTGAAGAAGTGTTACACCGTTCTGATGGCGGGCTTTGAAACTGCCCTAAAGTGGCACTACATTGCCTCTATCCCTCATGTTACCGCACCGGCAGAAAAGAATGTCAAGCGGCGGGCATGGGAAGCGGGTAGGGTATATGAAGTGCTGCAGAGTATTCAGGAGGACAAGCTTCTTCATCTGGTGGTTCATCTCGCCTTTGTCTGTTCCCTCCGTGCCGGTGAGATCGCTGGTATTGATATTCGCACCATTGATGTCCGCGACAGGTGCTTGTGGATTACCAGACAGGTTCAGCGTGTGTCGGATACCGCATTGAGCGTTTTGCCCAAGAATGAGATCATCAGGGTTTTCCCCAAACTGATCCATACCTCAAAAAGCAGTTTGATTCTCAAAGGCCCCAAGACAGAAGACAGTCACCGTAAACAGTACCTGACCGCCCCGCTGATCCGAGAAATTCAGGAGCGGTTGGCTGAGATCGAAGCGAATAAGCGCTTCTTCGGCTCAGAGTACCATGATTACGGCTTGCTGATCTGTCAGCCGGACGGAAGGCCGATTGACCCGAAGAATCTCGAGAGCGCATTCCGTGAGCATCAAGCCCGGATCAGCATTCCCTATGAGGAGAGAGTCGATATTCAAGGTCTTCGTAAGTCTGGTCAGATGCATAAGGTTCGTCTGTCGAAGAATGACTATCAGCTTGTTGCTGAGAGTGCCGGTCAATCGCCGGAAGTTCTGATGAGTAACTATAATGAAGCGCTCGATTCTGAAAAGCGCGCATTGTCCAGGATGGTGGAAGGGAGCTTCTACCCCCAGCAAGAATCAGAGCAAGCTCAGACCGATGAAGTATCGGAGCTGGTCGCAAGACTTCAACAGAACCCCGATCTTCAGCGTCAACTTCTTCAGAATCTGCTGCTCGGTGCAGTTGGTGCAGAAGCAAGCACCCAATGCAAAGATATTTCGCGTTTAGCTGGTTTTGTTAGCTGAGAGGGCTGCATATTCAGCCAATGAATAATCACACCGAACCAGTTTCCACGAAATATTAGCTGGAAAACAGGAAAACCGCCCGGAAATTAGCTGCAACAGACAGCCGATTCCGGGCGGTGGGAGAGGACGGATCAGGAACGGAAAAGTCCTGAAACCCTTGAAAACACAAAGAAAATCGCCTCTGCGGAATGTCCACAAGAGGCGATGATCTGGAGCTGATGACCGGATTTGAACCGGTGACCTCATCCTTACCAAGGATGCGCTCTACCTACTGAGCTACATCAGCACGGGCTGTATAAAGTTGCTGCGACGCTGCATAGAGTGAATCCTTACCAAGGATGCGCTCTACCTACTGAGCTACATCAGCATTGCTCTTTCTTGGGCAACGGTGATATAATACACCATATTGAAAGAAAAAGCAAGCCCTTTTTTGAAATTTTTCAAAAAAATATCCGAAAAAGCAAGAGAAGCGGCACAAATCCGCTCCCGCAACGGTTGGTTGGCATCGGTGCGTGAAAAACGCACCCAATGTATGGTGGCCAACCGGCGGCGCACATGATATGCTGAACACATCAAAAAGCAAGGAGGCACACCTCATGTATTTTAGCAGCAATCTGCAGTTCCTGCGCAAAAAGATGGGCAATATGACCCAGGAAAAGCTGGCGGAAAGACTGAACATTTCCCGGCAATCGGTTGGCAAATGGGAAACGGGAGAAGCCTTTCCCGAAATGGGCAAGCTGCTGGAAATCTGCGATCTGTTTCTGGTGAAGCTGGATGCGCTGATCCGGGAAGACCTTTCCGCCCATGCCGCCATCTATTCCCCGGTGGAAATATGCCATGTGCCGGCCCTTCGCACTGCACGGTATGTGATCATCTCCCCCAACTGCGAGGATGACGTGCAGCAATACATGCGCATCTGGGCAGAAAAAAGCGGCTATGCCCGCCTGCCCCGGCAGCAGCAAAAAATGATCGGCTGGGATTTCCCCTTCATCTCTCCTGAGCAGAAAAACCGTTTCAACCTGCGGGGATATGTGGCCGCCTGCATTCTGCCCAAAGATTTTCAGCCGGCCTGTCCCGGTGCGGAAATCGGCTGCCAGCCTGCTGCCGATTATGCACGCATCACCATCCGGGAGCCCTTCATTGCTCCCTTTGAACGCATCCCCACCGCCTATAAACTGATCATGGAGCATTTGAACAAAAATGGTTTCAAGGAAAACCACAAGGAGGATTTCATCCCCTGCTTTGAATACGAATACGAAAAAGAAGGCGTAAGCTTCATGGATGTATTCATTCATGTGGACAGTACCGGAAAGGGCAACCTGTTCACCGGCTTCTGACATACATAAACAAGGACAGGGGTTTTTACGTCCCCTGCCCTTGTTTTCCTTTACCAATGGCTGAAAAAGAACCCGGCCAGCGGAGAGAGCACCACCATGATGGTGGAAAAGCTGAAGGATTCCACAGAGGTGAGGGTGGCTCGCTGCTCAGAGGGAAACATATCCTGCAAACGGGCGTTGGTGCGCACCTGCAGGGCATCGTCCCCCATGGCGGCAATGAAACCGCCCAGAATCATCGGAAAATATGACGGACTGTGCTCCAGCAAAATCCCTGCCAATACCATCAAACAGCTGAGCAGGAACAGATGAAGATAGCGAATATCCCTCCATTTCAAAATCAGCCGGGAGCCCACAATACCGCCCATTTCCAGTAGCAGCAATGCCGGGCCCAGCGCCCAGCCGGGAATCCCCTTTTCCGGCAGCTTGGCCTGCAAAAAGAAAAGCAGCAGAATATCCATCGCACCCACCAATGAATTGCACATCATCAGCGGGAAAGCCTTTTTTGCACTGCAAATGAATGCAAGGCTTTCCCGAAAGCACGAAAACAGTTTTTTCACAAGGGATTTTCCTTTTTCCGCTGCCCCGGGGCACATTTCCTGCAGGGAAAAGAGCAGGCACAGCTGAACCAGCCCGGTAAAGATATCCGTCGCATAAGCAATGCGGTGGCCAATTTGCAGGGCAAAGCCGGCACAGAGGGTGGAAAGGCCGCTGCACAACCGGTAGATCACCAGCTGATTGGATTCATAGGCTTCAAAGCGCCGCTCCTGCCCGGTAGCTTTCAGGGAATCATAGGCCAGCGCATCCCCGGAACCGGAAGAAAAATTGTAGGCCAGCGCAACGAAAGCAATAGAAAGACACACCATGAAATGGTTCCGGGAAGCAATCATAACGGCACAGCCAATCATCCGCATCAGGGTGCTGACGATGAGCATTTTCTTTCGTCCAAACACATCTGCCAATACGCCGGAAGGAATTTCAAAAAGCAGGCTGACGATATGGAACACGGTTTCCGCAATGCCGATCTCCACCAGTGTGTAACCCCGGGCCGCCAGAATGGCCACCCATGCGCCGGTGAGGGACAGATTTCCCAGCACGGAAGAAGAATAGAGTCTGGTTAATTGTTTGCGAATATTGAACATAAAAAAATCTCCTTAACTGTATTTGGAAAAACGTTAAGGAGATAATGCGCTATGCAAGGCGAAAAGGCCGGATTTTGCTTCAAAAACCGCCGTTACCCCTTCAAAAAGGGCGCACTACCCCCTTGAAGGGCAAAAATGGACCCCTTCTGGCGCAGTACGTTCACGGTTTTCCAAAGCACGCAGGCGGCCTCCTTTCATTCATGGGATGAAAAAAGTATAGCACATGGGCCAACACTTGTCAAATGCCCCTTATTTCACGCAGCGGAAGGTGCCGTATTCCTTGGGGATGGTAAGCACGCCCTTTTCCATGCGCCCTTCCAGTTTGGAAAGAAGGGCCGCATCCCCTGCTTCATCCAGGCCGCTGATGCTGGCCAGGGAATGGATATAGGCAAGCAAATCAGCAAGATCGGTGACCATGAGGGCATCCTGCCGTTTCAGGCATTCCACCTTAGAAAAATGGGGGGCAAGCTGAGCCGCCCCGTTTTGCAGGGTGAAGGAAATGTGGGGCAGAACCTTTTCCCCTCCCAGTATTTCCCGGATATAATCCACCACCGTTTTTTCCCCGGAAGTGGCGCAGAAAAACACGCCGCCCTTTTTCAGCACCCGGCTTACTTCCCAAAGGGCCTTTTGCACATCCGGCACATGATAGATCATCATGTTGGCAATCACCATGTCAAAAGAAGCGTCCGGAAAGGGCAGGGCCTGCATATCCGCCGTCCGAAAGGAAAGGAAGGGCAGGGGCGGCAGAGCCGCTTTTGCTTCTTCCACCATGCCGGGGGAAACATCCGTCAGGATCATCGCCTGAGGCACCGGCATTTTTTCCAGTTTTCCCTGCCACAGGCTGCCGCTTCCGCAGCCGATTTCCAGTATGCGCATGCCGGGAGTGAAAGCATACTGGGAAAACAGCCAGTCATGAAAGGGCTGGGTTTGCAGGGAATATTTTTGATGAAAGGCGATGCGGATATTCAGGGAATGGGCGGTTTTGTATTGGGCGTTCAGGGTGTGGGCATCCTGCATGCGGTTCATTGGGCATCTCCTTCCAAGGGCACAATAGCACATACGGTGAGGGTATCCCCTTCCACCCGGAAGCGCACATCCTTCCCCTGAAAGGGAAAGCCGTAGAGGCGGCCGGGGTCTTTCTGATAATGGGGGCGAGGGTCCTGAGAGAGGAGGGAGGAAAGGATTTCCTGCTGCTTTGGGGTGAAAGCGCTGCGCAGGCTTTCCGGGAAAACCACCTGCAGCTGATCCTTTTCATGATCCCCGGCAAACCCTGCCCGAGCATGGGGGATGCTGTCCGCAAAGGGCAGGTAGGGCTTGATATCGTACACCGGGGTGTCGTTCATCATATCCGCCCCGGCCACCACCAATACCGTCCCCTGCTCCTTCGTCTCCTTGATTTCCACCAGCTCCACACAGGAAAGGCCGATGGGATTGGGCCGGTAGGGCGAGCGGGTGGCGAAAACGCCCATCCGCTTGTTGCCCCCCAGCCGGGGCGGCCGCACCGTGGGCGTCCACCCTTCCCTTTTGTTATCGTGAAAGCCCCAGATCAGCCAGATATGACTGTATCCTTCCAGCCCCCGGAGTGCTTCCTTCACCCGGAATTCCTTTTCAAACACAATGGTGGAAACAAGCCCTTCCGTCAGCCCCGCCTGCCTGGGCAGGGCGAACTTTTCCTTGAACTGATTCTGCACACGGGCAATAACCTGCATGAAACATTCATCCTTTTTGAAAAAGAGAGGCAAAAAGCTGCCTCTCTTGTCTTTTTATCTTTCTTCCCGGAAATAGGAAAGGCCCAGGGATGCCGGGGGCTGGTTTTCCCGCTTGTTGCGGATGGAGGTAATGATGAGCACCAGGATGGTTACCACATAAGGCAGCATCTTCAGGATGGGCTTGGCCGCCATGGTGATGGTGATGCCCTCGATATTGGCAATGTAGCTGGAGCAGCTGAACAAAAAGCCGAATACCGTGGAACCGATGATGGTCATATGCGGCCGCCACAGGGCGAAAATCACCAATGCGATGGACAGCCAGCCGAAGGCTTCCAGGCTGAGATACGCTTCCTGGGACGCCATATAGTCGATAATGTAGTAGAAGCCGCCAAGGCCGGCAATGCCGCTGCCGATACAGGTAGCCAGATACTTATACTTTGTTACGTTGATGCCCACAGCATCTGCCGTGCCGGGGTTTTCGCCCACAGCACGCAGGTGCAGGCCCACCTTGGTGCGATACAGCACTAAGGACGCCGCAATGGCAATGATAACCCCCAGGAAGAACAATACGCCCAGGCACTGCAGCGCATCCGTCCTTCCGGCAAAGGGCCAGCGGTACATGGTTTTGGGGCCCACCAGATATACCGTGGGATCCAGCTTGCTGAAAATCACCTTCATCAGGCCCACGCCGAAGGTGGTCAGCGCAAGGCCGGTCACGTTCTGGTTGGCCCGCAGGGTCACCGTCAGGAAGGAGTAGATCATGCCCATCAGCATGGCCATGGCCAGCGCCCCGGCGATGCCCAGCATCACAATCAGGAAGCCGGGCAGGGAGGATTTGCCGATCAGGTTCAATACCAGACACCCGCCTGCGCCGCCCATGCACATGATGCCGGGGATGCCCAGGTTCAGATGCCCGGCCTTTTCGGTGAGGATTTCGCCGGTGGAGCCGTACATGAACACAGCGCCAAAGGCCAGAGAGTCAATGAGAAAGTTCAGCCATACGTTCATTTGACAGCCTCCTTTTCATGGCCCTTCTTGCGGAAGATAATCTGATAATTGATGAAGAATTCGCTGCCGATGATGAAGAAGAGAATGATGCCCACAATCACGTCCGGCAGGGCACCGGAAACGTTGAAATCCTGGGAAATCTGGGCAGCACCGGAATTGAGCATGGAGATCAGGCCGGAGGTGATCAGCATCACCAGCGGATTGAAATTGGCAAGCCAGGAAACCATGATGGCAGTAAAGCCCTGGCCGCCCACGGATTCAGTGGTAACGGACTGGTCCAGCCCGGCGCCGATCAGATAGCCCGTCAGGCCGCACAGAAGGCCGCTGACCACCATGGTGCGGATGATCACCTTTTTCACATTGATGCCGCTGTACTGGGCGGTGCGCACGCTTTCGCCCACCACGGAAATTTCGTATCCCTGCTTGGAATGCTTCAGATAGATATACAAAAGCACCGTCAGCAGCGCCACCACCAGGATGATCACCAGATATTCATGGCCGAAGGAGGGCAATTTGCCATACTTCAGCTTGCCCAGGGTGGAAGAGCCGCTGGGCACCCACACCACCAGGAAATAGCTGACCACGAAGGTGGCCACATAGTTCATCATCAGGGTGAAGAGGGTTTCGTTGGTGTTCCATTTAGCCTTGAAAATGGCCGGGATCACCGCCCATACGGCACTGTACAGCAGCGCCGCAATGAACATCAGCACCAGCAGTACCCAGTTGGGCACCTGGCCGCCCAGATAAAACGCCACCGTAATGCAGCCCAGCACACCCATCAGCGTTTGCCCTTCTGCGCCGATATTCCAGAACCGCATCCGGAACGCCGGGGTTACAGCCAGGGAAATACACTGCAAAATGGCCAGGTTTTTCAGGAATTTCCACAGCTTACGCTTGGTGGAAAAGGAACCCTTGATGAAGCTGTAATAAAAATCGGTGATTTTCTCCGGTTTTTGGTTCAGCTTTTCAATCAGGATGAAGGCCACCAGCCCGCACACAAGCAAGCCCAGCACAATGGCCGCCAGGCGGATAGCCCATGCTTTCCAGGGCTGAATCTGCGCCCGTTTGGAAAGATGGAACAGAGGTTCCTGCACAGCGTTATTCTTTTTTTCGCTCATTGTACAGCCTCCTTCTCCTGCGTATCGGTCTGGGTCATCAAAAGGCCAATTTCTTCTTTGGTAGCAGTGCGGGCATCCACAATGCCGGTAACGGCACCGGAATTGATCACCAGAATCCGGTCGCACAGGGAAAGCAGCACGTCCAGATCCTCACCCACAAAAATCACGGCCACACCGTTTTTCTTCTGCTTGTTCAGCAGATTATAAATCGTGTAGGAGGAATTGATATCCAACCCGCGCACGGGATAGGCCGCCATCAGCACCTTGGGGGCAAAGGCAATTTCACGCCCCACCAGCACCTTCTGCACATTGCCGCCGGACAGCCGGCGAACCGGCGTATTCACACCGGGGGTCACCACTTCCAGCTCCCGGATAATCTCATCCGCCAGCGCCCTGGGCTTCTTCCTGTCCACAAAACCGGCATGCCCTTTGCGGTAGCTGCGCAGCATCATGTTGTCGGTGATGCCCATGCTGCCCACCAGACCCATGCCCAGCCGGTCTTCCGGCACAAAGGAAAGCCGCACACCCAATTCCCGGATTTCCAGCGGGGTCTTGTCCCGCAGGTTCATCACTTCATCTTCCCGGAACAAAACCTTGCCGCTTTCCACCCAGCCCTTGATCTGCTTATTGGTCATGCCGTCAAAAGATACGGGATTGCCGTATTCGTCGTGGAAAGCCTCCTGGGCCCCCAGCTCCTTCACCCGGGCCATGGACTTATGGAAGAAGGTGACAGGCTTGTCCTTTTTAGGATTATTGAAAATAATTTCACCGGAGGTAAGGGGCTGCAGCCCGGCAATGGCCTCCAGCAGTTCCCTTTGGCCGCTGCCGGCAATACCGGCAATGCCCAGAATCTCACCGCTGTTAGCGGTGAAAGAAACGTCCTTGAGCACCTGCACCCCTTCATGGTCCACACAATTGAGCCCCTTCACTTCCAGACGTGCCTGGGGGGCCACCGGTTCGCTGCGGTCAATATTCAGCGTCACCTTCTTGCCCACCATCATTTCCGTCAGGCTGGATTCGGTGGCATTGCAGGTATCCACGGTGGCAATATGTTCGCCCTTGCGCAGGATGGCCACCCGGTCGGAAATGGCCAGCACTTCGTGCAGCTTATGGGTAATGATGATGATGGATTTTCCGTCTTCCTTCATCCGGCGCAGCACGCTGAACAGCCGGTCTATTTCCTGAGGCGTCAGCACAGCGGTGGGCTCGTCCAGAATCAGGATATCCGCACCGCGGTAGAGCACCTTGATAATTTCCACCGTCTGTTTTTCGGAAACGGACATATCATAGATTTTTTTCTGAGGATCAATATGAAATCCGTATTTCAGAGCAATCTCGGAAACCCGGTTATTTACGTCTTTAATGTTGTACCGTTGGCTTTCTTCCACACCCAGCACAATGTTTTCAGCAGCGGTAAACAAATCCACCAGTTTGAAATGCTGATGGATCATACCGATTTTCAGGTCAAACGCATCCTTGGGAGAGCGGATGACCACTTCTTTTCCGTCCTTGAAAATTTTCCCTTCATCGGGAAAATAAATCCCGGCAATCATATTCATCAGGGTCGTTTTTCCGCAGCCGTTCTCGCCAAGAATGGCCAGAATTTCCCCCTGATACATATCCAGATCCACGCTTTTGTTGGCCACCACGCTGCCAAAGCGTTTGGTGATGCCCTGCATGCTCAGCGCCAAATTCTTTTCCACGGTATACCCTCCGTATACTGTATTAAATGGAAAGTGCTTGGCACCGCCGCTCCCGAAGGAGCGGCAGCCCAAGCGCGCATTTTCGGGCCTCGGCCCGATCATGATTGAATTAGAAAGCAGTGTTCACCAGTTCAATGCCGTCGATCTGAGCATCGAAGTAGGGAGCGGAACGGAATTCGGATTCATGGAAGAAACCGTCAGCAACCACTTCGGTATCTTTTTCGAAAGCAGCGTCGGTGTCAACGTCAGCCATGTAGGAAGTCATGGCAGCGCCGCCCACGGTGATGAAGCCTTCGGTAGCGGTGTCGAACACCTTCACTTCGCCCTTTTCCAGCTTGGCCTTCACGTCAGCCAGGGCTTCCACGGTGCCGGCAGCGGCAGCAGCTTCGTTCACATCGGTCAGCACAACAGAGCCGGTGGCGATGGTGCCGGTCCAGTCGGTGGCGATGGCTTCATTGGCGGCAACCTGGTTCACGATGTACTGGAAGTAGGGAGACCAGTCGATGCGGGAAGCAACGATGAAGGTGTTGGGGCAGGAAGCCACGGTGGAGCCGTTGTAGGAAACGTTGGGGATGCCAGCGTTTTCGCAAGCGGTGGGAGCGCCCATGGAGTCGGCATGCTGGGAGATCAGGTCGCAGCCGGCATCGATCAGAGCCTGAGCAGCGTTCTTTTCTTCGATTTCGTCATACCAGGAACCAGTGAACATCACCTTCATCTGCACATCGGGGCAAACGCTCTTGGCGCCCAGATAGAAGGAGGTGTAACCGGAGATAACTTCGGCATAGGTGAAGGCGCCAACGTAACCCATCAGGGGCTTTTCACCCTTCAGGTTGCCGGCTTCCTTGATTTCGTTCAGCTTCATGCCGGCGGCAATGCCAGCCAGGTAGCGGCCTTCATAGATGGCAGCAAAAGCGTTGTGGAAGTTGGCCAGACCGGCGGTGTGAGCCATGGTACCGGTGGCATGGCAGAACTGCACTTCGGGGTTCTGCTTGGCAGCTTCCAGCAGGTAGGTTTCATGGCCGAAGGAGTTGGCAAAGATCAGGTTGCAGCCTTCGTCCACCAGGTCCAGAGCCGCTTCGGTGCATTCCTGGGATTCGGGAATGTTGCGCACCATGATCACCTGGTCTTCACTCAGGCCCAGAGCGGCAACAGCATCGTTCACACCGTTGATGAAGTTAAGGTCATAGGTGGAGTTTTCGTCGTGCAGCAGGATCACGCCCAGCTTCACGCCTTCCACTTCAGCATTGGCGCTGAAAGCGAACAGGGACAGGCACAGAACCAGAGAGAGCACCAGAGCAACGAGCTTTTTCATGGTTGTTTTCCTCCTCCAATGGATATGGATGTGTATTTTTCCGGCATTCGCCGGAATCTATGGTTCAATCGTCCTGCAAAAGGATTTTGCCGTCCTCAATGCCGGTTACGATTGCCAAAGACTTAAGATGGATGCCCCGGGCACGCAGCTGCTGCCCGCCGGGCTGAAACCCCTTTTCCACGGCAATGCCGATGCCCACTACCTGGCTGTCCAACTGCTCACACAGCTGCATCATGCCTTCAACAGCCTTGCCGTCTGCCAGAAAATCGTCAATGATCAGCACCCGGCTGCCCCGGGGCACATAGCGCTTTTCCACCCGGATATTGTATTCTTTTTTATGGGTAAAGGAATATACGGGGGCCGAAGCCACATCGCCCGTCTGCACCTTGTTTTCGCTCTTTTTTGCGAACACCACCGGCAGATGGCCCATTTCCATGGCCGCCGCAACCGCAATGGCAATACCGCTGGCTTCCACCGTCATGATGAGGGTGGGCCGCTCGTCCCGGAATTCTTCTGCAAAGGCCTTGCCCATCTGAGAAAGCAGCTGTGTATCAATGCGGTGGTTCAGAAACATATCCACCTTCACCACATCTTTTCCCAACCCCCGACCAAAGGTTTTGATGGCATCATGCAGTTCCTTCATGCGTTTTGCGCCTCCATTTCATCCCTCAAAAAAACACTGTCGTTTTTTCAAAAAGATACTCCAATTATACGAAAACAAACGACAAAAAGCAAGGCTTTTTCCCGAAAATCATGTTCCTTTCTCCAAACTTTTTGAATTGAACAAAATTGCCAGCGTATTTTTTCTCCATCGGGTCAAAATAGCACTGACCTGAGAAAAAGGGGAGGTGAAAATGCAATGAGTCAGCAGAATGGAAACAGGGTCAACGTGCCCGAAGCCCGCGCTGCCCTGGACAACATGAAGTTCGAAATTGCCCGTGAACTGGGTATCAATTTCAAGCAGGGCTACAACGGCGACCTGAGCAGCCGAGAAAACGGCTATGTGGGCGGCTACATGGTCAAGCGCCTGATTGAACAGGCCGAAAAGCAAATGGCCGGCAAGTAACCATCCCATCCAAACCAATCATTTTTTGAAGGAGTGACCCTATCATGTATCAGCAGAATAATTCCGCATCCTCTTCCTCCAGCAATTCCAACCGCATCAACGTGCCTGAAGCCCGCGGCGCCCTGGATAACATGAAGTATGAAATCGCCAACGAACTGGGCATCAACCTCAAGCAGGGCTACAACGGCGACCTGCCCTCCCGTCAGGCCGGCTACATCGGCGGCTATATGGTCAAACGTATGATCGAACAGCAGGAACGCCAGATGAGCGGCAAATAAAACCGTCTTTCCTTCCGCTGTATCACAATTGAAAACGGGTTTGCAGCCTCTTTCGGGAAGCTGCAAGCCTTTTTCGTTATGTTAGCAGGGGGCTTCTCGCCCCCTGTACCCCGCGGCAGTGGTATCACCCCTGCACCCGGTGTGCGACAGACAGTTTTATCGAACCGGGTTGTTTCCGCATGAAA
>JAFSBN010000194.1 GCA_017437265.1 Clostridia bacterium
CCACGCCCACCGTACAGGCGCACAGATAACCGGCAGCGGCAATGGCCATGCCAAAGCTGCGGCCGCCGGCAAAGCCCAGGGATTCATAGGAGGAGCCGATGTTATTGGCCTGGCCGGGGCCCTGTCCAAAGCCCATGGGCAGCAAAAGGCCGGCAGCCTTGAACATTTCGGGCATGAAAGTGTAGGCAAGGCCGATGGTGATTGCAAGGCCCGTGAGCGCCTGCACAAGATACGTGCCCACGATGATGGCACCGGATTTGAAACCGATATTGCGGACGGAAGCGCTCTGGTCCTTTTTGGTGCGGCGCAGGCTCATGGAAATGAAGCCCAGTGCGATGCAGTGGTACACCAGCATTTCCAGCAGATTATTGTCGGGCTTGAACAGCCCCAGCACCTTCAAAAGCAGCAGCAGAAAGCCGGCCAGCACGGCCACCGGCATCAGGCTGTTTTTGATGAAGGGCACTTTTCTTCTGAGGATATTGGCTACCAGCACCGAAAGGGCGATGGAACCCAGCTGAATGACGAAATTCCACATGCCGGGGTTTGCGGCGGAATAATCCATAAATCAATCACGCTCCTTTTGTGTTCTGCAGCTGCCATGCAGCCAGATATTTACGGAAGCAAATGGGCTGAGGGGCATGCAGCTCATAGTATTGGCCCTGGCAGGTGAACACCAGAACGTGTTTTTGCACCAGCGCCATGTGGGAAATATCTTTCAACAGGAAGCAATGGCCGTGGATGGACAGCATATCGTCCAATTGCTTCAGCGTGCCTTCCACCAGATATTTTTGTGTGTGATCCTGCTGCAGCTGGTAGAGGGTGATGTTTTTATCCCGGAAAGCAGGCAAGGTTTCCTCCTCTGCCAGGCATTTGTGCTGCCATTCGTCCCACAAAAGAATATTTTCAAAAGGCGCCGGCGGGTCGAACGTGCCTTGTTCGGTATAGGTCAGCTTCAGGCCGCAGGTGCAATGCAGTTGATCGCCTTCGCCCTTGAGGGTGCCGTATTGGTAGCACTTGGGGCAAAGGAACAGGGCTGTTTCCATATAACGGGCACGGTTTTTGCCCTGATAGCGGACTGAAAGCTTTTTTTGACGGTCCCAGGCGTTTTCGTACAGGTCTTTTTCAATGACAGATGCTATTTCCTGACCGGACATCTGCTGCAATTGTTCCGGCGTGTAGATGTTCACAATGCCGCCGTGCATTTTGCCCCGGCGTACACCCTTGCCCCAGCGGGGAGCGGTGAAATAGCCGCCCTCGATGCGGTAGGTGACCAGATGAGCCTTTGCAATTTTGGCAATATCTCCTGTGCCGGGGAAAACGGATTGGGTGATGCCGTTCCAGGTGGTTTCCCCTTCGCCGAAGATGCACACGCTGTTGCCCTTTTTCAGGGTGCGCAGCATGGCCATGGCGGTATCGCCGCCGGAGGAGCCCTTCCGTCTTGCAATGGGGGCCACCAGGAAATGGATGGCCTTGGATACGATGCCCTTGCGGAACAGATGCTCACTGGCCACAAAATACATCTGATGCCGGGGGAAGGAAGAGGCAACCAGCAGGGGGTCATAATTGGTGGTATGGTTGGAAATGACCATGGAGGGGCCGGGCAGGGCGTGGGTTTTCGTGTCATAACGCATCCACAGCCGGAAAAAACCGCATACAGGCCGGTTGATGATGCGCCACACAATGCGGTGCCATTTGCTTTTGTTCATAACAAACCTCCGCAGTAAAAAACAAAAATACAATACCAATATACTATTTTACATGAAAAAAAGAACAATCTCAAGGGGAATAGTTGAAAATTCATATTTTATTCTTCAATTTCCTGCATTTCCTTTTTTCGGGATGGAATTCTATTGACATTCGGGGCGTAAAGTGATAATATGAAGCGAAACAAATTAGGGAGGCACTACCATGAAGCATATTAAGACCATCGAAACCCGGAACCTGTGCGAAAGCGCCAAGAACGGCGGCTGCGGCGAATGCCAGACTTCCTGCCAGTCCGCTTGCAAGACCAGCTGCGGTATCGCCAACCAGAAGTGCGAAAGCAAGAAGGAAAGCAAGTAATTTTGCAGCTGATGAATACCGCCTGTCAGGCGGTATTTTTCATATAGATGTGTTTATAAGGAGAAAGAAAAATGATTCACCAATATAAACTGGGCGGGCTGAATATTGTGCTGGATGTGTGCAGCGGTGCTGTGCATGTGGTGGACGATGTGGCTTATGATATCATTGCCCTGTTTAAAGAAAAAAGCCGGGAAGAGATTATCGCCCAAATGGAAGAAAAATACCTGGGGCAGGAGGATATCACCGCCGACGATATCCGGGAATGCTATGAGCAGGTGGTGACGCTCAGGGACAGCGGCAAGCTGTTTGCCCCCGATACCTTTGAACCTATGGCCGGCAAGCTGAAGGAAAAAACGGCAGGCGTGGTGAAGGCCCTGTGCCTGCATATTGCCCACACCTGCAATCTGAATTGCGCCTATTGCTTTGCCAGCCAGGGCAAATACCATGGGGACCGGGCGCTGATGAGCTTTGAAGTGGGGAAGCGGGCGCTGGATTTCCTCATTGAAAACAGCGGCACCCGGCATAATCTGGAAGTGGACTTTTTCGGCGGCGAACCGCTGATGAATTTTGATGTGGTGAAACAATTGGTTGCCTATGCCCGTTCCGTGGAAAAGGAAAAGGGCAAGAATTTCCGCTTCACCCTTACCACCAACGGTATGCTGATCGATGATGACGTGATCGAATTTGCCAACAAGGAATGCAGCAACGTGGTGCTGTCCCTGGACGGACGCAAGGAAATTCACGACCGTTTCCGGGTGGACTATCAGGGCAGGGGCAGCTGGGAAAAGATCGTTCCCCTGTTCCAGAAGCTGGTGGAAGCCCGGGGCGGCAAGGATTATTACATGCGGGGTACCTTCACCCATGCCAATCCGGACTTTTTGAAAGATATTCAGGTGATGCTGGATCTGGGCTTCAACGAGCTTTCTATGGAGCCGGTGGTTTGTGCCGCTGGGGATCCTTCCGAACTGACGGAAGAAGATATGCCCATTGTGATGGAGCAGTATGAAAAGCTGGCGGAGCTGATGCTGCAAAAGGATAAGGAAGGCAAGCCCTTCACCTTCTATCACTATATGATCGACCTCACCGGCGGCCCCTGCATTTACAAGCGCATTTCCGGCTGCGGCAGCGGTACCGAGTACATGGCCGTTACCCCCTGGGGGGATCTGTATCCCTGTCACCAGTTTGTGGGAGATGATAAGTTTAAGCTGGGGGATATCTGGCAGGGCGTTACCAACACTGAAACCCAGTGTGAATTTGCGGCCTGCAATGTGTATGCCCGTCCTGAATGCCGGGATTGCTGGGCCAGGCTGTATTGCTCCGGCGGCTGTGCCGCCAATGCGTACCACGCTACCGGCAGCGTGACCGGGGTGTACAAGTATGGCTGCGAATTGTTCAAAAAGCGGATGGAGTGTGCCATCATGGTGGCGGTCAGCCGGATGCTCGGGGATGAATGATGAATACCCCCATTTGTGATTTTGTTCGGCAATACAATCAAAAAAACATGACCCGGGGCCATATGCCCGGCCATAAAGGTGTGGATATCCTGGGCATGGAGCGTCTGGATATCACTGAAATTCAGGGGGCGGACAGCCTGTATGAAGCAGACGGCATCATCCGCGAAAGCGAAGAAAATGCCTCCCGGCTCTTTGGCTGCACCACCTATTACTCCACAGAAGGCTCCACTCAGTGCATCAAAAGCATGGTGTATCTTGCCATGCAATGGGCGAAAAAGCATGGAAAAAAACCTTTGATTGCTGCCGGCAGGAATGCCCACAAGGCTTTTGTGACCGCTGCTGCGCTGATGGATGCGGATGTGAGCTGGCTGTTTCCCAAGGAAGGAGAAAGCTATCTTTCCTGCCGTCCCACGGCAGAGGAGGCGGATGCGTTTCTGGCGGCGGAAAAGCCTGCTGCCCTGTATCTGACCAGCCCCGATTATCTGGGCAATATGGCAGATATTGCGGGCATTGCCAGGGTGTGCAATAAGCACGGTGTGCTTTTGATGGTGGATAACGCCCACGGGGCATACCTGCGTTTTCTGGAAACATCTCTGCACCCCATGGATTTGGGGGCGGATATCTGCTGCGATTCGGCCCACAAAACCCTGCCGGTATTGACAGGCGGTGCCTATCTGCACCTGAGCGACGATATGGCAAAGCTTTTTTCAAGGACGCAGGTAAAAAAGGCCATGAGCCTCTTTGGTTCCACCAGCCCCTCCTATCTCATTTTGCAATCGCTGGATAAGGTCAACGAACTGCTGGCCAACGGTCTTCCGGAAAGGATCCGGGATGCAGCGGACAGTCAGGCCCTGTTCAATGGCTATTTCACTGAGGAAGCAGGCCATACCCTGGAGGGCAATGAACCGCTGAAGATCACTGTCCGGTGCAAGCCCTCCGGCTATACCGGCACGGAACTGGCAGAAATTTTGCGCCAAGAGCATGTGGAATGCGAATTCTGCGATCCTGATTATCTGGTATTGATGCGTTCTGTCATGGGGGATTTCTGGCGTGCCATGCCCTGGGAAAGAGTGCTTTTGACACTGAAGAAAAAAACACCGATAACCGAGGCTCCGCCGCTGTTCCAAAGGCCGGAAAGGGTAATGCGCATCCGGGCAGCGGTGATGGCAGAAAGTGAAACGGTACCGGCAAAGGACAGCCTTGGCCGGATACTGGCCGGTGTGACGGTGGGTTGCCCGCCGGCAGTGCCCATTGTGGTGAGCGGAGAGCGCATGGATGCCCATGCCCTGCGCTGCTTTGAATATTACGGAATCAGCCACGTGGACGTGGTGAAAGAATAAAAAAACGAGGTGCAAAACAATGATCAAAGTGCATACGGACAAGGCACCGGCGGCCATCGGTCCTTATTCTCAGGCCATGGTGGTGGGCAATCTGGTGTACACCTCCGGCCAGATCCCGCTGGATCCGGTAAGTGGAGAAATGGTGGGGGAAACCGTGACAGAGCAGGCCCATCAGGTGTGTAAAAATTTGAAGGCCGTGCTGGAAGAAGCCGGTTCTTCCCTGGAAAATGTGGTGAAAACCACCTGCTTCCTGGCCGATATGGCGGATTTTGCCGCTTTTAACGCCGTCTATGCCGAATACTTCACCGGCCATCCCGCCCGCAGCTGCGTGGCGGTGAAGACGCTGCCCAAGGGTGCCCTGGTGGAAGTGGAGGCTGTAGCAGAAATCAAATAATATGTTTGCGGAAGGCAAAAGGGCTTGAGAAGGTTCACTTCTCAGGCCTTTTGTATGCCTGCCATCGGGCACATCAAAAGCACATTGACGAAGGCGGCGGCCTTTGGTAAGATGGATGGGAACAAAAAATGGGAGGCGAACCCATGAAGAAGGAAAACGGCCGGCTGGGGTATTTTTTTGCTGTCATGTTTGTGTTCAATATGGCGGCCAATTTTGTGCACCCCGTAACGCCCACCATCATTCTGGACAGGCAGCTGAACGATTATATGTTCGGCCTGGCGCTGGCGGCCATGATGCTGTGCAATTTTCTGTTTTCTCCCTTCTGGGGCAAAATGGCAGGTATCCTTTCCAGCAAAAAAGTGCTGCTTATCTGCGGTATGGGCTATGCGGTGGGGCAGGTGTTTTTTGGCCTGGCACAGACGGAAATGCAGTTTCTGCTGGCCCGGATGTTTGCCGGGATATTCGTTGGCGGCTGTTATGTGGGCTTTCTCACCTACACCGTCAATTGCTCCCCGGAAGAAAAGCGGGGACGCAACCTGGCCATTAACGCTACCGTCAATTCAGTGTCCGCTTCCTTTGGCTATTTCGTGGGCGGGCTGATCGGCGAAATGAATGTGTATTATTCGGTATGGCTGCAGGCGGCAACGCTGGCGGTTACGGCGGCGCTTTTGTTCATCGGCTGCCGGGAGGATCAACAGGAAACGGTGCGCCCGGCGGGCAAAAAGCTTTTGAAAGAAAGCAATCCCTTTGCTGCCATCTGGCAGTGCAGAAGCTTTATGACCAAAGCGCTCATTTTTCTGTTTCTGGCCTATGGGCTGGGCAATCTGGGCTATATTGCCTTTGAACAATGCTTTAACTATTATCTGCGGGATCAGTTCCTGCTCACTTCCGGCTATAACGGGATCATCAAAGCGGCGCTGGGGGTGATTTCCCTGATAGCCAACGGTACCCTTTGCATGTGGATATTGCGCCGGAAAAGGGTATCGCCCTATATTGCCGGGGTGATGGGGGTGTGTACGGCGGCCATGTTGGGCGTGATCTTTTTCGACAGCATGCTGCCCTTCATTTTTGTGAATGTGCTCTTTTTTGCCTTCTATTTTATTTCTGTGCCCCTGATGCAAAACAGGGCAGCCGTGCTGGGCGCCGGGCCTCACAGCAATTTGGTGATGGGTGCGTTCAATGCGGTCAAATCCTTCGGCAGCATTTTCGGCTCGGCCCTTGCCGGGTTCATTTACGAACTGAACCCCAAACTGCCCTTTGTGTTTGGCTTTGCGGCCTTTGCGCTGGCTGCAGTGATGGCTCTTCTGATGAGCCGCACGGAACAGAAAACTGTTATGGGATAGAAAACAGAAGCAGTGTCCTGCGCAGCTTTGCTTGTTTACGCGAAGAAACAAGCTTGTGCAGAGAGGATTGCGTTATTGCCAGTTGGGTGTGGGCACTGCCCACCAGGGGCTTACGCAGCCCCTGTACCCCGCGGCAGGGGTATCACCCCTGCACCCGGGGTGCGACACACAATCGTATCGAACGGATTTATTTCCGCATGAAGGGTGAAGAGTCGAAAAACAGCACCACGGGCACAATGAAAACGAAAAAAGAGCGGCTGAGAGAATGAATTCTCTCACCGCTTCTTTTTGTCGTTTTCCCCGGATGCTTAGCATCCGGTTGGCGGCGTTCTGCCGCCGGCCCGTGGTGCGGCCGTGCCGCAG
>JAFSBN010000195.1 GCA_017437265.1 Clostridia bacterium
AATGAATTCTCTCACCGCTTCTTTTTGTCGTTTTCCCCGGATGCTTTGCATCCGGTTGGCGGCGTTCCGCCGCCGGCCCGTGGTGCGGCAGTGCCGCAGCCAATTCGCAATGGTACAATCTGCTTTTGCAAATGGGTTTCTGCGTGTTTCGTGAAGGGGAGACAACAATCCCTTAGGCCCTGCGGGCCAGCTCCCTTTACACAAGGGAGCCATTTTTCTCATGTTTCAGCGGGATTTTCTTGTCCCAGCGGGATGTTGTTTGCCGGATAAGATATGAATGTTCCGCCACTGGGTGCAGGGCCGATGGCCCTGCTGGGGTGAAGGGGTGAAACCCCTCAGAGTTCCTCAAGCGACAGCAGGAAAATGTTTTTTAGATAAGTTAAGCCATTCTGCTACTGGGTGCAGGGCCGATGGCCCTGCTGGGGGTTGAGGGGGCAACGCCCCTCAGTGTTCCCCACGCCTTGGCGGGAGCGTGTTATTTACGATCCGGAAGGCGGCATACAGCACCCCGGCAATGGGCCACACCAGCCAGGAAATATCCCATGCATTGCCAAGGAAGCTCCAGGTGAGGAAGATGGCGGTGACAAGGAGCCAGTAGCAGGTGCTGATGGCGCCCATGGGGTTGCCGTTTTGCTTGTTCTTGCGGCTGTATTCGCCTTCCTCCAGCAGCTTTTCCATGGCAGCAGCCTGCACGCCGGTGTAGATCAGCATAAACACGCCGATGGCGGCCAGCAACAGGGTGACGCCCAGAAAGAGCAGCACCAGCATATTGCTGTTTTCTGCGGTGGAGAAGGCAGCGATAAACAGGGGGATGGGGGAGAGGATCAAGAGGCAGCAGGCGGTGATGGTCAGGGGAAGGGAGGCTTTCCGGAAGGCTTTTTGCCTTTCCTGCACCATGCCCCGCACGCCGTATTCCGTTTCAAAAGGTTCCTTTTCCAGGAACGCGAAGGGCTCGGCCTGATGGCCGGTGTAAATGAACATGCCCACAGCTGCGGCCACCATCACCATCAGGAGGGCCAGGCTGACCACCGCAGCCGTTTCCACCTGCATGGACAGGTAATTGAATTCTGCGGCGCCGGTGAGCAGAAACAGGGGAATGGCGGCCACAATGCAAAGGAATGTGGCCACGGCAATGCGCAGGGCGGCGCTTTTGCGAAGAGCCAGGTATTCATTGGCCTGGGAGAGGGTCACCTTTCGCAGGGCGGGGACGGCGTCTTCCTGGGTATAGGTTTCCGTTTCCATTTCATCCTTCAGCAAATAATCGGTGGTGACGCCAAAGAGCTGGGACAGCTGCAGCACCCGTTCCAGATCGGGAATACTCTGGGCGCTTTCCCATTTGGATACGGCCTGCCGGGAAACGTTCAGATGGTGGGCCAATTCTTCCTGACTCCAGCCCATTTTTTTGCGAAGGGAAATGATTTTGTCTGCTAAGATCATTGTTTTGATGCTCCTTTTGTATTGCTGGCAGCAGGGGCGCTGCATGGCTTATTTATACTCCATTTCCCGGTTGCTGGACCACCAAAGCGGCCTTGCAATGTGTCAACCGGCGGTTGCAACTGCCATTTTCTATGAAAAAACGCCGCATTTTCCGAAGAAAAGCGGCGCATTGGGCTGTTTTAGGCGTCCATGGGCGGCAGTTCAATGCCGGCTTCTTTGGCACAGACCAGCAGGGCGTCCAACGCCTCCACGATCTGCTCAGGCTGATGCTCGCTGATGACGCAGAAGCGGAGCCTTGCCTTGCCCTTGGGCACGGCGGGGTACACAGCCGGGGGCACGAACACGCCCTTGTAGCGCAGCATGTTGGACAGCAGGAACGCATCTTCATCGCTGCCCACCATGATGGGAATGATGGCGGTTTCGCCGGCCAGACAGGTGTTCAGGTTGCGTTTATGGGCTTCTTCCACAAAGCATTTGATGTTCCTTTCCATCCGCTGCATGATGGAAGGATCGTTGCGAAGCAGGCGGATGGCGCAAAGAGATGCGGCGGCAAGCGCCGGGCTCAGGCCCACGGAGAACACAAAGCCGGGCAGGTTATAGCGCATATATTCGATGATGGCACGGCTGCCGGCCAGATATCCGCCGCAGGTGCCAAGGCCCTTGGACAGGGTGCCCATCTTGATATCGATATCCTTGCCATCCAGGCCGAAGTATTCGTCCACACCGCCGCCGGTTTTGCCGATGACGCAGGCGGAATGGGCTTCGTCCACCATCAGGAAGCAGCCGTACTTTTTTTTGATTTCCACAAACTTGGGCACGGGGGCAATATCGCCGTCCATGGAGTAGGCGCCTTCGATGATGATGAGGACTTTGGCATACTTATGCCGCTGGGTGCGCAGAATGCCTTCCAGGGCTTCATAATCATTGTGGGGGAAGGGGCGGCAGGTGGCCAAAGAGAGCTGGCAGCCCTGGGCCACGGAGTTATGGGCGATGGCATCGTAGAGGATCAGATCCCCCTTGCCGCAGAAATTGCCCACGCAGGTAACGTTGGTGGAATGGCCGCCCACCAGCACCAGGGCGGTTTCGGTGTGTTTCCAGTCGGCAATTTCCTTTTCCAGTTCCTGATGCAGGGTCTTTTCACCGGCAAGCAGACGGCTGCCGGAGGCGGAGGTGCCGTACAGGTCGATGGCCTGCTTGGCGGCTTCCTTCACTTCGGGACGGCCGGACATGCCCACATAGTTGTAGCTGCCGAAGTTCAGCACCCGCTGGCCGGCCATGTTGGAGGTGTCCAGCAGGGGCGAATCGTGGCAGACGAAGAAGGGGTTTTCCATGCCGGAGCCCAGCAGATCTTCCTGGCGTTTCTGGAAAGCGATGTATTCGGGGCTGTCTTCAAAGCGGGTGATGGGGGTGACGGGGGCTTCTTCAGCGGGCTTTGCAGCAGTATCGCCTTGCTGTTTTTTGAGGAGCAGGGCGGTCAGGTCGTTAACGGTGGTGCAGCTGCCGTATTCTTCCGGGGGAATGAGGATGCCCATATTTTCTTCCAGTTTCAGGCTCATGCCCAGCACCTGCAGGCTGTCGCCGTGGAGGTCATCAATGAAGTGGGCATCGTCCTTGATTTCGGACACGTCCATATCCAGCGTTTCGGCGTAGATCCGGCGCACCTTTTCTTTCAATTCGGCAGCGCCGGCGCCGGTGGGAACGGCAGCAGCCGTTTTTTCAGGGGCATCGGCAACCACAGCATCGGCGATTTTTGCGGAGGCCAGGTCCATTTCCCGGTAGGAAAGCTCGCCTTCGGAAATCAGCTTTTTCAGAGCAGCACGCTTGATTTTGATGCCGTTGGCGGTGGGCAGCATTTCGCCGGTGACCAGCACACGGTTCAGCCGCTTCAGGGTGGGCAGGGTGCTGTTCACCTTTTTCACCCGGGACAAAAGGGGCAGCAGCTTTTCGTCGTCCTTCCAGGCTTTGCCGGCGTTGATGACCAGGGTGATATCTTCGTATTTGCTGTTCTTTTCCCTCTGCAGGGGGGTGCCCAGCACACAGATCTGATCCGCCCCTTCCAGAATGCCGAGGGCGTCTTCAATTTCGTCCGGGTACACGTTTTCGCCGGATTCGTTGATGATCAGGTCCTTGGTGCGGCCTTCCACATACATGCGGTTGCCCTTCTTCAGGCGCACGATATCGCCGGTGCGGTACCAGCCGTCGGCGTCCAGATCGGGGGGCAAAAGCTTTCCGTCCACCAAGCGGCCGGTATGCACGGTGTTGCCCCGGATGTACATTTCGCCCACGTTGGGGTCATCGCCGATGGGCTCCACCTTGTATTCGGCACTGGCCAGGGGCCGGCCTACGGAGCCGGAGGTGCGCTTGAGGATATTCTTGCCCGTTTCCACGCTGGTGATGCCCGTTTCCGTCATGCCAAAGCCGCTGACGGCGTAATAACCCAGGGCGGAAAGGGTGCGCATATGCTTGGAGGGGGTGTGGCTGCCGCCCAGGATGATGCACTTGATATCGGGGCCCAGAATCTGGGACACCACGTTTTTGAACATGAACCTGCGGGCAAAATCCAGCCCGAAGCTGGGGGTGACGGACTGGAGGGCCAGAGAGGTGCCCTTCATGGATTTGAACGCAGCCCGCTTGAAGCGCTTTTCCTTGGCCACCTTTTTGTTCAGGGCGATGGACAGGTTATTGGCAAGCAGGGGCACGGCCAGCAGATGGGTCACATGGAAATGCTGGGCCGTTTCCTGGATGGTTTTGGGGCTGCGGTCCTTGAGATACACGTTTTCATAGCCGATGAAATGGATCCACTGCATGCACACCATGAAGCCGAAAATGTGATGGAAGGGCAGGAAAGCCAGGTTCCGGTTGGGCTTATCGTTGATGATGCGCTTGTTGGAGCGGTAAAGCAATTCAGAATTGAGCACCTGATTGCAGATGGCGTTTTCGTTATAGACGAAAATGCGGCTGGTGGAGGTGGTGCCGGAGGTGCACAGGGCCACCATGGTGCCAAAGGCGTGATGATAGCCGGGGGCGGCAGGGGCGGCCATCAGTTCGTCCGGCGTAATCTGGACATACCGGCCGGGCAGGGAAGGCCTGGCTTTGCCGATTACGGCAATGGCACCGGCCTGATCCAGCATATAGGCCGTCATTTCATCGCTCAGGGAATAATCCAGCAAACGGGCCTGATGGCCGCTGGCGATGATGCCCCAGAAAAGGGCAAACCACTGGGGGCAGGTATCCACCTGCAGGGCGATGAATTTTCCGTCGGTTTCAACGCCCAGGCGGGTATTGATATATTGGGCGCAGGACAGGGACATGGCCTTGTACTGAGCGTAGTTGATTTCTTTGTCTTCCTGGCCTTCCATATAGCGGGCGGCCACTTTTTCAGGGGCGGAACAGATGATGGAAAACAGGTTTTCCAGCGTCATGTTCTGCTGCAGATTCTGGCTTCTCAAAAGAATTTCTTTCATTTGATTAATGTCCCCTTTATCTGGTGGATTTCATTGCTTGTAGTACATGGAGATAAACCGGGAAAACAGTTTCGCCGGCAGCAGGTCGTGAAGCATCACGGCCATGTGCTGATCCCATTTGGCAATACACATCTTGCCGGGCAGGCGTTTCTTTTTCAGCGCCCTTGCGATTTTTTTGCCCAGCTTTTCGGGGCTGGAGCCGTTTTCTTCGTCATGGGCGATGACGGCAATGCCTTTCTGATAGCGGGCAAAATAAGGGTTTTCTTCGGTCATGTTTTTGCCGTGGCGGCGGTAGAGGGTGCTGCCGGAGGAATGATCTCCCGGTTCCACTGCCATCACTTCAATGCCGAAGGGACGCACCTCCATCCGCAGGCATTCCAGATACCCTTCCATGGCGTGTTTGCTGGCGGTATAGGCCCCTTCCCAGGGAATGCCAAGCAGGCCGTTGATGGAGGAAAAGGCCACGATGCGGCCCTGCTTTCTTTCCCGCATCAGGGGCAGCACATGGCGCACCATTCTGGTCAGCCCGAAGAAATTGGTTTCCATCACCAGACGGATTTCGGCGTCCTCATAGCTTTCACAGGCCCCCAGGTTCAAAACCCCGGCGCAGTGGATCAGCACATCCGGAACGCCCGTCAGGGCCAGGGCATTGTCCACAAAGCCCTTTACGCTTTCTTCGCTGGTTACATCCAGCGGCAGGCAAAGCCCGTCCGTCCGTTTTTTCTCATCGGCATAGGATCTGGCGCCTTTTACCACACAAAATCCTGCTTCCTCAAGCGCCCGGGCCGTATGCAGCCCCAGACCGCTGGAAGCGCCGGTGATCCACACTTTTTTGGACATAAATACCCTCCAAAGTTGTAAAATCAACTATGATTATACCACGAAATGTGTTATAATGCAATCACTCTGCACAAATAGAAACGGGCGGAGTACAGAAAAAACACAAAATGAGGCAGAATTATGGCAGATGTGATCTTGCTCCCCGGGAAAGAAAAACGCGTGTATGGCGGCCACCCCTGGGTGTTCCGCAGTGATATTGCAAGGACAAAAAACAATCCCCAGCCCGGCGATACGGTGCGGGTGACGGCCTCCAACGGCCGTTTTCTGGCCATGGCGGTGTATAACCCCAAATCCCAGATTGCCCTGCGCATCCTCAGCCGGAAGGATGAAAAAATTGACGATGAATTCATCCGTAATCGGGTGAAGCGGGCCATTGACTATCGCCGCACTTTTGCCGATCTCAAATCCTGCCGGATGATCTTTGCCGAATCCGACGGGCTGCCGGCGGTGATTGTGGACAGCTTCGGGGATGTGCTTTCCATGCAATGCTTATGCCTGGGCATGGAAAAATATAAGGACGTGATCTGCGATACTTTAATGGAAGAATTGCATCCCGTGGGTATTTACGAGCGGGGGGATGTGCCGGTGCGCACGCTGGAGGGGCTGTCTCTTACCTGCGGCACCCTCCGGGGAGAAGTGCCGGACAAAGTGGAAATCGTGGAAAACGGCGTCAAATTCTCCGTGGACGTAAAGAACGGCCAGAAGACCGGCTTTTTCCTGGATCAGAAGGAAAACAGGGCGGCCATTGCGCCTTTTGTGAAGGGTAAGACGGTGCTGGATTGCTTCACCCACACCGGTTCTTTCGCCCTGCATGCAGCCCGGTACGGCGCCGCAAAGGTGGTGGGCGTGGATATTTCCGAATTTGCCTGTGAATGTGCCCGGGAAAATGCCGCCCTCAACGGCTTTGACAATGTGGAGTTTGTGGCGGCCAACGCCTTTGATTATCTGAAGGAGCAGTGCGCTGCCGGGAACCAGTTTGACGTGGTGATCCTGGATCCCCCTGCGTTCACCAAATCCCGGGCCAATATCGAAGCGGCCACCCGTGGCTACAAGGAAATTAACCTGCGGGGCATGCAGCTGGTGAAAAACGGCGGGTATCTTATCACCTGTTCCTGCAGCCAGCATATCCTGCCGGATATGTTTATGAACATCGTCAAGTCTGCCGCTCAGGACGCAAGGGTGTCCCTTTTCCAGGTGGAATACCGCACCCAGGGCAAGGATCATCCCATCCTGCCCGCAGCCATTGAAACCCAGTACCTCAAGTGCGGCATTTTCCGGGTGGATAAGTAAGACAAATACAGCAAAAAGACGATTCTTTCGTTGACTTTCCCTTTTTTGCATGGTATCATTTCCCCAATGGCAATGACGGAGAGGACCGGAAAAGGACGCTTTCAGAGAGTTGGCGGCGGGTGCAAGCCAATAAGCAGAAATTTCCAAGGGTCTATGGCTCCCGAGCCGGAGGTTCGAGTGACGAAAAAACGTCTGTAGGGCCTTCCGTATGGCTGCGTGAAAGCACAGGATGTGTCGGCATCCGATGAGGTGGCATCGCAAGATGCAATTTGAGTGGTACCGCGGGTTATATCACCCGTCTCAAGCATTTTCTTGGGACGGGTGTTTTTTCTTGAAAAGAAAGGATGAATGAAATGAGCAATATGAAAATCGAAACCAAGTGCGTCCAGAGCGGCTATACTCCCGGCAACGGCGAACCCCGGCAGATTCCCATTATTCAGTCCACCACCTTCAAGTATGCCACCAGCGAAGCCATGGGCCAGCTTTTTGACCTGGAAGCTTCCGGTTATTTCTATTCCCGTCTGCAGAACCCTACCTGCGATTATGTGGCGGCCAAGATCTGCGATCTGGAAGGCGGCACTGCGGCCATGCTCACCTCCTCCGGCCAGGCGGCCAATTTCTTTGCGGTGTTCAATATTGCGGGCAACGGCGACCATGTGGTGTCTACCTCCGCCATCTACGGCGGCACCTATAACCTTTTTGCTGTTACCATGAAGCGCATGGGTGTGGAATTCACCTTCGTTTCTCCCGACTGCACGGAGGAGGAACTGAACGCCGCTTTCCGTCCCAATACCAAGGCAGTGTTCGGCGAAACCATTGCCAACCCGGCCCTGGCCATTTTCGATTTTGAAAAGTTTTCCAGGGCGGCCCATGCCCACGGCGTGCCACTGATTGTGGACAATACCTTTGCCACCCCCGTCAACTGCCGGCCCTTTGAGCACGGCGCCGATATCGTGACCCACTCCACCACCAAGTATATGGACGGCCACGGCGCTGCCGTTGGCGGCTGCATTGTGGACAGCGGCAAGTTTGACTGGCTTAGCCATGCCGATAAATTCCCTGGCCTGTGCACCCCCGATGACAGCTATCACGGTATCACCTATGCCGAAAAATTCGGCCTGGCCGGGGCTTACATCACCAAGGCCACGGCCCAGCTGATGCGGGACTTTGGCTGCACCCCCGCTCCCCAGAGCGCTTTCCTTTTGAACCTGGGGCTGGAAAGCCTGCATGTGCGCATGGCCCGTCATTGTGAAAACGGCCAGGCGGTGGCGGAATATCTGCAGCAGCATGAAAAAATTGCCTGGGTGAACTATGCCGGCCTGCCGGGCAACAAGTATTACGACCTGGCGCAGAAGTACCTGCCCAAGGGCACCTGCGGCGTGGTATCCTTCGGTGTGAAGGGCGGCCGGAAGGCGGCGGAAAAATTCATGGCTGCGCTGAAACTGTGCGCCATTGAAACCCATGTGGCCGATGCCCGCACCTGCTGCCTGCATCCTGCCAGCGCCACCCACCGGCAGATGAACGAAGAAGAGCTGATCGCCGCCGGTGTGCCCGGGGATCTGGTGCGCCTCTCCTGCGGCCTGGAAAGCAAGGACGATTTGATTGCAGACCTTGCCCAGGCGCTGGAACAAGTGTAAGGAGATAAAAGAACCATGCCCATCAAAATTCCCAACGGCCTGCCGGCGGCGGCCACACTGCAGGAAGAAAACATCTTTGTGATGACGGAGCTGCGTGCCGCCAGCCAGGATATCCGCCCCCTTCGCATCATGCTTCTGAACCTGATGCCCACCAAGATCGATACCGAAACCCAGTTGTCCCGTTTGCTTGGGAATACGCCTTTGCAGGTGGAGCTGACGCTGGTGAAAACCGCCTCCCACCAGAGCAAAAACACCTCCGAAGAACATATGCTGGCCTTCTACAAAACGTTTGACGAAGTGAAGGAGCAGAATTTCGACGGGCTGGTGATCACCGGTGCGCCGGTGGAGCAGATGGCATTTGAAGAAGTGGATTACTGGCCGGAATTGTGCGAAATCATGGAGTGGAGCAAAACCCATGTCCATTCCACGTTCCATATCTGCTGGGGAGCCCAGGCCGGGCTGTATTACCATTTCGGCGTGCCCAAAGTGCCGCTGGAAAATAAGATGTTCGGCGTGTTTCCCCACACGCTGGATTACAAGCGGTCCATCCTTTTCCGGGGCTTTGACGATGTGTTCATGGTGCCTCACAGCCGGCACACCACGGTTTTGCGGGAGGATATTGAAAAGGTTCCTGAATTGAAAATTCTGGCTTCTTCCGAAGAAGCCGGGGTTTATGCCATCGCCACCAAGAACGGTCGGCAGATTTTCATCACCGGCCATTCGGAATACGATCCGATGACGCTGGATAAGGAATACCGGCGGGACGTTTCCCAGGGAAAACCCATCGAAGTGCCGAAAAATTATTACCCCGGGGACGACCCGGAAAAAACGCCCCTTGTCTCCTGGCGCAGCGGGGCCAACCTTTTGTATTGCAACTGGCTGAACTATTTTGTTTACCAGACCACGCCCTTCGATCTGGGTGAACTGAAATAAAAAAATGGAAAAAACATGGGTTTTGCCCTGTGAAATTTCCAAAAAGCCTTGCATTGAGCGAAAAACCGTGTTATAATCATCCCTGCGGCTCATGGGCAGCCACCCATGAATCTGCCATCCGTAATGGAAAAAGAGGTGAAATTGGCATGAAGGAAAAGATCCATCCGAATTATCAGAAGGCGATCGTACGCTGCGTGTGCGGCGAAACTTGGGAAACCGGTTCCACCAAGAAGGAACTGAAGGTTGAAATTTGCTCCAAGTGTCACCCCTTCTACACCGGCAAGCAGAAGCTGGTTGACAGCGGCGGACGTGTGGACCGCTTCAAGAAGCGTTTCGGCATCTGAAGCACATAAAAGCAGCATGGCTCAAAAGGCTTTGCTGCTTTTTGATTTGTAACAAATGAAAAATCCCTGTTTCAGCAGGGATTTGGGCGGGGTATATAGAATAATATCATGTTAATGGTGCTTTGCACCGGTATGAGACGTATTGTACGGCACGCATGTGCGGAAAGAAGGTATATGTTATGGCAAAGAAAGAACAGAATGCCTGCCCCCGGGTGGATATCGGCGGCCAGGCGGTATTGGACGGCGTGATGATGAAAGCGCCGGATGCCATTGCGGTGGCGGTGCGCCGGCCCGATGGCGATATTGTGGTAAAAAGGGATGATTATGTATCCCCTGCAAAAAAGCATAAATGGATGGGCCTGCCCTTCATCCGGGGTACGGTGAACATGGTGGACATGCTGAAGGTGGGGATGAACACCCTGTCCGAAAGCGCCTCTATGGTGGGGGAAGAACAGACGGAAGAACCTTCCAGATTCGAAAAATGGCTGGCTGCAAAGCTGGGCAAGAATGTGGATAAAGTGGTGATGGGCGTGGCGGCGGTGCTGGCCGTGTGCCTGAGCCTGGGGCTTTTCGTGCTGCTGCCCAACCTGGCCGTGTTTTTCTTCCCGGAAAACGCCAGCGGCTGGATGCTGGTATTGAAAAATCTGGTTTCCGGCATCGTGCGTATTGCCATTCTGATTGCCTACATCGGCCTTTGCGGGCGCATCCCGGAAATGCGGCGCACCTTCCAGTATCACGGCAGCGAGCATAAGACGGTTTACTGCAACGAGCATGACCTGCCCCTCACCCCTCAGAATGCCCAGCAGTTTTCCACTCTCCATCCCCGCTGCGGCACTTCCTTCCTGGTATTGACGTTTGTGATGAGCATTCTGTTTTTCTCCGTGATTGACGTGCTGGTGAAGGCTGTGACAGGCTTTGACCTGGGCAGCAATTATTTCCTGCGCATTCTTTCCCGCATCGTGCTTTTGCCCTGCATCATGGGCATCGGCTATGAAATGCTGAAGCTGCTGGCCCATAAGGAAGGCAAGTGGGTGGATATCCTGCGCTGGCCCGGCATGCAGATGCAGCGGCTGACCACCAAACAGCCCACGGATGAAATGTGCGAAGTGGCCATCATCTCCATGAACGCTGCCCTCCACGGCCTGCCCGAAGGGGAAAAGACCGAGGAAGGCTGGGTGGTGCTGCATAAGGAAGATATTGATAAACTGATTTACAACAAAGAAGAAAAAGAAGAGGAAGAAAAGGCGTGAGTATTACCGTATTTCAGGCGCTGAAGGAGGGGGAGCAAAAACTGCTCCTTCATCAGGTGCCCGATGCACGCCTGGATGCGGAATATCTGCTGGCCGGGGTGGCCAATATGCCCCGGCTTTCCTTACTGATAGAAAAGCAACGTATTTTGACACAGGAAGAAACGGCGGCATATCGTGCTTTTCTGGAAAGAAGAGCGCAAAGGGAGCCTTTGCAGTATATCCTTGAGGAGCAAAGCTTCATGGGCTATTCCTTCCGCACCGATAAAAGGGCGCTGATCCCAAGGAACGATACGGAAGCTGTGTGCGAAGAAGCCCTTTCCCATATCCGGGGCAGCATGCAGGTATTGGATCTGTGCACAGGCACCGGCGCTTTGGGCATTGCCATCAAAAAAATGAGGCCCGGCTGCCGGGTGACCCTTTCCGATCTGAGTGAAGAGGCCCTTTCTCTGGCAAAAGAAAACGCACAGCGGCTGGAGGTGGATGTGCGCATTGTGCAGGGGGATCTGTTTGTCCCGGTGAAGAGAGAAAAATTTCATCTGATCGTTTCCAACCCGCCCTATATTCCCCGGGGATTACAGGGAAAATTGCAGGCGGAAGTGGAAAAAGAGCCTGAAATGGCCCTTTTTGCCGGGGAGGATGGGCTGGATTTTTACCGCCGCATTGCAAGGGAAGCGCCGCTGCATCTGATGGAAAACGGTGTGCTGGTGTTGGAATTTGGAGACGATCAGGCAGAAGCGGTGTCTGCTTTATTGGAAAAAGATTTTGAACAAATCAGGATCATTCGGGATATGGACGGCCATGACCGGGGCGTCAGTGCCCGGCTGAAAGAAAATGCTGGGAGGGGATGCCTTTGATCGAAGCCCGGTTTGAATCCATGGAGGGCATGTTTGAAGAATTGCAGGAGGCTTCTGCCCAGCAGGAAGTGATCAGCGATGTGCCCAGGTGGCAAAAGATATTGAAAGAAATCAACCGTCTGGAGCCGGCCATATTGGCCTGGCGGCAGTATAAGGGGCTGCTTTCTGAAATAGAGCAGGCCAAGGAAATGCTTGCCGATCCGGACATGAAGGAAATGGCGGAAGCAGAATTAAAGGAACTGCTGCCACGGCAGGGGGAAGAAAGGGAAAAGCTGAAGCTTTTTCTCATCCCCCATGATCCCAATGACGAGCGCAGCGTGGTGATGGAAATCCGCCCCGGCGCCGGCGGGGAAGAAGCGGCATTATTTGCGGCGCTTTTGCTTCGCATGTATCAGCGCTATGCGGAAAGACGGGGATACCGCTTTGAAGCAGTGGATATTTCGGAAACGGAACTGGGCGGCGTAAAGGAAGCGGTGTTCACCTTAAACGGCGGCGGCGCTTTCAGCCGGATGAAGTTTGAATCCGGGGTGCACCGCATCCAAAGGGTGCCGGTAACGGAATCCGGCGGCCGCATTCACACCTCCACCGCCACGGTGGCCGTGCTTCCCGAAGCGGAGGATGTGGAAGTGGATATCCGGCAGGAGGATATCCGTATCGATACCTACCGCGCCTCCGGCCACGGCGGCCAGTACATCAACCGGACGGACTCCGCCGTCCGTATCACCCACATGCCCAGCGGCCTTGTGGTTACCTGTCAGGATGAAAAAAGCCAGCTGAAAAATAAAGAAAAAGCCATGAAAGTGCTGCGCAGCAGGCTGTATGAACTGTACCGTTCCCAGCAGGATGCTGCCTATGCCGAAAACCGGAAAAGCCAGGTGGGCACGGGGGAAAGGAACGAACGCATCCGCACCTACAATTTCCCCCAGGGAAGGGTGACGGATCATCGGGCCAACCTGACGCTTTACAAGATCGAAAGTGTGATGGACGGAGAACTGGACGAGATTATCGATGCCCTGTCCATGATGGAACAGCAGGAAAAACTGGAAAAAATGAGCATCTGAGGAAAAATTTTTCAATTTTATGCAACAAAACGAGCGTTTTGTTCGTCTAATGTATAGAAAATGAAAGGGAGAGAGACCTATGAAGAAATTCACCGCTCTGTTGCTGGCCATGGCAATTATGATCAGCCTGGCTGCAGTGCCCGCCAAGGCACTTACTTCTCTGGACAATTTTGTGTCCGGCCGTTTCAGCAAAGTATTGCCTGTTTATTCCGGCCCCGGCAAGGACTATTACCGTGCCAATAACGGCAAGGCTTCCTATGGCGGCGCCGGCGCCGTGCGCATTTACGGCGTGGTGGACGGCTGGGTGCTGATGGGCTACGGCCTGAGCAACGGCGATTACCGCATTGGTTATGTGGAAGGGTCTGCTCTCGATACGGCCACCGGCCTCAAGGGTGCCGTCAATACCGACCTGAAACTGTCTGACCGTGTGATGTACACCACCGAAAATGTGAACCTCACCGACGACCCTATTGTCAAGTGCACCCGGGTGGAAGTGATTCCCGCCAATACCGAAGTGATCGCCCTGGGCATCATGGACGGTAAATGGGGCTATGTGGAAGTGATGAGCCAGACCGGCAAGAAGATGCGCGGTTTTGTGCCCTATGGCAGCCTGGTGGATAAGGATGGCTATCGTCCTCCTGTGCCCACTGCCACGCCTTATGTGCCCCCCACTGCCCGCCCCACGGCTACGGCCATGCCCTATTATCCCACCATCACCCAGTCTCCTTACTATCCCCAGGTAACGCAGGCACCGGTCTACACCGGCAATTCCCTGCTTTCTTCCCTTACCCATAACTGCCCCAATACCGGCATCATGCTGCCTACCTACTTCAGCCCCTATCAGACCACTTATCTGCTGACGGTGGCGGATTGGGTATCCAAGCCCACCTTCACCCCCGTTTCCTATGACCCCAATGCGGTGATTACCGTCAATGGGGAAGTGGTGCGCAGCGGCCAGACCAGCAGGGCCATTTCCATGACCGATAAACCCCAGGCGGTCACCATCACCGTTCGCAGCGGCAATGCCACCACCACCTACACCATCTATCTCCAGCGCCGCCCCAGTGAAAAGCGCACCCGGGTGTCCGCCGGCTATATCACCAATATCTACACCAAGAACAATCAGTGGCGCATGGTGGCCGACCTTGGCACCATCTCCTATCTGGGCAGCGATTACAATACCGGCAGCCGCTCCAATTTTGAAAACAAAACGGCCGATACCTACGATTACGTGGTATCCCCCAACTGCATGTTCTATTACGGCACCCCCCAGAATCCCATTCGTCTCAGTACTGTCAGCGAGTTTATGACCTACTACCGGGTGTACGGCAGCAACCTGTATACCATCATCTATATTGAAGACGAAATTGTGGCCGTGTTCCCCTACGGCGCAGAACAGATGATCTATTGATTTGCACCAGCAGGGGTATCACCCCTGCACCCAGTAGCGGACCAGGGGTATCACCCCTGGACCCAGTGGCGGAAGTTTCTCGTCTTATCTGGCAGACTATTTTCCCGCTGAGGCATGAGGAACCATGATGGGTTTCACCCCCTCAACCCCCAGCAGGGCCATTGGCCCTGCACCCAGTAGCGGAACT
>JAFSBN010000196.1 GCA_017437265.1 Clostridia bacterium
CGGCAGAATCTGCCTTTACGCCGGTGACCTTTTCAGGCAGAGCCTTTGCAGAGACCACTGCCGAAGCTTCGCCATAAATCTTTTCGCCGTCGATCAGTTTATAGGCAACCACCTTATAGTAGCAGGCGGAACCTGTGGTCAGGCCGGTGCGGATGAATTCGGTTTCTGCGCCGTCTTCAATGGTTTTGATGGCCTTATAGCTGCCGGTCTTGCTGGTTGCGCGATAGATCACATAACCGTCTGCACCTTCTGCTGCATCCCAGGTCAGCTTAATAGACTTGTAATTGACGCTCTTGCCGGAAAGACCGGTCACCTGAGGAACAAAGGGAACTACCTTATAGGTGCCGTCTTCCTGCTCCATATACACGTTATCCAGCGTCAGCCGCAGGTTTTCCTTGAATTCATCAATGTATTGACGGCGCAGGGCTTCCTGTTCCTTCACTTCATCCGGGGTCAGCCCCACGGTTTTCTTTTTTCTTGCCAGTTCGTTGATACGATCCACCTGTGCTTTTTCCATGGGATCAGGCCTCCTTTTTCCGGCAGCGCATACCCAGATACACCGGGATGGCCACCAGCACCACAAACAGGGCGTACAAGAGATAGCGGTTCAGTTCGGTACGGTCAATGGCGAATTCCAATGCCACGCCCAGCACGGAAATCACCACCATCATCAAAAGCAGAAGGCCCATTTGCTTTTTGCTTTTGCCGCTGCGCCGGGCGGCATACATCAGCCCCCCGATCAGCACCAGAATGGCCAGCACCTGCTGCATGCGGATGAAGGTATAGCTCATATGCCGGTCATACCTTAGGCTTTCCATAATGATCTGGCTGGCACCAAAGAGCAGAAGGAACAGAACGAAGGTGTTGCCATCCCTTTCCTGCTTTTTCACATCCCGGGCCAGCACAAACAAAATCACAAGGGCGCAGATTGCTTCCATCAGGTAAGTGGCCAGATAGCTTTCCGTGCCGTCGGATACGGCGATGGGCCAGGTTTTGGTAAATTCGTAAATCAGGGGCCGGCTGACGCCAAAGCCGGCAAATTCGGGGTAAAACATTTCCCCAAGCCTTGCAAAGAACACAAAGGCCAGGCAGGCCGGGGCAAACACATCCATGAACTTCAAGGAGGATTGTTTCAGCATTTTTCCGGCCAGGGCAGCCCCCAAAAAGCCGCCCAGCAGCGCCCCCATCATGGAATAGCCGCCGCCGGAAAACAGGCCGGGCTTCATTTTGCCAAGAAAGGGAGCATCCACATTGAAGGAAAACAGGCTGAACAACAATTTGCTGCAGAAGGCACCCAACAGCATGGCGCATACGCCGGTAAGCGCCGCTGCCCCTTTGGGCAGCTTCTTCCCCTTGCCAAAGCACCACAAAAGCAGCAGCATGGCCCCGGCGCCCAGGGCGCACATCAACCCGTAGGTGTACACATCAAGGCCCAGAAAGGAGATATAATCCGCTTCTTCCCACAGGTACATGGCGTTATTCCTCCGTCACGGCGCTGGCAAAGTAAATAATATCGCTCAGGGCCCGTTCACTGCCGGCCAGGTCGTTAAAGTATTCGCCGTTGTAGTAAAGGGCAGCGGTGCCGCCGCCATCCAGGTTATAGGCTTCCTGGCAGCCCAGGAGGAACATGAAATCCGCCAGTTCCTGATGGGTGACGCCCACGCTTTCCCCCCGGCCTTCGGCAATCACCATCACGTAGCTGAGCTTGCCCAGCTGGCCGATGGCGCTGCGGGGTTCCCGGCCGTTGGGGTTATAGCCATAGCCGGTATCCACTTCCAGGTGATTGCCCTTTTGCACCAGCGCCGGGCCGAAGGTGAAGGCATGC
>JAFSBN010000197.1 GCA_017437265.1 Clostridia bacterium
AAAAGGCCGGTGCATTGTTGTGCGATGTACAGCTTGTGCGGCCCCTGCATAACGGGGACGGGCTGGAAATCGGCCCCCAAACTTTGCGCTATTCCGGGCCGGATGTGGCAAACGGCATGGCCACGCTGCGGCTGCGGGATGCGGTAAAGATCGGCGATACGGTGCGCTGCACCGAGGATGAAAGCCAGCTTTCCGCCGCCCGGAAAACCTATGAGGGCGATGCGCTGAACGCTGCCCTTTCCATCCCTGTGGATGCCACGCTGTTTGCCTATCCCGAAAGCCCCCTGATGCTGACGGTGACGGATGGAAAAAACGAAGAAACCGTGGTGGGCGATGTTTGCGCCGAAAGCCGGCAAAAGCCCATGACGGAAGAAAGTGCCCTGCGCTCTTTGCAAAAAACCGGCGGCACGCCCTTTGTGTTGCGCAAATTGGATGTGCAAACGGAAAACGCCTTTGTGCCCGTTTCCGCCCTGAACCAGCTTAGGCGGGATGCGCTGGATGCTCTTGCCCACAGCCGCATGGCCCATCATTTTGTGGAGGGCAGCCAAAAGGCGGATTTTACCCCGCCCGAAAAGGCTGCGTTTTCTCCCCGGCTGATTGTTTCCACGCCTTTTTTCGACGAAATTCCCCATCTTTTGCACAACGGGGCGGATGAAGTGTGGTTTGCCCCCCGGGACTACCGGACGGATGCCCTTTTGCCCCTTTTGAAAGCCTTCCCGGAAAAAGCCCGGCTGACGCTGCCGGTGCAATGCAATGACGCCACCTTAACCGCCCTGCAGCATGCTGCGGCGGAACATGGCGTTTCCCTCACCCTGTCCAGCCCCGGGCAACTGGGCCTGAACGCCCCTAATGCCGCCTGCGGCGAAGGCATTCCGGTGATGAACGGGGAAACAGTGAACATGCTTTCCCATCTTGGCTGCACATCCGCCGTGATTTCCCGGGAAATGAAGGGCAGCTTGCTTTCTTCCCTGCCGAAAAACCGGATGGAGCTTATCCTGCCTGTCTATGGCCGCACCCGGCTGATGGTTTTGAATCATTGCCCCATGCGTACCAAAATGGGCCTGAAAGACGGAAGGGCATCCTGCGCCCTTTGCGATAAAGGTAACGGCACGGACGGCACCTTCTTGACGGACCGGATGGGCGTTCCCTATCCCCTTTTGCCCATTCGCCTGCCGGAAAAATGCATCATCCCCCTGTACGCAAACAGCCCTTTGAACCTTTCAGAAAAACTGCCCCAATGCCAAGATGTTTCCTGGCTTGTTTCCTTTACCAACGAAACGGAAGCGCAGCGGCAGCAAATTCTTGCCCATTTTGCGGCCCTGCGCCAAGGGAAAACGCCCGAAAGCAAAGGCCCCGAAAAGGGAAACCTTGGCCGCTTTATGGACGGGGTTTTGTGAACAGGGTTTGAAGGCTGTAAACAGTTTTTGAATTATCTTTTCTTTTTCTTGAAACAACAAATGAAAAACAGGTATACTGTACTTGGAAGGAGTTTTCACCATGAATGAACGTGCCCTCCGGGTTTTGGAATTCACAAAAATCAGGGAGATGCTGGCATCTTTCGCCCTGTCCGATGCAGGACGGGAAAAGTGCCTCTCCCTTGTTCCC
>JAFSBN010000198.1 GCA_017437265.1 Clostridia bacterium
CTTTTCAGAGAGGAACTTGCAAACGGAGAAAGTCTTGAAGAGTGCAGGCAGCTGATTGCTAATATGAAAGTTGCGTATGAGTTGACTCACAGCTGGAAAGTAAAATATCAGGAACAGAAACTGACAGTTTGATGGAGTGAAAGATTTTAATTTGTTGAGCAAACCAAAACAGTTTTCCACGCTCTCAGGAGGGCGCAATTATACGCACCGTTCCGATGCATTGCGTTTTGGAACCGCATAAGTAAACGAGCATCCGTCATTTTCGACGGATGCTCGTTTATTCGCTGCAGGACAAATTGTTCCTTAACAATCCTCCCACCACAAGGGAGGCTTTCTTTTCCTATTGCTTCAGCGGGAAACAGTTTGTTGGATAAGTCAAGGAAAATCCGCCTCTGGGTCCAGGGCCGATGGCCCTGGTGGGGTGCAGGGGTGAAACCCCTCATCGTTCCCCAAGCAACAGTGAAAGTCATTTCATTTGCATGGTGTAGTATGTAGCGTCAAATGTTTCGCTGCCGTCATAGCGGCTGTACTGGCCATAGTGGCTGAACTGAAAGCCGCATTTTCTGATCACGTTGCCGGACGATGTATTTTTTGTAACATGCCTGGCCATAAATTTCCGTGCATTTCTCTGTTCATATGCCCATTGCAGCATGGCTTTGGCCGCTTCCGTGGCATAGCCTTTGCCCCAGAAGGCACGGTTCAGGTTATAGCCCAATTCATAGGCGTCATATTCTTCCACATATTTTATGGAACCTGAACCGATCACCTGCCCTGTTTCCTTCAGGCAAAAGCCAAATTCGTCCTTATCGCCCAGGGTGCTCAGCCATTGCTTTGTCTGTTCCACGCTCTGATGCACAGGGTAAGGCATATACCGGTTCACAACAGGATCCCCGGCCCACAGAAACACCTCCTCCGCATCCGCCACTGTCAGCGGCCGCAAAATGAGCCGTTCCGTTTCTATCCTTTTCATTTCAGCTGTGCCATGCGCCTTTCCAGCACATCCGGTGCGGCCACAGAATAGCCAAAGAACCCCAGCGCATCTCCCAGAGCATAATAGGCCCCGTGGTTATAGGCCACCAGTTTGGCCTTGCTGTAATCAATGCGGCCGGATTCATCCAGCAGCTTGTCACTGACGCCCATGCTGACGATCTCCCCGATGTACATATCATGGCTGCCCAGCCGCTCCACCTTCTTCACCTTGCAGGCCAGATAAATGGGGCATTCGGCAATGGCCGGCGCTGCTTCCATGCCGGGAACGGAAAGGGCCGTGAAGCCGCATTCCTTGAATTTATCAAAATCCCGGCCGCTTTTCACGCCGCACCAATCGGTAGCCTTCAGGTTTTCTTCGCCGCACAGATTGATCACAAATTCGCCGGTTTCTTCAATAATATCATGGGAATAGCGTTCCGGCCGCACAGAAATAGAGCACATGGGCGGATCAGAATTCACCGTACCGGCCCAGGCGATGGTAACCGCATTGGGCTTTTCCCCCTTGCGTGCACAGCTAACCAATACCGCAGGCACAGGGGCCAGCAAAGTGCCGGGGTTCAGGTTCACAAAAGCCATTTGATATTCCTCCTTTTATTGTGCTGCCGCTTTTCCGGCCAGCATGCCGGATGCAAAGGCAAACAGCAGGTTATAGCCGCCGCAATCGCCGTCCACATTCATCATTTCCCCGGCCGCATACAGCCCGGGGATTTTTTTTGATTCCATGGTGGCCGTATCAAATTCACCGGCACAGATGCCGCCCCTTGTCACCTGGGCATACTCAAACCCCCGCACGCCGGTCAGCGGCACCCGGAAAGCGCACAGCTTTTCCGCCAGTTTTTCCAGCGAAAGGCCCCGCATTTTTTCTGCAAGCAACCTGGGAAAAAGGCCGCACAGCAAATCTTCCCCAGAAAGAAGTGCCTCCCTTTCCTTCAAAAAGGCCAGCATCCTTTCATACGTTTTTCTTTCGTCCGGTATGCTTATCCGCTCATACCGGCAGGGAACCAGGCCCAGCATGGGCGAAAAATCCATCTTCAGCACCGGCCTTTTCAGCCCGTGCACCTGTGCAGAGAGCTGCATGGCACAAATGCCGCTGACGCCATAATCGGTAAACAGTGCTTCTCCGGCAGCAGATGCAACCGGCCTTTCTCCGTCGCACAAAGTAAGCACAGCAGGCAGACGCAGGCCGCTCAGACCTTTTACCGCCCCTTTTTCCGAAAGCAAAGGCACCAGCGCCGGCAGCGGCTTTTTGAGTGTATGCCCCAAACGGGTGAGCAATGCATAGGCACCGCCGTCATGGCCCAGTTTGCCGCCGGCCATGCCGCCGCAGGCAACGATCACCCTCCGGCAATCAAACGCCTCTTCCCCGGCAAAAACACGAAAAGCGCCGTTTATTTTTTCAATTTTTTCCGCTTTTGCATCGCAAATCACAGTCACGCCCTGCCGGTCCATGGCTTTTCGCATCACGTCCAGCACAGCCGCTGCCTGGCCGCAGCCGGGATACACCCTGCCGCCGTCCTCTTCCCGGGTCACCAGGCCCAGCCTGTGGAAAAAGGCAAGCACTTCTTCCTTGCCGCAGCGGTGCAGCACTTCTTTGGCAAAGTCGCCCTCGCCGTAGTAGGGGGCATCCTTCATGTTTATCAGATTGCATCGGCCGTTTCCCGTGGCCAGCAGTTTCCTGCCCACCCGGGGAGCACCTTCCAGTACAGCCACACTTTTCCCATTTCCGGATGCGGAAAGCGCAGCGGCCATACCCGCTGCGCCTCCGCCGATGATCAATACATCGATTTTTCTCATATTTTACTTATCTTTCCAGCCGCTCTGGGACTGCTTGTAGGCGTCCTCGATAGCGCTCTGATGGCCATACCAGCCGTTCTTGGCATTATCCACGTCCACCTTGGCAGGGTTATCCTTGCTGCCGTGGGTCATGCTGTTGGTGAAGTGCACGCAGAACTGGCCGTTGTAATTGTTATCGGGGATACGGTCGCCGTCATAGTTATGGGGAATGCCATACATGGAGCCGCAGAAGGTGCGGTTGCCAATGGTGACCCACAGGGGGCGGCGGCGATAGGACTGCAGTTCCTGTTCACGGTCGGAGATTTCCTGAGGATTATTCACGCCAAAGATGCGGCAGATAGCCTCGGTATCTTCGGTGGTGGCAGGCTCAGCGTCAGCGTGGTTATCGCCGTAGAGACGCTGGGCACGGAAGGAAATGCCAGTCTTCACGTCGGTGATGATGGCTTTGGTGCCCACAGCCCACAGCTTGTTGATATCACCCGTCCACCAGTCGCTCTTTTCCACAGGATAGAGCACGGGGGTAACGGTGCTGCCGGTGTAATAGCCTTCGGGCACGGTGCCAAAGAGGGCATGCTGGGTCTGGTCTCCGGCAATACCGTCCACAGCCAGCTTGTTGGCCTTCTGGAAGGCCTTCACGGCATCTTCGGTAGCCGTCTGATAGGTGCCGGTCACATACTGAGCATCCAGATAGCCCTTTTCCACCAGCTTGTTCTGCAGGGCCTGCACATCTTCGCCGGTGGAGCCCAGGCTCAGCTTACGATAGGTGGCTTCCTGGGGCGCATCGGGATTGCCGGCCAGTTCATACATCTTCTTTTCTTCCACGGTCAGCACACGGACGAAATCGCCGTGCATCCAGCCGGAAAGGCTGCCGTATTTCACGTTGAACCAGTAGAACTGCTTGCTTTCGTCCTGGGCATAATTGCCAAGGTAGGTCAGCTTGGTGCCCTCATTGTAGAGCATGGTCAGTTCCTTGGAATTAGCAGAAGGATTGGCCCGCAGCTTCACCTTGGTGGTGGTGGTCATGGCCATATCACTGAAGGTGGAGGGATCGGGCAAGGGCGTAGCGGTGGGCTTGGGCGTGGGGGTGGGCTGCTGGCCCAGCCACTGATCGTATTCCGCATTGGTCATCACACGGACGAAACTGCCGTGCACCCAACCGGACTGATTGCCGATCATGATCTTATACCAGGTAACGCCGCTTACCCTTTCGGTGGCGTAGAATTCGGTGACATAGTCCTTGTCCAGCTGGGTGTCGCCGTTAAGAACGGAGGCCTTCTTGCTGGGGCTTGTGCGCACCCACAGGTCGTCATCGGTGGTGATGATATAGCTGCTGTTGCCAGGACGGGGCGTGGCAGGGGCCGGGGTGGGCGTGGGACACACGCCGTACTTGGTGTAATAATCCACCTGCCAGGCAGCCAGTTCTTCAATACAATCGCTGCGGATATAGCCGCGGGTGCCGTCTGCCGTCATGACAGGATACCAGTCGTAGGGATCGCCTTCCACTTTGGCGCCGGTCTGGGTCAGAACGGTGTAGGCCTTGGAAATCTTGCCAACGGTATCAGCGCCGGCTTTGGGGGCATTGCGGATCCACACATAATCCATGGAAGTAGCCAGGTAACCGGTAGTCACAGGTGCCTGGGTGGGGGCAGGAGTGGCTGTGCCGGTCTGGTCGGTGGTTTCGGCAAAGGTGCTCAAAACATAGCCGTACTGATTAGTTTTGGCGTCATATACATAGAACCAGATGGAGAAATCGTCTTCGTCAATCTTGGTACCGTAGTAGGGCAGCACAGTGCCCTTTTCGGCAATGCGGCCAATGGCAGTGCCCCAGGTATCCTTGCGCAGGTTCACCTGGCCGGCGGTGGTGCGGATATTGCCCATCTGGCCGGGCACGGGGGAAGCGGTGGGCACATTGGGCGCAATGGGGGAAGAGGGGGCGCTCACTTCCTTGCCGTATTCATCGCAATACACATAGCAGTCGCTGCGCACATAGCCCACGATGCCCTGATAGTTGATCAGCACCCAGTTATATCCGCCGATTTTTTCGGTGGGGCCTTCAAAATATTCCAGCACCGTATCCACCGGCATCTTGGAATCCATGGGGCCCGTCAGCACGGAGCCGTTGGCCGTCTTGCGGATGTTCACCTTATCCTTTACCAGGCGGATGTATTTGCTGCCGGCGGAGGGAGGCGTGGTGGGAGCTGCAGTGGGGGCAGCGGTAGGCTGGGGCGTGCTGGAAGCATAGGACGGGAAAACATCCGTGCCGGCCTGCACCCATGCATCCACTTCGGAAGCATTCATTTCATGCAGAAAATCGCCGTGGATATAGCCCACACGGCCATCGGACAGCCGGGACACCTGGTACCAGCGCACGTCGTTTTTTGTGGTCACGCCCAGCACTTCCATCACCAGGCCTTCAGGCAAGCGGGTGATGTAATCAGTGGTGCCGGGCTTGGGGCGGAAATTCACCACGCGGTTTACCGAATCATTATTGATGATCAGATAACCGTACTGGGTTTCAGCCGCTGCATCGGCAGCAGGAAACAGGGCCACGGCCATCACGGCCAGCAGCACCAGCGTAATCAGCTTTCCAAGTCCACCCATTTTTTTCATAAGAAATGACACCCCATCCGTTTCCTTTTCGTTCAGGAATCCATCTATGGCAGTTCTATCGGCTGCCAAATATTCATATCATGGTGAAAGATACAATCCTTCTTTTGTATTCTATTACATTTTTGTTACAAGGTCAAGCTTTTTTTCTAAGTTTATTACGATTTTTTTCATTTTTCTGTGTCAGTTTGCTTTACGATTGAAATAAAGTATGTTATACTACACTTGGCTCATTTTAATAAGGAAGGGATATACCACAAAAAAGGAAGGTACACGGCTATGGATATTCTTTCTGTCATTGAACACAAGAAAAAGAAAATGGCCCTGACGAAGGAGGAAATCCGCTTCTTTGTGCAGGGGGCAGCAGAAGGTACGCTGCCGGATTATCAATTGGCTGCCCTGCTGATGGCCATCCGTCTCAACGGCATGGACATGCAGGAAACCGCCTGCCTCACCGACTGCATGGCCCGCAGCGGCGCCATGCTGCAGCCGGATGTGGGCGGCATTCCCCTGGATAAGCATTCCACCGGCGGCGTGGGCGATACCACCACGCTGGTATTGGCGCCTCTGGTTGCTGCCTGCGGCGGCAAGGTGCTGAAAATGAGCGGGCGCGGCCTGGGCCACACCGGCGGCACGGTGGACAAGCTGGAAAGCATCCCCGGCATGCAGGTGGAATTGGATGAAGAAACATTTGTAAACATTGTGCGGCAGGTGGGCTGCTGCGTGGTGGGGCAAAGCAAGAATCTGGCCCCGGCCGACAAGCGCCTCTATGCCCTGCGGGACGTGACCGGCACGGTGGATTCTGTTCCCCTGATCGCCTCCAGCATCTTAAGCAAAAAGTTCGCCTCCGGTGCCAAGGCCATCGTGCTGGACGTGAAGGTAGGTTCCGGTGCCCTGATGCCCACGCTGCAGGATGCGGTGCACCTGGCCCAAACCATGGTGCAGATCGGCAAAATCCTCTCCCGTCCTGTTTCCTGCGTTATTTCCGGCATGGAAGAGCCGCTGGGTTCCCATGTGGGCAATGCCCTGGAAGTAAAGGAAGCGGTGGAAATTCTGCAGGGCAAGGTGCAGGGGCCGCTGAAGGATGTGGCGCTGTTCCTTGGCAGCCGGATGCTGATCAATGCCGGGCTGTGCGAAAACGAACAGGAAGCAAACGACAAGCTGACTGCCGCCATTGAAAACGGCGCAGGCCTTGCCAAGCTGAAGGAAATGATAAAGGCCCAGGGCGGCCTGCCCGATGTGTGCGATGATGTCTCCCTCCTGCCCACAGCCCCCTGCATCCGGCCTGTGCTGGCAAAGGAAAGCGGCTGGCTTGCGGCAACGGACGGCGTAGCCCTTGGCATGGCCGCCCAGAAGATGGGCGCCGGCCGCATGACCAAGGATGATATCATCGACCCTGCCGTGGGCTTCATCATGAAAAAGCGCATTGGCGACCGGGTGGAAAAAGGTGACGAAATCGCTATTCTCCATGCATCCGGCGCTGCCTCCGCCGACGAAGCCGAAAAAAACATTCTCTCCGCACTCACTTTTTCCCCATCTGCCCCCTCCCCTGCCCGGCTGATTTATGCACTGGTGGATGAAAAGGGCATTCAGGAAATCCATTTATAATTTTTCTCATTTGAAAAGGAGAACCGCCATGAAAAAACTGCTTGCACTGCTCATTTGCTGCCTGATGCTTCTGCCTGCCGCCCTGGCTGTGGAAGTGGACGAAAGCCCTGCCCTTTCTCTGGAAGAGATCGAAATGTTTTACACCAGCCTGCTGGAACAGGTGAAAACCGAAGGCTGCCAGATCGTTGAAAACGGACAGGATACTTATCTGGCCCAGACCAGCCTGGGAGACATTTTCCTCTCCTCCCAGACGCTCAGCGACGAAACCCATGTGCTGGGTGCCCGGCTGAGTGTGGATGCCGCTTGCCTGCGGGGCCTGAAGGTGGGCGATACGCTGGATATGATTTTCCAGCTCTATCCCAATGATAATCCCACCCTGAAGGGCACCTATTACGAGGCCACCCTGGCCTTCCGGGGTGCAGAGCCTGAAATTTGCCTGGGCTATGCCCTGCGGGACGGTCAGCGGGTGCAGGAAGTGACCTATGTTGTCTATAACTGGCAGGCGGACGGCATTGTGAAGGCCGGCATCACCTATGCCCTGGATCAGGGTGCCATCCAGCAGATTTCCCTTTTCACCGCCGATGCGCTGCTGACCGCAGAAGAAACCGAAACCGAAATCAGCGATTCCGCCCTGGTGCAGGAAAGCGAAGAATATTTCGCCTATCCCTCCTCCCAGGTGGGCACGGATCTGGATCCCTTCTGCCGGGAAGATCTGGTTTTCGCAGGCCTTGATTTTTATTCCCTCACCCCCGAAAAGGCCATCGGTGTGTTGGGCGCTGCCCCCGTGGATGAATGGACCCCCGACAGCGACGGCACCTTCATCCGCCTGATGCAATGGAACGGCATTTCCCTGGTTTCCAAATACGACGAAAACAAGCAGTTCCGCTCCGTCTACAGCCTGTCCATCAACGATGACGTGCTGGAAGGCCCCCGGGGTCTGCGCATCGGCGATTATCTGGACACCGTGATCTTCCGCTTCCGCCACAGCGAAGGCAGCCTGCTGGATAGCGGCGTGCTGCTGTACGGCGACGGCGAAAATGCCCCCTACGGCGTGATCACCTACGGTACCGATGTGGATACCATCGCCTACACCGTCAGCCTGGACGGCGAAGTGGCTATGCTGCACCTCACCTTCCGGGATGATGCACTGCAGGAAATGCAGCTGTTCCTCAACCGCTGATTTCAAACAAATTATCACTGATTTCTTCATTTACATTCAGGAGGCGTTTCACCCATGCGGATCGACCTGACCTGCCCGGTAGAAATGTGGCATTGCAAAATGCCCACCCAGGAATACCCCGTTCTCACCATGGAGATATACAATCTTTCCGAAAAGGACGTAAAAAGCATTCAGGTGTGTTTGCTTTGCTACGACCGGGAAGGAGAATTGTATGCCCGTCAGGTGGAACGCATTCAGGGGCTGGATGCGCCTTCTCATCATGCCTTTGAAGCCGTAATGGCGGCAGAGGATGCCGTGTATGCCCAGGACATGGAAGTGCTGATCGAAAAGGTGTGGTACGAAGATGGCACGGTGTGGCGCCGGGGCGCAGCCTCCCCCACCGAATTTGTGCCCTCTCCCGTGCTCAAGGGCCAGCGGCTGCAGGTGATGCAGCAGTTGGCCGGCCACGATGCCGCCTGCTATCCCAGCGATCAGGGCAATGTGTGGGTGTGCGTGTGCGGCCGGGCCAATGCCCCCCGGGAAGATGCCTGCCGCCGCTGCCACAGGGACAAGCACGATATCTTCACCCAGTTCAACGAAGCGGCCGTTGAAAAAATCATTTTCCAGCAGCAAAACGCCCTGGAAGAAGAACAGCACCGCCAGCGGGAAGAACAAAAGCGGCTGGCCGCAGAAAAAGAGGCGGAACAAAAGAAAAAGCGCCGCCGCCGCCGGATCATCATCAGCGTGGTGGTTTCCGTGGTGCTCGTTCTGGGCCTGGCCTACGGCGTATATTTCCACGGCATCCCCGCCTACAAATATTACATGGCCAACCGTTCCCTGGACAATGCCCAGTACGAAAGCGCCAAGGAACAGTTCCTGGCCCTGGAAGATTACAAAGACGCTCCGGATATGGCCCTGGAATGCGATTACCGGTCCGCTACTGCCGCTCTCAACGGCGGCACCTACACCTCCCTGCGCACCGCCCAAAGCGCTTTCGATGCCCTGGCCGATTATAAAGACAGCGCTGAAAAGGCCCGGGAGGCCCGCTACGTCTATGCCGAAAAGCAGTTTGCCGCCGGCGAATGGGAACAGGCCATTGCCTATTACGAACAAACTCCCGGCTATCAGGACGCCGATGAAAAAATCACCCTGTGCCACTACAACCGGGCCATGGACATGATGGAAAACGGCGAATATGCCGACGCCCGGGAGAAATTCATAGCGCTTGGAAATTATAAAGAATCTGCTACCAACGCCCAGGAATGTCTGTACCAGCCTGCCCTGAAAGCCATGGAAAATGGCGATAACCTGCTGGCCGTGGATTATTTCAAACAATTGGGCGAATACAGGGACAGCACGCTGAAATTGCAGGTGGCCTATTACGCCGCTGCCGATCAATACTACGCCGAAGCGGATTACGACACCGCCGCAGAATATTACCTGCTGGCCGGCGACTATTCCGACGCTTTCCGCCGTGCCACCGGCTGTCTGTATGCGCCTGCCGTGGATGCCATGGAAAACGGCGAATACGCCAGGGCCGTGGAAATGTTCAGCAAAATCTCCGCTTATGAAGATGCTCAGGAACTGCACGACAAGTGCATCTTCCTTCAGGGCGAAGCGCTGATGAACGAAGGGGATTACGACGGTGCCCTTACCTTCTTTGACCAGGTGCCCGATCTGCCCGAAGCCCAGGAAGCCCGCAGGGAGTGCACCTACCAGCCCGCCATGGCCCTCCTGGAAGAAGGAGACAAGGATGCCGCACTGCAGCTTTTGCTCACCATCCCCGGCTATAAGGACGTGGATGATCATGCCAACCAGCTGCGCTACGAACAGGCCATCGCCTATGCCAATGAACGCAACTGGGAGGCTGCCATGCAGCTTTTCCAGGCCCTGCAGGGCTACAAAAACAGCGATGACGAACTGATCAACGCCCGTTACGGCTACGCCATTTCCCTCATCGATCAGGCCCAGTATACCGATGCCGTCACAAAACTGGAAGAATTGGACGGCTACATGAACAGCGCCGAATACATCCTCAAGGCCCAGTACCTGATGGCGCTGGACCAGAAAGCCAGGGGCGAGCTTACCTTGGCCCAGAACAGCTTCGAACTGCTGGGCGATTATGCCGACAGCAAGGAACAGGCGAAAGACTGTGTCTACCAGCAGGCCCTCGCCCTGGCAGAAGCAGGCAACACCAAGGAAGCCACCGATCTTTTCCTGTCCGTCTCCGGTTATCTGGATGCCAAGGAGCGGGCGGGCGAATATGCCTATCAGGCCGCTCTGGTGGCCGAAAACGACGGCGATCTGGCCGAAGCCGCCCGGCTTTATGCCCAGGCCGGGGATATCAAGGACGCCAAGGCAAAGGCCGAAGCATGCGCCGATCTTTACTACGCCGAAGCTTACCGTATGGCCAAGGCCGCCACGGAAGCCAAAGATTATCAATCCGTGGTGGAAATTCTGGCCCCCTTCTGGCAGGATGAGCTTTCCGAAAAGTACGCCGAAATTCCCTCCCTGTACAGGGAAGCCTGCTACCAGTACGCCAACCAGCTGTACTCCGACGAAAAGAAGCCCTTTGAAGCGCTGAAGTACTATAAACAGATTACGGATTATGCAGACGTGGCCGAAAAGAAAATGGACCGTACCGTGTATAACCTGATGGGCAAATGGGAAACGGACAAGGGCTATGTTTTCGAATTCCGTGAAGACGGCACCTGCAATATCGACGGCCGGGAATACTACTATAACGCCACCCTCTACGGCCTGTCCATCGGCGACCGGGAAGACGACCTTTCCTACACCTACAACGTGATGCGCCTGACGGAAAAGAACGCCACGCTGCTCCACGAAAAGAAAAACACTTACTACCGCCTCACCCGTGTAGCGGAAGAATAATCATCAAGTATACAGGGCATGTGTCCCATCAAGACGCATGCCCTTTTCAAATCAAAAAAGGCAGCACTTATTATGGAAAGAATGCGCATTCATCTCCAATCTTTTTCTCAGCCTGTTGATCAAAAGCATCTGGACGTGTTGGACGGCTTCCGGGCTATTTTTGTATTTCTGGTGGGCTGGTATCACATCTGGCAGCAGGGCTGGCTCTCCCCCACGCTGTATATCGGCGGACGGGTGATCAGCCTGGATTTTCTGCTGCGCTCTGGCTATATCTGGGTGGACGGGCTGATGCTGCTGAGCGGCTTTCTTTTGTATCTGCCCTTTGCAAACGCCAAAGGCAGCCTGCAAAAACCGCTCACCTTTTACAAAAACCGGCTCATCCGCATCCTGCCCAGCTATCTTTTATGCATCCTGTTCTTCTTCGTATTGGCGCTGGCGGAGCATAAATACATCTCCGCCGTCGATGCCGCGAAGGACCTGCTGGCCCACCTCACCTTCACCCACACCCTCTTCCCCTTCAGTTATCAGCAAACGCCCCTGAACGGCGTGCTTTGGACGCTGGGGGTGGAAATGCAGTTTTATGTGCTCTTTCCCCTGCTGGGCCGCCTTTTCCGGAAAAAGCCCGTGCTCACCTGGGGTGTGATGACGGCCATTGCCTTTGCTTATCGGTATGCGGCCTCCACCCTTTCCGACAACAGCCTCTACATCAACCAATTGCCTGCCTTTCTGGACGTATATGCCAACGGCTTTCTGGCAGCCTCCATTTTTTCCGGCATGCACAGAAAAATGGGCAAGGACGGCCCGGACAGCAAAACCAAACTGTTTTTCACCGTCATTTTCGTTCTGTGCGCCTGCCTGATCGTTTCCATCCTGAAAGAGCAGGCAGGGCTCAACGGCTATGACCGCATCCGTCTGGGCCAATTGCAGCAGCGCTTCCCCTTTACCATCCTTCTGGCTGTTGCCATGATCGCCGCTGCGTTCAGCCTGCCTGCACTGCGTTTTTTGCTGGGCAACAGGCTAATGGCCTTCCTTTCCGCCATCTCCCTGCAGTTTTATATCTGGCACCAGTTTCTGGCCGTGCGTATCAAGGAATGGAACTTCATCCCCCACCAGACCGATACACCCTGGATGATGGGCGAATATGCCTGGCAGGTGAAATACATCTTCATCTGCTTCCTGGCCGCCATCCTGCTCGCCGGCCTGATCACCCACCTTTTCGAGAAGCCCATCGCCCGAAAGCTGAGAAAGTGACGCAGACTTTGGATTCCTTCATTTCTTAATATAACAACCATTCATTTTTTTTGCACGAAAAAACCGGGGATTATTCCCCGGCTTTTCTTTGTTTATCTTTATTCGGTTTATGCTTCCTTCCGCTTCTTCATCAGCAGGATGAACAGGCATCCGGAAAGGGCCGTCAGGCCGATCCACAACCCGATGTTGCTTTCGTCCCCGGTCCTGGGGATCTTCCGGTTCACGATGGTGCCGTAGTCCCTGGCGCAGGTGGGCTCTTCTTCGCCTTCTGCTGCTTCACCGTAGCTCACCGTGAAGCCGTCCAGAGGTTCTTCCACCACCGTGTATTCCGCCGCTTCGCCCTTGTAGGTCAGGGGCAGGTTGTGCCAGATGTACCAGCCGTCTTCATTGGGCGTGGGGGTCTTCTTGTCCAGTTTTTCGCCGTTGCAGTACAGCGTCAGCGTGATTTCCGGCGCTTCCTCATCTTCCGCCAGGCCTTCCCATACCTTCTGCACATGGAAGCTGGTCACGGCCTTGTTCACAATGGTGCCGCCATTGTAGATCATGTCCGTTTCCTGGGCGTAGGGGGCAATGTTGCGGTAGATGGTCATGTAGCCGTCCATGTACTTTTCCTTGGCTGCGTACACAATGGCCTTGCCCTCTTCCGTGTACTGAGGAAGGTTCGTGTAGCTGTACACATTGTTGCTTTCGGTGTACGTGGGCTGGGGTTCCATCTTTTTGCCGTTTTCGTACAGCGTCAGCGTGATCAGGCCGTTGTCGCCGCCCTGCCATTCCTTGGTCACAGAGAAGCTCACCGTCTTCAGCGTGTTCACAAATTCGGCCTTGCTGCCTTCTTCCGTGATTGCGCCTTCCGCGTTCTTGGCTTCGGTTTCAAAGGCGGTGTATTCGTCTTCTTCCACCAGGTACTTCGTGCCCACAGGCAGGCACTTGACGGTGGCCTTTTCGCCGTGCTTCAGGTGCAGGTAGCTGCCGCTTTCGATGCTTGTCACATTGGCGCCTTCCACAGGGAATGTTCCCTTGAGTGCTTTACCATCTTCGTCCGTCAGGGTCACCTTGAAGGCAAACAGTTTTTCCTGATCGCCGGCTCTGCCGATCACCGTCTTTTCGATGTCCAGATGGCTCAGAGGCGTGTTGTCAAAGGCGATCTTTTCTGCCGCTTCCCCATCCTTTTCCAGCGTCCATTCAATGCTCAGCGTACCGTCGCCCTTATCCGTCAGGGCCACCTGCACGGTGTACACGCTGCCGTCGGTCAGGTACTGTTCATTGCATTCGGTGCTTTCCTGGATGGTGTAGGTGTAGGTCTTGCCTGCATCTGCCAGCGTGTAGGGAATTTCTTCGAAGGTAATGCTGCTGCCGTCGTTCTTCACTTCCTGCAGCACCTTGCCGTCCGCATCCTTCAGCTGGAAGGTGAACACTTCGTCTGCTTCAGGCTTTTCGCCGCCCACCGTCTTTTCACCGCTGATGGTGATGGTGGCATCCGCCGCGTACTCGTTTTCGAAAGCGATTTCGGTGTCCGTTTCGCCGTTCACGGTGTAGGTCACATCCAGTGTGCCGTCGCCAGCATCGGTTACCGTTACGATGATTTCGTATTCTGCTTCGCTGTAGGTGTAGCCGGCTTTGCCGTCGTTCACTTCGGTTACGGTGTAGCTGTGGTCGCCCAGCA
>JAFSBN010000015.1 GCA_017437265.1 Clostridia bacterium
AGAGGAAGCGCCATGGGCGCCTGCTCACAATTCGGCATTGTCGTTCATTGCCGCACAAGCGGCATGAACTCTGTGCCTCATTGGGCCTTCACCTGCCTTCATCTGCCACAGGCAGCGGCAGGTTTGGCCCTCGGGGCGGCAAAGCCACCCCTGCGGATTACAGTCGAAGGGCAGCGGCCCTTCGACGCATCCCATTTGGCAGATGGATGAAGGAAAGAATAGCTATATATTCGGCTTGTGTTTTTTTATTGCTGTGTTAGAATGAAAAAAAACGAATTTCAGAAAGTGCGGTCATCATGGAACTGAACGAAAAATTACAGGAATTGCGAAAGCAAAAGGGCTTAACGCAGGAAGAACTGGCAGCGGCCCTGTATGTATCCCGGACGGCTGTTTCCAAATGGGAATCGGGCCGGGGTTACCCCAGCATTGATTCTCTCAAGGCCCTGGCCGTTTATTTTCAAGTGACGGTGGATGCCCTTCTTTCCGGGGAGGAGCTTTTATCCGTGGCCGGGGAGGATGTGCGGCAAAAGGAAGCACGCATCCGGGCGGTGGCCTTTGGGTGGATGGATATAAGTGCCGGGCTTTTGTTTTTCCTGCCGCTGTTTGGCAGGCAGGAAGGGGATTTCGTCCGGGCGGTGAGCCTGACGGGCCTTGCGGGCGAAAACCCGTGGCTGAAAATCCTCTATATGGCGGCGGTGGTGCTGATGATGGGGGTGGGGCTGTGCACGCTTTTGCGGCGCAGCGGCGCCGTTTCCTCTTTGGAAAAAGGGAAAAATGCTTCCCTGGCGGTGAATGTCCTGGCGGCCCTTTTGTTCATCCTGGGCAGGCACCCGTATGCGGCGGTTTTTCTGTTCGTTTTTCTATTGGTCAAGGGCATGATGCTGCTGAAAAAGCCGTGACACCAATCGTATCATCCCTGTGACGAAAAGTTTCTTGCGTTTTATTCCGCTTTTCGCTAAGGTGTTTTGGGGTGAAAAGCCCAAGGCATGAAAGGAAGGCGGAAAAGATGAAAAAAGATGCGAAAAAAAGAATGCTGCAGGCCCTGATTATGCTTGTTTTGTTCGGGCTTTGGACGGCGGCGGTGTGCATGTTGGATGTGCAGGCCATCGGCCCCCGGGCATCCTGCGTGGGGCTTGCCGGGCTGAATGGGGCGGTGCATGAAATCACCGGGGTGCACATGGCCCTGTACCACATCACGGATTGGCTGGGGCTGGTGCCGGTGGGGGTGGCCTTTTCCTTTGGGGTGCTGGGCCTTGTGCAGTGGATAAAGCGGAAAAAGCTTGCCCGGGTGGATGCCGGCATTCTGGTGTTGTGCGGCTTTTATCTTGTGCTGCTGGCGGCCTATTTGCTGTTTGAAAAATACCCGGTAAATTACCGCCCGGTGTTGATCGATGGCTTTCTGGAAGCCTCCTACCCTTCTTCCACCACCTTGCTTGTTCTTTGCGTGATGCCGACGGCCATGCTGCAATGGAATCAGCGCATAAAGCATCCGGGGGGCAAGCGGCTGATGGGGGCAATTCTGTCCCTGTTCACCGTTTTTATGGTACTGGGGCGGCTGCTGGCCGGGGTGCATTGGTTCAGCGATATTGTGGGGGGCGTTTTGCTCAGCGCCGGGCTGGTGATGATGTACGATGCGGCTATGAAGTATTTCACAAAACAATAACCCGGGCAAAAAAGCGCTTCTTCTGCGCTTTTTGTTTTTTTGCTGTATTCTCCCTGTTTTTCCCTTGCGGAGGGGTTGACAGAAGGGGGAGGGGATGTTATTATGCTATCAGTTTAGCGCACTAAAGCGATAAACTAAATGAAAACAGACGGAGGAATTATGATTATGAAAAAGATGCTGGTTATGCTGCTGGCCCTGGTGATGG
>JAFSBN010000199.1 GCA_017437265.1 Clostridia bacterium
ACCGGCCCCGACGGCACCCGCTATAACATCATCGATACCGCCGGCATCCGCCGCAAGCGTGCCATTGAAGACGAATCCCTGGAACGCTACAGCGTGATCCGCTCCATTGCCGCCATCAAGCGCTGCGACGTTGCCCTGATGCTGATTGATGCCCAGGAAGGGGTCACCGAACAGGACGCCCGCATTGCCGGCATGGTGCACGAAGAAGGCAAGGCCGCCGTGGTGATCGTGAACAAATGGGATGCGCTGGATAAGGAAACCGGCACCTTTGAAAAGTATAAGAAGCAGGTGCTGGAAGATCTGAAATTCATGGATTATGCCCCCGTGCTCTTCATTTCCGCCCTCACCGGCCAGCGTGCCCAGAACGTGCTGCCTGAAGTGAACAAAGTGTATGAGCAGGCCAGCCGCCGCATCGGCACCGGTGCGCTGAACGATGTGCTGGGCGATGCCCAGATGGCGCTGCAGCCCCCGGTGATCCAGGGCCGCAAGCTGAAAATCTACTACGCCACCCAGCCGGCCACCTGCCCGCCCACCTTCGCCCTGTTTATCAACAGCGAAGTGCTGATGCATTTTTCCTATCAGCGTTATCTGGAAAACTGCATCCGCAAGGCCTTCGGCTTTGAAGGAACGCCCATCCGTTTCTCGCTGCGGGAAAAGAAAAAGGAGGACGCCAAACCGTGATTGAAATTCTGAAATATCTTCTGGTTGCCATTGCTGCTTATTTGCTGGGCAGCTTCTCTACCGGCATTCTGGTTGCCAATAAGCTGGGCCACGATATCCGCTCCGAGGGCAGCAAAAATACCGGCGCTTCCAATGCTCTGCGTGTGTTGGGCCTCAAGGGCGGTGCCATTGTGTTTCTGGGCGATTTCATCAAGGCTTCCATCGCCGTGATGATCGGCCATCTGCTGCTGGGCATGAACGGCGCCATGGTGGGCGGTCTGTGCGTAGTGCTGGGGCATAACTGGCCCATCTTCTTTGGCTTCAAGGGCGGCAAGGGCATTGCCTGCTCCGCTGCCATCGTGCTGCTCACGTTTTGGTGGCAGGGGCTGATTGCCATCGTTATCTGCCTGGCCGTCATTTATTTCACCCGCTATATTTCTCTGGGCAGCATGACCATGCTGTTCATCTTCTTCATCCTTGTCACCATCACCGCCGGCATCTGGCCCTTTGGCCTGTGGGCATTTGTGCTGCTGGCCCTTGGCGTATGGCGGCACAGGGCCAATATCGAACGGCTGAAGAACGGCACGGAAAACAAAATCGGCCAGAAAGCCAAGGCCTGATACAATACGCCCAATCGCTGCAGGAAATTTGCCTGCGGCGCTTTTTTTTGATGGCGGAATATGCTATAATTATTATAGGTTATTATGGCAAATTTTTGCCGTTCACCATACAACTGAGAAAGAGGAAATTCATGAATTTATCTGTACTGAACCCCATGCAAAGAAAGGCCGCCGAAACGCTGGAAGGCCCGGTGCTGATCCTGGCCGGTGCCGGCAGCGGCAAAACCCGCACCATCACCTACCGCATTGCCAATCTGATCGAAAAGGGCGTGGCGCCCTGGCACATTCTGGCGCTGACGTTTACCAACAAAGCTGCCCGGGAAATGAAGGACAGGGTGCAAAGGCTGGTGGGCAGCGATGTGGACGAAATGTGGCTGGGCACGTTCCACTCTGTTTGCGTGCGCATTTTGCGCAGGGATATTGAAAAAATCGGCTATCAGCGGTCCTTCACCATCTATGACGAGGACGACCAGCAGCGGGTGATCAAAGACGCCCTGAAAGCCCTTCATTACGACGAAAAGCAGCTGCCTCCCCGGGAAATCCGGGCAAAAATTTCCGACGCAAAAAACAAAATGCTCTCCCCCGACGAATGGTTCCAGGAATCTCCCCGGGATTACCGCTCCCAGCAGATTCACGATGTGATGCGCTATTATGAAGAGCGACTGAAAAACGCCAATGCCCTGGATTTTGACGACCTGCTCCTTTGCGCATTACAGCTGTTTGTGGAGCATCCGCCGGTATTGGAATACTACCGTCAGAAATTCACCTATGTCCACGTGGACGAATACCAGGACACCAATCAGGCGCAATATACTTTCGTGCGCCTGCTGACCCAAAACAGCCGTAATCTTTGCGTGGTGGGCGATGACGACCAATCCATCTACGGCTGGCGCGGGGCAGATATCCGCAACATTCTGGATTTTGAGCAGGATTTTCCCGATGCCACCGTCATCAAGCTGGAGCAGAACTACCGCTCCACCGCCAATATTCTGGACGCCGCCAATCAGGTGATCGCCCATAATACCGGCCGCAAGGAAAAAGCCCTGTGGACGGACAAAGAAGAGGGGGACAAGATTCGTCTCTTCAGCGCCGGGGACGAACGGGAAGAAGCGGCCTGGATCTGCCTCACCATCAAAAAACTGCAAAAGGCCGCCAAATCCCTTTCCGAAGTGGCGGTGCTCTATCGCACCCACGCCCAGAGCCGTGTGCTGGAAGAAATGTTCATGCGCTCAGGCATCCCCTATCGGGTGTTCGGCGGCACCAAGTTCTACGACCGCAAGGAAGTAAGGACGCCCTGGCGTACCTGCGGCTGGTGGTAAATCCGGCAGATGACGTATCCCTCACCCGCATCATCAACACCCCCAAGCGCTCCATCGGCGATACCACCGTCACCGCCCTGCAGGAATACGCACGGGAAGAAGAAATGCCCCTCTTTTCCGTCCTTTCCGATCCGCCGGATACCATCTCCAGCCGGGCGAAAAAGAGCATTGCTTCTTTTTCCATGCTGCTGATGAAATTGACCATGCTCAAGGACACCCTGCCCCTTTCGGAATTTGTGGATACCATGCTTTCCGAAACCGGGCTGAAGGCACAATTTGAAATTGAAGACAGCGAAGAGGCCCAGACAAGGCTGGAAAACCTGATGGAATTTGCCGGTGCTGCCAAGGAATTTGAACAGCAAAGCCAGGACAAAACCCTGGAAGCCTTTCTGGAAAATGTGTCTTTGGTTACCGATCTGGACCGGCAGGAGGATGCACCCCAGTACGTTACCCTCATGACGCTGCACTCCGCCAAGGGCCTGGAATATGACGATGTGTTCCTGGCCGGGATGGAAGAGGGCATTTTCCCCTCCATGCGCTCCATCACCGAAGAAAACAAAATGGAGGAAGAACGCCGGCTGTGTTATGTGGGTATCACCCGGGCCAAGAAACGGCTGTATCTTTCCTTTGCCAGGCGGCGCATGCTCTATAACCAGATCACCCACAACGCTCCTTCACTGTTCCTTAAGGAAATCCCCGGCCGGCTCATTCAGGAAGAATGGGCCTCCGGCGCCCGGCCTGCACCCTCATCCCCTGCCCCGCGGCCTGCCCAGTATGCCCCCCGGAACCTTTCCTTCGGCACCCCCGGCATGACCGCCGGCCGCCCGGCGGCTTTGAACATCCCCGGCGTGCAGAAAGGCTTTGCACCCTCTCCTGCCCGCGCTTTGCAGACGAACGCCCTCTTTAAGCCCGGCGACAAAGTGCTGCACCGGAAATTCGGCGAAGGCACCGTGCAGCAGGTTACCGGCAGCGGCGCCGATGCCCGCATCCAGATTGCCTTTACCGCCTACGGCACCCGGGAATTTTCCCTTTCCATTGCACCCATTGTAAAAATCGAAACCTGAAAGGGGTATTGAAAAATGCCTGAATTTGCTTCCATGCAGGAGCTGGTGGATTATCTCAACAAAACGGCCCATGCCTATTATGTGCTGGATAATCCGCTTATTTCCGATGCCCAGTGGGATCAATTGTATAACCAACTGCTGAAAATGGAGCAGGAAACAGGCATCGTTCTGCCCGATTCCCCTTCCCATCGGGTAGGCGGAGAACCGTTGAAGGGCTTTGAAGAACACCGCCACATTTCCCGACTGTGGAGCATGGACAAGGCCCAATCGGAAGAAGAACTTGCCCTCTGGTTTGACCGGGTTGAAAAGCTGCATGCTCAGGAAGGCAATCTGCCTCCTTTGCAGTATGGCATTGAATACAAATTTGACGGGCTCACGTTGAACCTAACTTATGAAAACGGAAAGCTCATTCAGGCTGCCACCCGCGGCAACGGCGAAGTGGGCGAAGCCATCCTGCCCCAGGCCAAAACGGTGCAAGGCGTGCCCCTGTCCATTCCGTGGCAAGGCAAAATTGAAGTGCAGGGCGAATGCATCATGCGCCTGAGCACCCTGAAAAAATACAACGAAACGGCCCAGGAACCCCTGAAAAACGCCCGGAACGCCGCTGCCGGCGCCCTGCGCAACCTGGACCCTGCCGTCACCGCTTCCCGGAAACTGTCCGCCTTCTTTTATCAGGTGGGCACCATCGAAAACGCCCCCTATACCGAACAAAAGGGCATGATCGCCTTCCTGAAAGAACAGGGCTTTCCCATCAGCCCCTATTTTGAAACAGCCGAAACAAGAGAAGAAGTGTATGCGCTGCTGAAAAAAATTGAGGCAGACCGGCCAACGCTTGATTATCTCATTGATGGGGCCGTCATCAAGGTAATGGACAGCCGCACAAGAAACGCCTTGGGTTTCACGGATAAATTCCCCCGCTGGGCGGTGGCCTATAAGTTCGCTGCAGAAGAAAACACCGCCATTTTGGAAGAAGTCACCTGGGAACTGGGCCGTACCGGCAAGCTGACCCCCCTAGCTCACGTGTCTCCCGTGGAATTTGAAGGGGTCACCGTCCGTAAAGCCACCCTCAACAACATGGGCGATATCCAGCGAAAAAATGTGTCCCTTGGCTGCCGGGTGTGGATTCGCCGCTCCAACGACGTAATCCCGGAAATCTTAGGTAAGGTGGACGACGGAACCATCGGCACGCCCATCCTGCCCCCCACCCATTGTCCTGCCTGCGGAAAGGAGCTCACCCTCATCGGAGCCCATCTTTTCTGCCTGAACCGGGACACCTGCAAGCCTCAGGCTGTCATGCGCCTGTCCCATTTTGCCAGCCGGGACGCCATGGACATTACCGGTTTTTCCGAAATGACGGCGGATCAATTGTACGATTGCCTTGCCGTACGTGACCCGGCGGATCTGTACCGTCTGGAAAAGGATCAGCTTTTGCAGCTGGATGGATTCAAAGAAAAGAAAGCCCAGAACCTGATGGACGCTTTGGAAAAAAGCAAAACATGCGATCTTTCGCAATTTTTGCTGGCCATTGGCATCCCCAACATCGGCAAACGCACCGCAAGGGACCTGGCCCAGCATTTCGGCACGCTGGAAAACGTGATGGCGGCCGATATGGAAAGCCTGCTTGCCATTGATGAAATTGGCGCCATCGTGGCCCAGAGCGTGGTGGATTTCTTTGCCCT
>JAFSBN010000200.1 GCA_017437265.1 Clostridia bacterium
GCATCCGGGGAAAACGACAAAAAGAAGCGGTGAGAGAATTCATTCTCTCAACCGCTCTTTTTTCGTTTTCATTGTGCCCGTGGTGCTGTTTCTGTTCGTTCCTCACCCTTCAGGCGAAAAAGCAAACGATGGATAAGATATGTTCATCGCCTTCTGGGTCCAGGGCCAATGGCCCTGGTGCGGGGTAGAGGGGCCGCATAGGCCCCTGCTCCGGTGAGCCGTACAGGCCCTTTTCACTTGAACGCCATCAGCTTGCGCAGCTCTTCTGTTTTCAGAGTGCGCCACTGGCCCCGGGGCAGATCGCCCAGCTGCAGGGGACCGAACTGTACTCTTCGCAGTTGCAGCACCCGGTGGCCGAAGGATTCGAACATACGGCGCACCTGGCGGTTCCGGCCTTCATGGATGGTGACCAGCACCACGGTGGCGAAGGTTTCTTCCTTGATGATGCGCACTTTTGCCGGGGCTGTTTTATGGTCGTCCAGCAGAACGCCGGAGCGGAGGGTGCGCACCTCTTCCATGCTGACGCTGCCGGTCACCCGGGCCAGGTAGGTTTTGTCCACCTGGAAGGAAGGGTGGAGCATACGGTCGGTCAGGTCGCCGTCATTGGTAAGAAGCAGCAGGCCTTCGCTGTCAAAGTCCAGCCGGCCAACGGGATAGAGGCGCACGGGGTAATCCCGGAAATGGTCCAGCACGCAGGGGCGGCCTTCGGGGTCGTTAACGGTGGTCACTTCCCCGGCGGGCTTGTGGTAGACAACGTAATGCTTTTCCGTCTCAGGGAAAATGCGCACGCCATCCACGCAGACGATATCGTTTTCTTCCACCTGCACGCCCATTTCGGTGATGGTTTGGCCGTTGACAGTTACCTGGCCGTCCAGAATCATTTTTTCCGCATTGCGCCGGCTGGCCACGCCGCACAGCGCCATGAACTTCTGCAGTCGCATAAAATCAGTTACTCCTTTTGTATATCATGCCCTTTTCAGGGCCCAGAGCCACAGGGACAGGCAGGCCATGGAAAAGCCTGCGGTGAACACAGAGACGAGAGGTGCCGCTTCATCTGGCCGTCCAGGCGGAGAAGAGCCGGCCGAGCCAGAAACGAAAAGAGGTTTCCATCACGTTTTCCCCGGCATACAGGGGCACCCGGGCCCATTCCCTTCCCTGATCCATCAAAACAGCCTCCCCGATCTGCTGGCCTTTTCGCACGGGAGCAGAGAGCGCAGCGGGCAATTGTGCTTCCATGGTGGGCATGGTGCCCTTTTCCACGGGGCCGGAAAGGGCGTCGCCTGCGTAGACGGAAACGGTTTCCTTTTCGCCGTTTTCCACCGGCAGAATGCCTAGAGTTTGGTTCTTTTGAAGAAGGGTTGCCATTTCGTATTTTTCAAAGCCTGCATCCATGATCCCGGCCGCATCCTGAAACCAGTTGGGATCGTTCAGCACGCAGCCCACCACCGTCATGCCGTTCCTTTCCGCCGCAAACACCAGGCAGCGCCCGGCGGCCCGGGTGTAGCCGGTTTTGATTCCCAGCGCCCCTTCGTAGGTGGAAAGGAGCTTGTTTTTGTTGCTCAGAATTCTGTTTTCCGTGTGCCCGGCCCAGGGAATGGACGCCCGCTGGGTGGAAACGATCCGGCGGAAATGAGGATCTCGCAGGGCATAGCGGGTGATGAGGGACAAATCAAAGGCGGTGGTATGGTGGTTTTGAGCGGGCAGGCCGTGGGGTGTGGAAAAAAGCGTGTTTTCGCAGCCGATTTCCTCTGCCTTTTCCGTCATCAGGCGGCAAAATTCCTCCACACTGCCGGCCACATGCTCGGCAATGGCCACGGCGGCATCGTTGCCGCTTTGCAGCATCAGGCCATAGAGCATTTCCTCCATGGAAAGGGTCTCCCCTTCCGTGAGGTAAATGCTGGTGCCCGGCACGCCAAAGGCGTTGCGGGAGGCGGTGACGGTATCGGTGAGGCTGCTGTTTTCCAGGGCCACCAGCGCCGTCATCACTTTGGTGGTGGAAGCCATGGGCAGCGCCTCATGGGCGTTTTTTTCGTAGAGGATGCGCCCGGTTTCCATTTCCACCAGAATGGCGCTTTTGGCGCTCTCGGCCCGGGCTGCGCTTCCATTATACAGGAGAAGCGCCGCAAAAAAAAGCCCTGCCAGCAATCTTTTTCTCATAGACTTACTCCTTTTTCTGCCGGTGATCACAAAGGGCGTTTTTAATATCCTCCACCAGCTGGGGGGCGGAGGAGATGGCCTGCTCCAGGGCGGTTTTGTTCTGTGCCGGCAGAAGACGGACGCCATCCGGGCCGATTACCAGAAACCCCACCGGCTGCACCGTGACGCCGGCGCCGCTGCCCCCGGCAAAGGGCAGGGCCTGAAGGGGCTGAGGCTCCTTTTGCTTTTCATACTCGCCGCCGCCGGTGGCAAAACCGAAAGAGACTTTGGAAAAAGGGATCACCGTGATGCCGGAAGCGGTTTGAATGGCATCGCCGATGACGGTGTTTACGTCTACCATATCCCGGATGTTTTCCAGGGTGGTTTGCATCAGGGCGGAGATGGGATGGTCCATGATTGTTCCTCCTTTTTTTCGTGTGCCTTCCATTGCATGTATTTTATCCCTATTGTGCCCAGCCGCCCCTGCACTATGCACACCGCTCTGCCCCGGTTTTTGCCCTGCCAGGCAGGAATGAAGCGGCTTTCCCCGTGGGGGAAAAGGATGCCGAAAAGGGAAGACAAAATGCCGCAGAAAACGGCGGTTTCAGCGGCATGGGGCAGGGCGACAAAGGCCTGCACCTTCAAAAGGCGCAGCTTTATAAAAGCGTGCTTTTCCTTTCGCATGTGCAAAAGCCGCAGAACCAGGGAAAGATAATCCTTCTTTGCCCCCTTTCGCCTTTTGTGCCTTTGAAGGGACAGGGGTGTTTCCAGAAACAGCTTGCCTTCTTCATCTCTTTTCACCGGAAAATGGAACACTTTCCGTATGCCCCATACCATCACCCCCACATGAAAGGAAAGGCTGTTTTCCGCCCATTGGGTCAAAAGGCCTACCTGCACCGGGGCGATGAACAAAAGAAACAGCAAAATTCCCAGAGCGGCCACCGTCCGTCCCCTCCCCTTTTTTGTTTCATTTTGCGGCAGAAACAGGAAAAATATACGCTGACAAGGGGGCGGCGTATGGTGTATAATAAAAAGAAGGAAAGGCGGTGGGAACAATGGAACAGGGCACATTTTTTGAACGGCCGGTGCACCAGCCCCTGGCGGCCAGGCTGCGGCCGGATACGCTGGAAGGGTTTGTGGGCCAGCAGCATTTATTGGGAGAAGGGAAAATTCTCCGCCGGCTGATCGAAAACGACCAGGTGTCTTCCATGATTTTCTGGGGGCCGCCGGGGGTGGGCAAAACCACCCTGGCCACCATCATTGCCCACAAGACACAGGCTGATTTTATTGATTTTTCCGCCGTTACCAGCGGCATCAAAGAGATTCGCACCGTGATGCAGCAGGCCGATGAAAACCGGCGTTTCGGGGGCAAAACCATCGTGTTTGTGGATGAAATCCACCGCTTCAACAAGGCCCAGCAGGATGCTTTTTTGCCCTTTGTGGAAAAGGGCAGCATCATCCTCATCGGCGCCACCACGGAAAACCCTTCCTTTGAGGTGAACAGCGCCCTTCTTTCCCGGTGCAAGGTGTTTGTGCTGCACGGGCTGGAGGAAAAGGATATATTGCAGCTGCTCAGGCGGGCCATGGCAGACGAAAAGGGCTTTGGGGCCTATCGGGTGGAGATGGAAGAAGGGGTATTGGAAGCCATTGCCGCCTTTGCAAACGGCGACGCCAGAAGCGCCCTTTCCACGCTGGAGATGGTGGTATTAAACGGCGATACCCAGGGCAACCGCATTACCGTTACCCGGGAGGGCATGGAGCAGTGTATTTCGAAAAAGTCCCTTTTGTATGATAAAAAAGGGGACGAGCATTACAACATCATTTCCGCCCTGCACAAATCCATGCGCAATTCCGACCCGGATGCGGCCGTATACTGGCTGGCCCGGATGCTGGAGGCAGGGGAAGACCCTTTGTATGTGGCAAGGCGTATTGTGCGCTTTGCCAGCGAGGACGTGGGGCTTTCGGATCCGCATGCATTGGAAATGGCAGTGGCGGCGTATCAGGCCTGTCACTATATCGGCATGCCCGAATGCAGTGTGCATCTCACTCAGGCAGTGGTGCACCTGAGCCTGGCACCCAAGTCCAACGCCTTGTATATGGCCTATGAAGCGGCCAAAAAGGATGCCCTGGAAACCCTGGCCCAGCCGGTGCCGCTGCACATCCGCAATGCGCCTACAAGGCTGATGCAGGAACTGGAATTCGGCAAAGGGTATCAGTATGCCCATGACACGAAGGAAAAAGTGACGGCCATGCAGTGCCTGCCGGAAAAATTGCAGGGCAGGGCATATTATTGCCCCACCGGGGAGGGACTGGAAAAAAGGTATAAGGACCGGCTGGAGGAAATCCGTGCGCTGAAGGAAAGGCTGCATGGCAATAAATAGCAATCGGCTTGACAGGGGCCGGGGGGCAGGGTATATTTTTTCTGTTGTTCCATGATACTTTGTGCAACGGAGGAGATGAAATGAAAACGAAGCGGATACTGGCCCTTTTGCTGCTTTTTTCCCTGCTGGCGGGCACAGCCTGTGCCCAGGAGGAAGAAAATGTGCCTTTGCCCTTTGGGGATTTTTCCGAGCCATTTTCCGATTATTTTCTGCCGGCGGGCGCAGAGCCCATCCGGGAAGAATTGTTTTACAACAGCGAAGATATTTATGTAAAAATCACGCCCATCCGGGAACAGAAAACGGATATTTATGTGGCGGATATTTATGTGCGCTCCACAGAAAACTTTCAGCGGGCTTTCAGCAATGACAAATGGAAAAGCCCGGCCCAGAAGGTGCAGGAGATGGCGGAAAGCCATAACGCCGTCATCGGTATGACGGGAGACAACGGGCATAACCTGAAAACAGGCTGGGTGGTGGGCAACGGCCGGGTGTGGCGCGATACCAGGAGCCTGAAAAGAGACGCCTGCATTGTGTATCGGAACGGCGTAATGCAAACGGTGGAATTTGAAAATTTGAAATCCATACCCATGGAAGAGCTGCTGGGTGCCAACGAAATATGGCATTGCTTCCTGTTCGGGCCGGCGCTGCTGGATGGGGAAGGAAAGGCAAAAACAAAGTTCAATTCCAACGTGGGCCCGGCCAACCCCCGTTCCGCCATGGGCTATTATGAGCCGGGGCATTACTGTTTTGTGCAGGTGGACGGCCGGGGGGCCGAAAGCAAGCTGGAGGAGGGCAAGAAAAGCACCGGCCTGACGCTGACGCAGCTTTCTGCCTTCATGGAAGGGCTGGGGTGCAGGGCGGCCTATAATCTGGACGGCGGCCAGTCTTCCATGATGTATTTTAACGGCGGGGTGATTTCCTCCCCCTACAATAACGGCCGTAAAACCGGGGATATTGTGCTGATCCGGGAAGTGGAAAAGGAAGAATGAAGCAAAGCCGTCTTCTTTACATGGGAGGCGGCTTTTTTTGTGCACAGAAAAAGCCCGGCCATTCCATAAGGAACAGCCGGGCTTTTCGTCAGGCAGGATTAATACTTCCGCTTGCGGGCAGCTTCTGCCTTCTTCTTGCGCTTCACGCTGGGCTTTTCGTAGTGTTCACGCTTGCGAACTTCAGCCAGCACACCAGCACGTGCGCACTGACGCTTAAAACGCTTCAGAGCAGACTCCAAAGACTCGTTTTTGTTGACATGGACTTCAGACACTTGTTTTCCCTCCCTTCGCACATCTCGCCTGGATACAACGCCGAGCATTCCGGCGTCTACGCCGATCTTTGGGCGAATGGCGACCGTGGATTTATTATAACGCTTTCCTTTTTGTGCGTCAACAGATTTTTTGATACTTTTTTGGATTTTACAATTCGTTCAGAAAATGCGGAAATTATTTTCCCAATTACACCATGGTTTCCGCCAGCTGACGGCCGCCCAGGATATGCAGGTGCAGATGATGCACGCTCTGGCAGGCGTGGGGACCGCAGTTGGACACCACCCGGAAGCCCTTTTCCAGCTTTTCCGCTTCCGCAATTTTTTTCACCGCGGCAAAAAGGGCCGTTTGGGCTTCCTGGGGCAAAAGGGAAATTTCAGCCATATTGGCCACATGGATTTTCGGGATTACAAGCACATGCACCGGGGCCTGGGGATTGATGTCCCGGAAGGCGTAGCAGTATTCGTCCTCATACACTTTGGTGGAGGGAATATCGCCCTTGATGATTTTGCAGAACAGGCAGTTTTCCATCATTTTTCACTCCTTTGTTATTCGTCCATTTCCTTCATTTCTTTTACCGTATCCCGGAACACCTGCATGGCTTCCTGGACGGCGGTGGGCTCACTCATATCCACCCCGGCATACTTCAGCGCCTCGATGGGAGGCACGCTGCAGCCGGCGGACAGGAATTTTTTATAATCCTCCACAGCGGGGGCACCCAATTTCAGGATGCGGCCGGCAATGGCCACGGCAGCGGAAAAGCCGGTGGCGTACTGGTACACATAGAAGTTGCGGTAGAAATGGGGGATGCGCATCCATTCATTTTCGATCACTTTGTCCACCACACAGCCACTGCCGTAGTATTTTTCGTTCAGGGCCAGGTACACCCGGGACAGGGCGTCGCCGGTGAGGGCCTCTCCCCGCTCGTACATGGCGTGGCTTTCCTTTTCGAAGGCGGCAAACATGGTCTGCCGGAAGACGGTGGTGCGGAATTCCTCCAGCAGCTGATTCAGAAGGTAGGCCTTGGCCTGCCGGTTATCGGCAAATTTTTTCAGCAGGTGGCGCATGAGCAGCACTTCGTTGCAGGTAGAGGCCACTTCTGCGACAAACAGGCTGTAACCGGCCTTCATGAAGCACTGCTTCTGATTGCTGTAGAAGGAATGCATGGCATGGCCCAGTTCATGGGCCAGGGTCATGGCACCGCCCAGATCGTCGGTATGGTTGAGCAGCACATAGGGATGCACGCCGTAGCAGCCCCAGGAATAGGCGCCGCTTCTTTTGCCCTTGTTTTCATACACATCCACCCAGCCGGACCGGAAGGCTTCCCGCAGGGTGGCAATGTATTCTTCGCCCAGGGGAGCCAGCCCCTCGCACACCATTTCACAGGCCTCTTCATAGGAAAGCTTCATATCGAAATCGGAAATCATCGGCACATACAGGTCGTACAGGTGAAGCTCATTCACGCCCAGCTTTTTCTTTCTGATTTCCATATATTCAGAAAGGGCAGGCAGGGCGTTTTCCACTTCGGTGAGGAGATTATCATACACCGTTTCGGGAATTTCCAGAGGATAGAGGGAGGCCTGACGGGCGCTTTCGTATTTCCGGGCACGGGCCATGAACACATCGCCCTTCACGCTGCCGGCATAGGCGGCGGACACGGTGTTGCGGAATTTTTCAAAGGTGCCGTTCATGCCTTCAAAGGCAGCCTTGCGCACCTCCCTGTTGCGGCTGCGAAGCAGGGGGCCGAAATTGCCGTGGGTGAGCTGCACCATGTTTCCTTCTTCGTCGGGCACTTTGGGCAGGGGCAGGTCCACATCGTTGAACTTGGAGAAGATATCGTCTGCGGTGTCCAGTACTTCGCCCATGGCGGCCAGCAGCGCTTCCTGCTCGGCAGGCAGGATATGGCTTTTTTCCCGGCGCAGAAGCCGCAGCATTTCGCTGAAATCGGAGAAGGCAGGGTCGTTTTGCATCTCTTCCAGCGTTTCATCGGGCAGCATCAGAAGCTCCGGGTTCAAAAAGGCCGTTTCGCTCTGGGCCTTTACCAGCAAACTGTCCATCCGGGCGGAAAGGGTTTGCCTTTCCTCGTCGCCGGTGTCTTCATCCCGGTGCAGGCCGGCATAGGTGTACAGCTTTTCGATATTTTCGTAAAGTGCCGTATGCCGGCGGATGGCAGTGCGGGGGTCTTCATGCACCCGGCCCTGCCAGCCCTTCACTTCTTCCACCTGTTTTTTTGCCTGCTCAAAGGCCTCTTCAAAAGCGGCGGGGGTTTCATAAATGGCGGTTAAGTCCCACAGGAAGCGGGGGTCCATTTCCTGACGGGGTTTCAGTTCATGAATCATGCTGTATTCCTCCCGAAAGTTTGTTTTGTTTGGGCACAGAGCCGGAAAAGGCGGTTTCTTTTTCCTGGCTGGATACGTTCAGGCTGCCGCCGTATTGCTGCAACGTTTTTCTGCAGATGTGCAGGCCCATTCCCCGGCCCTGACCCTTTCCGGAAAAACCGGCCTCGAAGATTTTTTCCGCCGTTTCCGAGGGGATCATGGGGCCGTTATTGGCAACAGAAAAGGAAAAACTGCGCACATCTTCAGACAGGGTGACAAGGATTTTGCCGTCCTTTTGCCCCTTCAGGGCGTCCATGGCGTTATCGATCAGGTTGGAAAGCACCCGGCACATTTCCCATGCCGGCATGGGCAGCTCTTTCCAGGCGGCTTTGACCTTTACCTCCAGACGGATGCCCCGGCCTTCCGCTTCGGTGGTTTTGGCCCTGAGCAGGGCGTTCACCGGGGCGCAGGCGGTTTTGAGGGTTTTGCTCAGGTTCTGGATATCGCCGTACACCTGGCTGATGTAGGACTGGGCCTCTGAAAATTCCTCCATTTCCATCAGGCTGTATACCACCTGCAGGTGATTGAGAAAATCGTGCCGCTGGGCACGGAGGGCGTGGTTCATATCCGTCATCTGGGACACGGTTTCGTCCAGCCCGTGAAGCTGCACATGCATTTTCCGGGCATGGACAGCGTCCCGGATATCCACCACGGCCCCCCAGATGACCACAACCGTCAACAGCAGGATCAGCACATCGCCAAGAGAGTCCTGCAGGACATGGTTGAATTCATCCGTGAACACATAAACAGCCAGGGCCAGCATGGCCAGAATCTGAAACGCATTGATCACCACGGCGTATACCGTGGCTTTTTTCATATTAAACTGGGGCTGTGCTTTCATGCTTCCGCTTCCATCTCCTTTTTCAGGAAAAGCAGGATGCGCCTTTCCATCCGGGAAATCTGCATTTGTGAGGTGCCCATCTGCTGGGCTGTCTGGCGCTGGGATAATTGCTGTGCAAACCGCAGCTGAATGAGCTTTCTTTCGTTATCGGTCAGCTTTGCCATGGCAGCTTTCATATCGGTGCGCATTTCGAAAAGGGCAAAGCCCGCTTCCGTGTGGGGGATTTTTTCTCCCAAAGACAGGCCTTCTTCGTCCGTCTGGTCCATGGAGAGGGTTTCGGAGTGGGCCTGAAGCGCCTCCAGCACCCGGTACAGATCCCAGCCGAGGATTTCAGCCAGCTCTCTGGGCGTGGGTTCCTGATGGTGGGTTTGCAAAAAGCGGGCACGCTCTTTGGATACCAGAATGCTGTCCTTCCGGATGGAACGGGGCGTGTGCACAAGGCCCTGTTTATCCCGGATATAGTTTTGCAATGTGCCCATGACGGTGGGGGTTAAATAGGTGGAAAATTTTAATCCCCTTTCAGGGTCAAACCCCTTTATGGCCTGGACACAGGCAAGACAGGCAGTCTGGTAAAGGTCTTCATATTCGATGCCCCGGTTCTGAAGCCGCCTTGCCATGGCGGCAAGCAGAGGCTGACAAAGCAGCAGCGCTTCTTCCAGACGGGCATCGGTTTTTTCTGCATGGAAGCGGAGCACCGCCTCATGCATCAATTGGGCGTTCATACCCTGCCGGGCAGGATCATCCGAACGGTATGCACGCCGTTTTCGTCCTGTTCAAGGTCCACCTTGCGCACAAGGGAGCCGATGATCAATTTTGCCATATCGGCGTCGGCAGGGTTTTCCGCCTGCAGGCTGCAGCCTTTGGATGCGGAAATGGCCACCTGCAAACTGCCGTCCGTCATTTCGCAGGTGAGGGACAGGCAGTGCGCCTGAAAATCCTGATGCAACAAAAGATCGCAGCTTTCGTCCACGGCGGAGCGCAAATCCTCCATCACGTCCACCGGCACATCATGCAGGGCGCACACCCCGGCCATGGCCATGCGCAGCGGCAGGGAAAATTCTTCCCGGGCGGGAACGGTCATTTCCAGTATCTTCATTTTGTCACCACTTTCATATCTTGTTCGGGCAAAAACGCACTGAGGGTTTCCAGCGCTTCTTCGCTGCTGCGCACCCACATTTCCCGGGGGCAAAGCAGCGTGATATTTTCTTCCGGCAAATTGATATAGACGGGGATGGGCCCCTGCAGATCGGCAAGCAATGCCTGAATGGGCCCCATCTGGCTGCGTTTCATGCGCAGGAACACCTTTTCCCGGGCATCTTTTGCCCTTTGGGCATCGGTGCGCGTATCGGGAGCGGAGGCGGAGCCCTTCAGCGGCTCGATGGTATCCACCAGCAGCTTGGGATCCTCGTCTTCCCGGATGGACAGCCGGCCGGATACCAGCACCGCTTCGTCTTCGTTAATCTGGCGGCCAAAGCGCTCGTACACCTTGGGGAAAAGCAGACACTCAATCTGGCCGGCATGGTCTTCCAGGGTCATAAAACCCATCATGGCGCCTTTTTTTGTGGCCTTGGCGTGGCTTTCCACCACCATGCCCCCCATCACCACTTTTTTGCCGTCCTCCCCGATGCCTCCGCCGGGGCCCTCCAGAAGGTCCATCAGGGCGGTGGTGTTGAAGGTGAGGCGGTTCATTTCTTCTGTGTATTCGTCCAAGGGGTGGGCGGAGCAGTAAATGCCCGTCACTTCTTTTTCCTGCAGCAGCTTTTCCTTCAGGGGATATTCCTGCATGGGCGGATAGGTTTCCTCCGTGCGCATGGATTCGCCGGATTGGCCCAGGTCAAAGAAGGATACCTGGCCGGAAACGTTTTGTTTTTTCTGGTTCAGCTGGGCGTCCATGGCGCTTTCAAAGACGGCCATGCACTGCACACGCTTGGCCCCCAGATGGTCAAAACAGCCGGCCTTGATCAGGCTTTCCACAGCCCGCTTATTTACATCTTCTCCGGCCATACGGCGGCAGAAATCGAAGATATCGGCAAAGAGGCCGCCCCGCTCCCGTTCCCGGACGATGCTTTCGATGGCCTTTTCGCCCACGTTTTTGATGCTGCCCATGCCAAAGAGGATGCCTGCCCGTTTGCCCTTCTGGGCCACGGTGAATTTGCCCATGGAGCGGTTGATATCCGGGGGCAGAATGGGAATATCCTTCTGGCGGCAGTAGTAAATGTAGCCGGCAATTTTGCCGCTGTTGCCGGAAAAGGAATTCATCAGCGCCGCCATGAATTCCGCCGGGTAATGGCATTTCAAATACCCTGTGCGCAGCGCCACCACCGCATAGCAGGCGGCGTGGGGCTTGTTGAAGGCATAGGAAGCAAAGGAGCTCATTTCATCAAAAATCTGCTCCGCCACCTCTGCCGGCACACCCCGGGACACAGCGCCGGGGATGCCCTCTTTTTCGGAACCATGGACGAAAAGGGCGCGTTCTTTGGTCATCACGTCCTTTTTCTTTTTCGCCATGGCCCGGCGCACCAGGTCGCTCCGGCCGTAGGAATAGCCGGCCAGGTCCCGCACAATTTGCATCACCTGCTCCTGATACACCATGCAGCCGTAGGTCACGTCCAGAATGGGGGCCAGCAGGGGGGACAGGTATTTCACCGTATCCGGGCGTTGCTTGCCCCGGATATAGCGGGGAATGGAATCCATGGGGCCGGGACGGTAAAGGGAAATACCGGCGATGATATCTTCAAAGGTGCGGGGGCGCATATTTACAAGGAAATTGCGCATGCCGCCACTTTCCAGCTGGAAAATGCCGTCCGTATCCCCGGCGCAGATCATATCGAACACCTTTTCGTCGTCCAGGGGGATTTTTTCCGGGTCGATATGGATGCCCCGGGTTTTCAGCTGGTCCACCGTGTCCCGGATGACCGTCAGGGTGCGAAGACCCAGAAAATCCATTTTGAGAAGCCCCAGCTTTTCAATCACCCCCATGGGGTACTGGGTGGTGATCACGTTATCGTTGCACTGCAGGGGCACATAGTTGGTGGCAGGGTCTCTTGTGATGAGCACACCGGCGGCGTGGGTGGAGGCGTGGCGGGGCATGCCCTCCAGCGTCATGGCGGTATCAATGAGCCGCTTCACGTCCAGGTCGTTTTCGTACATATCGGCCAGGGGCTTGCTTTGCTGCAAGGCTTTTTCCAGCGTCATATCCAGTGCCATGGGCACTTCCCTGACCACCTGATCCACCTGGGCATAGGGGAAGCCCAGCACCCTTCCCACATCCCGAAGCACGCCCCTTGCCGCCATGGTGCCGAAGGTGATGATCTGGCAGACGTGATCGGCGCCGTATTTCCGGGCTACATAATCGATCACTTCCTGCCGGCGTTCGTAGCAGAAATCCACGTCGATATCGGGCATGGATACGCGTTCCGGGTTCAGGAAGCGTTCAAAGAGCAGGTTGTATTTCAGAGGATCCAGCATGGTGATGTTCAGGCAATAGGCCACAATGCTGCCGGCACCGCTGCCGCGCCCCGGGCCCACCATGATGCCGTGATCCTTGGCGTATTTGATGAAATCCCACACGATGAGGAAATAATCCACATACCCCATTTTTTCGATGACGGAAAGCTCGTAATCCAGCCGTTCCAGCGCTTCCCCGTCGTTTTCGGGGTAGCGCTCACGAAGCCCGGCCATGCACAGCTTCCGCAGCAGGCTTTCGCTGGTTTCCCCTTCCGGCACCTGATACCGGGGCAGGTGCACCCTGGAAAAATCAAAGTCCACCCGGCAGCGGTCCGCAATCTCCTGAGTGCGGTGGACGGCGTCCGGATAATCCGGGAAAAGGGAGAGCATTTCCTGCTCGCTTTTTACGTAAAGCTCTCTTGTGGTCATGCGCATGCGGTTTTCTTCGTCCAGGGTTTTGCCGGTCTGGATACACATGAGCACTTCCTGAGCGTCGGCATCGTTGCGGGTTTCGTAGTGGCAGTCGTTGGTGGCAACCAGCGGCACGCCGGTTTTGCGGCTGATGTCCACCAGCCGGGGCAGCACTGTTTTTTCTTCATAAATGCCGTGATCCATGATCTCGATGAAGAAATTGTTTTCGCCCATGATGCGCACCATGTTGTGCACATAGGCCTCGGCATCGTTATAACGTTCGTCCAGCAAAAGCTTGGGCAAATCGCCGCTGAGGCAGGCGCTCATGGCAATCAGCCCTTCGTGATGTTTTTCCAGCAGGGCATAGTCAATCCGGGGTTTATAGTAAAATCCGTCGGTGAACCCTGCGCTTACCAGCTTCATCAGGTTTTGATAGCCCTGCTGGTTTTCGCACAGGAGGATCAGATGGCTGTATTCCTTGGAAAGGGTGCGCTTATCGCCCATGTCCGGGCATACATATACCTCGCACCCGATGACGGGATGGATGCCCTGCTCCTTGCAGGCGGTGTAAAAATCAATGGCACCGTAAAGCACACCGTGGTCGGTGATGGCACAGGCGGTCATTTGCATGTCTTTCAGGCGCTTTACCAAATGCCGGATGCGGCAGGCGCCGTCCAGCAGGCTGTATTCCGTGTGCAGGTGCAAATGTGCAAAGCTCAACGCCTCTTCCCTCCCTGTGTCCATATTTTCCCTACCATAAGTATACCGCAAAAAACACCAAATGAAAAGAAAGGAACAAAATAAATTCAGCAGGGCCATTGGCCCTGCACCCACCAGGGGCATTGCCCCTGGACCCAGAAGCGGACCAGGGGTATCACCCCTGGACCCAGTGGCGGAAGTTTCTCGTCTTATCTGACAAACAATTCCCCGCTGGCACAATATCCCGCTGGGAGAAGAGAATCCCGCTGATGCGAGTAGAAAAAGGCTCCCCCTGTGTAAAGGGGAGCTGGCCCGTAGGCCTGAGGGATTGTCGTATCCCCTCCAAGAAACACGCAGAAACCCATTTGCAAAAGTAGATTGTAATTTTGCGAGTTGGATGCGCC
>JAFSBN010000201.1 GCA_017437265.1 Clostridia bacterium
GGAATACAAACGGGTATGCATGGCGGAGTATGAACGGAGCATGCTGGAAACCCATCTGATGGCGCTCAGTCAGGCGGCGCAGATGATCAGTCTGGAAGGGATGAACACAAAGGACGAGGAAAAAGAGTGGCAGACGGCGGCAGAAGAAGCACTGCAGAAAATGCGTTTTTCCGGCAACGTTGCCTTTGTGAAACGGGTGGACGGGCATCTGACGGTGGGGGTACAATGTGATATGATCGCTCTGCATCCGGTGATGGGGGAAAGATTGGCAGAGCAGCTGGGTGTATATCTGGGGGTAAAACTGCAGGTGACAGAGCAGAATGCCACCCAGGTAGTGCTGGAGGAAAAGGCGCCCCTTTCCATTCTCTGCGGCAGCGCGACAGCCTGTGCAGTAGGCGGAGATATGGAAAAAATCCATCCGGAGCAGAAAGAAAACGGCGATGCCCTGAAAATACGCATGCTGCCCGGCGGACAGGCATTATTGGCCCTCAGTGACGGTATGGGCCATGGCATGCAGGCAAAAAAGGAAAGCCAGAATACGCTGGAGATGCTGTGCAGCTGCCTGGAAGCGGGGTATGACAGCATGCAGGCCATGAAGGCCGTCAACGGCGCTATGCTCAATGCAACCGGCGGTGAAATATACGCCACGGTGGATTTGTGCTTATTGGATTTATGGACAGGAAGGGCGGATTTTCACAAGCTGGGGGCATCCGGCAGCGTGATCATTCAGGGGCAAAGGGCGCAGTGGATCACCGGGGCTGCCCTGCCCCTTGGCATTATGGAACATGTATTGCCCACACAAAAGCAAATGATGTTGGCAGAAGGCGACAGATTGATTTTGATCAGCGATGGTATTTTCGATGCCTTTGACCAGGAAGAGGCATTGCTGCATGCCATCGAACGGCATTATGAGGAAACGCCCCGGGAAATGGCCGAAAGCCTGCTGGAGGAGGCTGTCAGCAGAGAGGGGGGCTTGCCCAGGGATGATATGACGGTTCTTTGTGTGCAGCTGATTCAGACTTTTCCGGAAAATAAAAGAAGAGCAGGGGCGTGATGCACCCTGCTTTTTGGTTTATTCTTTTGCCACAATCAGCGGAACCTGCATTTCCTGGCATGTGAGTCCGGCGTGATGGCCGATTTGCAAGAAAGAGGGCCGATGGTTCATCAGCGTCATTTCGTCCAGGGAAATGGCCACATAGTCGCCCACAAAATCGCACACGTTTTTTCGCACGTTTCCGGGACCAAGGTAGGTTTTGATGAATTCTTTCTGTGTTACCATCCGGAAATGGCCGCCAAAATGCTTTTCAAAAGCGGCGGGGAAGAGAACTTTGTATTCCGGCTTCACATGGAAGGAAAGGGCACGCAGTTCCATCGTGGCATCATGGACCAGCATTGCCATCAGGTCCGGGTAATCGTCCAGATAGCGAATATCAGCGTCGATGAGACCATGATCGGCGGTGAGCAGCAGCAGCGTATCTTCCGGCAGCTGAGACACCAGTTTTTCCACCCGGTCGTTGATATCCACCAGCTGAGCCAGGCATTTTTCGTGGTAACAGCCGTGGCGGTGCATGGAACTGTCCGGTTCCGGCCAATAGGCATAGATATAGCGCTTTTCATTATCCTTTGCAAGGGATAAAATCGTTTCAAAAAGCTCCGGCAGGGTTTTGATTTTGATATCGCCGAAAAAGGAAACGCTGCATGCCTTATATTTCCCGCAGGCATTGATGCGGGGATAAATGAAATCCCGGGGAATGAAACGATTGCCCACATGATATTCGGCGGCCACTTCACCCCGGTCGTTCTGGTTGGTGTACACGTCCACGCTCTGGTTGATTTGGGGGAAGCGCAGCGTCCAGCCAAGCCAGGCGTGTTCGCAGGGCATCTGGCCGCATTCGATGGCAGTGGTGGCGCAGGTGGTAGTGGAGGGGAAGACGGCGGAAAGAGTGTGGCGCAAATGGCGGCGGAGAAAAGCATCCTCCGGCAGCATTTTTTGAAGCAGATCCACGCCCATGCCATCAAAGAGCATGAGAATGATATTTTTATAGGATTTTTTTTGCAAAAGCGCATCCACAAAAGGATGCGTCTGATGATCAAGGGTCAGGCCGCAGGCGTTTGCAATGGAGGAAACCACATTCACGCCGCAGTTATGATAATCGGGCATCTGGATGGGCATCAGTGTCCACTCCCTTTATGGAGAAATTCACCGGCCACCGCCAGCTGCTCGCAGATGAGCTGAATGATATGGCTGCCGTCGGTGGCCTGGCCGGGGGAAGGCATGCCGGGGGTGCGCCAGCCGGACACCAGCACGTTTTCGATGGCCGCTTCCAGGCAGGCGGCTTCACGGTTCATGTGCAGGGAATTGCGCAGCATGGCGGCCACGGCATAGGCGGCGCCAAAGGGCTCGGGCATGGCATTGGCATCGCAGGAAAGCCGGGGGGCATAAATGCCTGTGCCTTCCTGCAGACAGAAATCGTACTGAATACCGGGAAAGGGAAACAGGCTGTCGGCGGCGCTTTCCAGAATGCCGCCGGCGTAGGGAGGGCAGAGCATCACGCCGATATTGTAAGGCGTTTCAATGATGCGCCGCACAGCATCGGCGGCAGACAGGGCGGTGAAGGAAAGGGAAGGATATTTTTTGATGTTTTCCTTCACATGGGCTTCCCACTGGAAGCGGCTGTTGCCGGTGGGGGCCACATGGCAAAAAGGCAGTTCCTGGCCGGAAGCAAACTGCAGCGCCTGCCTTACGGCCAGGAAAAGGCTTTCCTGCTCCAGAGACGTGACCTGACAAAGATACATCTGCCGGGCAGAAATGGCGCCGTTTGCCAGGGATTGGGGGATGACATAGCTGCGCAGGCGAAGGGGAATGCCCATGCTCTGGTATAGGGCACGGCTGCCCTCACAATCGGCATCGGCCAGAAAAACGGCATGGCATTTTTTGCATGCGTCCAGCGTTTCCTGAGTCAGGGGTACGTCAAAAAGGCGGATGGAATCTTCGCCGATTTTTTCACGTACTGTATTCAGGCTGTGGCCGAAAGAGGCGGAAATTTCAAGAAATAGTTCCTCGGCATAGCTGCACAGCGTTTTTCCCTTGGAAGAGGAGGGCAGCAGCATAATCTTCGCTTGCATGGAAAAAACCGACCTTTTTCTTGTGTATTTTATTCCCAGTCCAGGGGATAGCTTTCCACGGCATAGTCCAGCTTCCGGCCGTTCTTTTCCAGGGTATTAAGAACGGTGGTGATATTGGACTGTTCTACAAGAGGTGTGATGGCAAAATCGTTATAATCCTTCCGGGAAGAAATACGGCAGGGGATGATGCGGAAGGTGTTGCTGATCACTTCGCCCTTGAGCACCTTGAAACGGGTTTGGAAGATGAAGGTGAACATATCGCTGGGCTTATTGTTGCCGGCAAAGGAACAATTGGCCAGAGAATAGACGATGTACTTGCCTTTATAGCATTCGATGGGGTTGATGCGGTGGCTGTGATGGCCCAGCACCAGATCGGCGCCGGAATCGATAGCGGCGCGGCCCAGCATGATCTGGTTGGATTTGGGGGCATAGTCCAGCTCGTCCCCCCAGTGGAAGGAAACGATCACCAGGTCGTTTTGCTGCTTCGCTTTTTTAACGTCCCCATCCACAATCACCTTCAGTTCGTCGGAGGTGAAGGGCTGGTTCAGCGTCTGGTAGGAAAGCATGGCAATTTTCAGGCCCTGCACTTCATACACGCCCATGTTTTCCTTATTGCTCCACACGATGCCGGCGTCTTCCATCACCTGGATGGTGGAGGCGCGGCCGGCGTCGCCAAAGTCGCCCACATGGTTATTTTCCATGGTGACGGCTTCCACGCTGTTATTGGTGAGCGCTTCCACATAGGATGTGGGGCCCAGGAACAGATAGCTGTTCCCCTTTTTTTCGGAGGGGATTTTATATTCATCTGCCAGAACGCCTTCGAAATTGGCGATGGTAAGATGATCGTCTTCGAAAATGTCTTTCACATTGCGGAAAATAAAATTGATATCGCCGCCCTGCTTTTTCAGTTCCTTTTCGAAAATGGAGGTGCCGTTATGCTGTACGTTGCGGCCGATGGTCACGTCGCCCACGGCGGTGATGGTGACCATCACGCTGCCGTCCGCCTCCAGCTGGGGCGGAAGTGTGGCACCGGGAAGCAGCGTTTCATCATTTTCCCCGTCGGTTCCGTCATTTGTTTCGGATACGGCGGGCGCGGGCGTTGCTTCAAGCAGCGAATCAAAAGATAATTCAATTTCTTCTTCGGCAATGCCTATCTGCAGGGCCAGCGCCAACAGGCACACAAGCATCAGGGCAAGAAACTTCTTCATGGTATCCTCCAAAGATTACAGGGTGTTGAGGAAAGCTTTCATCCGTTCAAAGGCTTCCAGCATGCGGTTCATATCCGTGGCATAACAACAGCGGATATGGCCGGCACCGCTGTCGCCAAAGGCTGTGCCGGGCACGCAAACCACTTTATGCTGCTGCAGCAGACGGCTGCAGAATTCTTCGCTGGAAAGGCCGGTATTTTTTACAGAGGGGAAGCAGTAGAAAGCTCCTTTGGGCTCAAAGCAATCAAGGCCCATTTTGCGGAAAGCATCCAGCATCACCCGGCGACGGCGGTTATAGCTTTCCCGCATGATGGTCACATCTTCAAAATTGTTTTCCAGCCCGCGCACCAGGGCCTGACGGCCTGCCACCTGAGCCTGACGGGAGGCACACATGATGGTGTACTGGTGAATTTTATTCATCTGAGAGAGGATTTCCCGGGGCGCACAGGCATAGCCCAGCCGCCAGCCGGTCATGGCAAAGGCCTTGGAAAAGCCGTTGATGAGTATTGTGCGTTCCTTCATACCGGGAATGGCGGCAAAGGAAAGCAGCTCGCCTTCGTAAATCAGTTCGCCGTAGATTTCGTCGGAAATGACAAGCAGATCATGTTTTTCGGCAAACCGGGCCACCATTTCCAGATCCTCTTTGCCCATAACGGCACCGGTGGGGTTATTGGGATAGGGCAGGATGAGGGCCTTTGTGTTTCTGGTAACAGCATTTTCCAGCCCTTCTTCTGTCATGCGGAACTGATCTTCTGCTTTGGTGACAACAGAAACGGCATGGCCGCCCACAAAGGATACATTGGGGGCATAGCTGACATAGCCGGGATCCGGCACCAGCACATCATCCCCGGGCTGGATGCAGGTACGCAGGGCCAGGTCAATGGCTTCGCTGGCACCCACGGTGACCATGATTTCCTTTTCGGGGTCGTAAGAGGCGGAAAAGCGTTCCTTCAGATAAACAGAAATAGCCTCCAGCAAAGAGGGGAGGCCTTTATTGGGGGTATATTGGGTTTCGCCGTCCAGGATGCTATCCATGGCGGCGTTACGGATATGGTAAGGCGTGACAAAATCCGGCTCACCAACGCCCAGAGAAATGGCGTCCTGCATGGTGCCGGCAATATCAAAGAAACGGCGGATGCCGCTGGGGGGCACATTCTGCACCAGGGGATTTACAAAGGAGCGGCTCATGGAATCACCGCCAGTCGATTATCATTTTTTTCGCCGTCGAAAATGACGCCGTCCTGCTTATAGCGCTTGAGCACAAAGCTGGTGGCGGTACCGGTGACGGCTTCCAGAGCGGAGAGCTTTTCGCTGACAAAGGATGCAAGCTCTTTCAGTGTGCGGGCTTCTACCAGCACCAGCAGGTCATAATTGCCGCTCATGAGATACACGCTTTTTACTTCGTCAAACCGGTAAATACGGCCGGCAATGGCGTCAAAGCCCAGATCCCGTTGCGGGGTGACCTTCACTTCGATCATGCCTTCCACCCGTTCGCGGTCGGCCCTGTCCCAATTGATGATGGGGGCATAGTGAAGAATGATCCGGTCGTTTTCCATTTCTTCAATGGCCTGCGCGATCGTTTCCATGTTTTCACCGGTCATCACGGCGATTCTTTCCAGGGGAGTGCGGCAATCCTCGTTTAATATCTCAAGTACCTGCATTTTAAGTGCTTGCATGAAAAACCTCCTGTTTCAGAAAATAGTTAGAACAGCCGATCGGACAGGGTGACAAATTCGTCAATGCGATCGGTGTATACTTTCAGGGACTTGCGCCAGAAATCAACAGAACGCACATCAATGCCCACGCTGGCAGCCACATCGGCCACATTGAAAGAGCCGCAGGAGCGCAAAAGCTGATTGTACCTTTCAACAAATGCAGCGCCTTCCTGCTGATAAAGGGCGAATACACCTGCACCAAAGAGTTGTCCAAAGGCATAGGGGAAATTATAGAAATTGAAGCCGGCGCTGTAATAATGGGATTTGCAGGCCCACATGTAGGGGTGGCGAAGGGCGGGATCCAGCCCGTTGCCGTAGGCCTGCTCCTGGGCATCCAGCATCAATTGCTTCAGTTCGGAGACAGGGAGGGTGTGGTCCTTCCTGCGTTCGATCAATTCGTATTCAAAGAGGTAGCGGCTGAAAATATCCACGATGGTCTGTGTGGCTTCCATCAGGCTTCCTTCCAGAAGGGTGAGCCGCTCTGCGTCGGAAGCATCGGCAAGGACGGCATGGGCCAGCAGTGTTTCGTTGAAAATGGAGGCCGTTTCAGCCAGGGGCATGGGTGCATCCGTCATGCAGGCGGGCAGGCCGGCCATGCAGCGGTTATGCCAGGCGTGGCCCAGCTCGTGGGCCAGGGTGCTCACATCGCTGAAGGAGCCGGCAAAATTGGTGAGCACACGGCTGATATCCAGGTGGTGCACACCGGCGCAGAAAGCACCGCCGCTTTTGCCTTCCCGGGGGAAAACGTCAATCCACCGCTGATCAAAGGCGTTGGCGATAAATGCACCCATTTCGGGGGAGAATTTGCTCATTTCAAGGATAAGCTTTTCTCTTGCTTCTTCGATGCTGTAGGATTTTGGGGTATAGCCGGGAGCAGCAATGGGGGCAAAAAGATCATAAAAGGGCAGGCCGTTTTGATGACCCAGCAGCTCTCCCTTTTTGCGCAGATATCTGCGGAAAGAGGGCAATGCTTCCCGGATGGCATCCAGCATGGCATCCAGGGTTTCCCGGTCCATATTGCTGTTGAAAAGGGTTTTTTCCAAAATGGAGGAAAAGTGCTCAGCTTCCACCAGCGTCAGCGCTTCGCCTTTGATGCTGTTGAGGCAGGCGGCCATGGGGATATCAATTTTTTCGTAGGAAGCCAGCTCGGCTTCGTAGGCCGCTTTGCGCACGTTTTGATCGGCATCATAGGCCAGGGCACGGGCGGCGGAAAGCGGCATGGATTTACCGTTCACATCCACCGTCAGCGTGGCGTCCAGCTTGTCCCGGAGGGTGGAAAAGGCATCGCTGCCGGTGAGGGACATTTTCAAAATCCACTCTTCCGTGCCTTCGTCCATCAGGTGGGCAGCTGCTTTCCGGTCCCGCAGAAGAGAGAAGGCGATCTTTTGCAGTTTTTCGCTTTGGGCAATGATTTCTTCCAGGTTTTCCACCTTGCCCAGAAAGCGGATGTAGGCAGAATTGAGCAGGGAAAGCTGCA
>JAFSBN010000202.1 GCA_017437265.1 Clostridia bacterium
GGCAGGCCACCACGATGCCGGTGGGGAAGTGGGTCATGCGGACGGCGGAAGAAGTTTTGTTCACGTTCTGGCCGCCGGCGCCGGAGGAGTGGTAAGTATCCACCCGCACGTCTTTCATATCGATTTCAATATCGGTATCCATTTCTTCCAGAATGGGGGCCACGTCCAGAGAGGAAAAGGAGGTGTGGCGGCGGGCATTGGCATCAAAGGGGGAGATGCGCACCAGCCGGTGCACGCCCTTTTCACCCCGGAGATAGCCGTAGGCATGGTCGCCGGTCACTTCGAAAGTGACGGATTTCACGCCGGCTTCGTCCCCGTCCAGATAATCCAATACCTTTACGGTGAAGCCCATGCGTTCGCAGTAGCGGGTGTACATGCGGTAGAGCATGCCGGTCCAGTCCTGGGCTTCGGTGCCGCCGGCACCGGCGTGGAGGGAAAGAATGGCGTCATGGTCGTCATACTTGCCCCGCATCAGAGTTTCCAGGGCCAGGGCTTCGGTTTCGTTTTCCAGCCGTTCAATTTCGGCACCGGCTTCCTGAATCATGTCTTCGTCGTTTTCTTCCTGGGCCAGTTCCATCATGGTTTCCACGTCGTCGCACCCGGAAAGCAGGCTTTCGTAATGCTTGATTTTTCCTTCCAGGTTGGCAATGCGGCGGTTCACATGGGTGGAGCGCTCCAGATTGTCCCAGAAGCCGTCGGCATTCATTTCTTCTTTCAGTTCGGAAAGTTCCCTTTCCATATCGTCAATGTGCAGCCCTTCGCCCACCTCTTTCAGTTGGGCACGGAGGGCGCTGAGTTTCCCGGTAAATTGTTCCAGTTCTACGATCATAAATAATTGTCCTCCGCTTCTTGTCGGTTGTTTTTGATTTCTATATTTGCTTCACGGGGAAAACGGTAAGAAGTGACGGAATCCTCCGTCCCGCACAACTTTTCGGGAGAGCGCGAGAGGGTGCTTTTGGTTGCAAAAGCATCCTCTCGTGAAAATCTCGTCTTACCCCTCGGCGCCGGCTTTGCCGCAGCAGTTTTTGAATTTCTTGCCGCTGCCGCAGGGGCAGGGTTCGTTCCGGCCGGGCTTTTTATCCGCCTTGACGGGGTTGTGGGGCGCTTCCTTCTGGGGCCGGGGTGCGTCGGAGCCGTGGGAAAGGGAAGTGATGCGGATGGCAGGCCGTCTTTCCTGAGGCCTCTGGAAACGGCCCTGGTACAAAAGCCGCACCGTGTCCTCCTGGATCAGATGGCTCATCTCGTCGAACATATCGTAGCTTTCCATCTTATATTCATTGATGGGGTCCCGCTGAGCGTAGGCGCGCAGGCCGATGCCTTCCCGCAATTGGTCCATGGCATCGATATGGTCCATCCAGCGCCGGTCCACGCTGCGCAGCAGAATGCTGCGTTCGGCTTCCCGGATGTCGAAGCCGTTTTCGGCAAAGAGCTGTTCTCTTTCTTCATAGAAGCGCTGGGCCTGCTTTTTCAGGAAAGTAGCGGCATCGTCTTTTTTCGCAGAGCGCAGCATATCGGCATTGGCGTCCACAGTGCCCTGGGGCAGGAACAGCCTTTCGGCATAGTCCTTCAGGCCGTTCAGGTCCTTTTCGGTATCCTGATCGGCGGACAGGAAGCGGGCGCAGGTATCGTCGATCAGGGCGCTTACCATGCCCTGGATCACGCTTTGCATGTTTTCGCCGCCCAGCACCTGCCTGCGCTGGCCGTAGATCACGGCACGCTGCTGGTTCATCACGTCGTCGTACTGCAGCACGTGCTTGCGGGCCTCAAAATGCCGGCTTTCCACTTTCTTCTGGGCGTTTTCGATCTGCTTGGTCAGCAGCCCGGCCTCCAGGGGCGTATTTTCATCCATGCCCATCCGTTCAATGAGGGGCTGAATGCGTTCGCCGCCGAAAATGCGCATCAGGTCGTCTTCCAGAGCAATAAAGAACTGGGAAGAGCCCGGGTCGCCCTGACGTCCGGCACGGCCCCGCAGCTGATTGTCGATGCGGCGGCTTTCATGGCGCTCGGTGCCAATGATATGCAGGCCGCCGGCGGCCACCACCTTTTCGTGCTCCACGTCAGTGGTCTTTTTGTATTCCGCCTTCAGGGCCTGGTAGCGCTCCCGCACGGCCAGCACTTCTTCGGACACGTTTTTTGTAATGCCGTTGGCGGCTTCGATCAATTCTTCCGGCACTTCTTCCTGGCGCAGGGTACGCCGGGCCATGAATTCCGGATTGCCGCCCAGCAGAATGTCGGTACCGCGGCCGGCCATGTTGGTGGCAATGGTAACGGCGCCCAGCTTGCCTGCCTGGGCCACGATAGAGGCTTCCCTTGCGTGGTGCTTGGCATTAAGCACCTCGTGAGGCACGCCCCGGCGGCTGAGCATGCTGCTGATCAGCTCGCTCACCTCCACCGATACTGTACCTACCAGAATGGGCTGGCCGGTAGCGTGGCGTTTGATGATCTCTTCCACCACGGCGGCATATTTGCCCTTCTTGGTGCGGTAGATCATATCGTTCATGTCGTCACGGATCATGGGGCGGTTGGTGGGAATCTGCACCACGTCCAGGTTGTAAATGCCCTGGAATTCCCCTTCTTCCGTTTTTGCCGTACCGGTCATGCCGGACAGCTTTTTGTACATGCGGAAATAGTTCTGGAAGGTGATGGTGGCCAGGGTTTTGCTTTCATGGGCCACTTTCACATGTTCCTTGGCTTCAATGGCCTGGTGCAGCCCGTCGGAATAGCGGCGGCCCACCATCAGGCGGCCGGTGAATTCGTCCACGATCACCACTTCACCGTTCTGCACCACATAGTCCACATCCCGCTTCATCAGCGTGTTGGCCTTCAGGGCCTGGATCAGGTAGTGGTTCAGCTCGTTGTTTTCCGGGTCGGAAAGGTTTTCGATGCCGAAATGCTTTTCGGCTTTTTCGGTGCCTGCTTCGGTGAAGATGGCGGCCTTGTCCTTTTCGTCCACGGTGTAGTCGTCGTCCTTCTTCAGGCGGATTACGAATGCGTTGGCCTTGTCATACATTTCGGTGGGCTTGTCTCCCTGGCCGGAAATGATGAGGGGCGTGCGTGCTTCGTCGATGAGGATGGAGTCCACTTCGTCCACAATGGCAAATGCATGGCCCCGCTGCACCATGTCCTTTTCGTGCTGGGCCATGTTGTCCCGCAGGTAATCAAAGCCCATTTCGTTGTTGGTGCCGTAGGTCACGTCGCAGGCATAGGCGGCCTGGCGGGCAGCATGGTCCATATCGTGGACGATCACGCCCACTTTCATGTTCAGAAATTCAAAAAGCTCGGTCATCTGTTCTCCCTGGAAGGATGCCAGATAATCGTTCACTGTCACAATGTGCACGCCTTCGCCGGGGATGGCGTTCAGATAGGCGGCCAGGGGGGCGGTGAGGGTTTTGCCTTCACCGGTTTTCATTTCGGCAATGCGGCCCTGATGCAGCACAATGGCGCCAATCAGCTGTACCCGGAAAGGACGCAGGCCAAGGGAACGCCAGGCGGCTTCCCGCACCACGGCAAAGGCTTCGGGCAGCATCTGGTCCAGCGTTTCGCCGTTTTTGTAACGAGCACGGAATTCGTCTGTTTTGGCCCTCAGCTGCTCGTCTGTCAGCTTTTGCATTTCGGGTTCCAGTGCTTCAATTTTATCTGCGATTTTCATCAGCGGTTTCAGCTGAGCCTCCGGGCCCAGACCAAACAGCTTCTTAATCAGATTTGCCATTTTTTTACTCCTTTAATCCAAATCAAGGCTGTTGTGCCCATAAATCGCACATCATACCATTTTTTATTATAACACGAACAGGCACCCTGCCGCAACAAAGAAACGTAACTTTTTATGGCATATTAAAGGAAATAATGTGTTTTTTTCAGCGCAGGCGTGCAGAGCAGTGCTCTGTTTCATGCTTCGTCCAGCGCGGCAAGCAGGGAGAGAATATCCTGCCGGACGATGATGAGCTTTTTGTCTTCATCGCTGAGGAAGCCTTCCCGGTGGATGGTATCGATAAACTGTAAAAGGCCGTCAAAATAGCCGTTGACGTTCAGGATGCCCAGCGGCCGGCGCATTTCTCCCAGCTGGGCCATGGAATATACGTCGCCCATTTCGTCCAGCGTGCCAAGGCCGCCGGGCAGGGCGATGCAGGCGTCTGATGCTTCAATAAGCCGCCGCTTTCTTTGCTGCACATTTTCCAGCGTTTCATCCGCCGTAATGATTTCGGGAGCATAGGCGTCCGTCAGTCCCCGGATGCGGAAGGAGAGCACTTCACCGCCGTTTTCAAATGCAGCATGGGATACCGCCTGCATCAGGCCGTAATCGCAGCCGCCAAAGAGCAGCTTTCTCCCCTGCAGGGCCAGGGTTTTGCCCGTTTCTTCCGCCAGGGCACGATACAGGGGGCTTTTGCCCTCCCGGGATCCGCAGAACACAGCCACACGTTGCTTTTTCATAAACGTCCCTCCTTTTGCAGATAGTATAGCAAAGGGGGAAATGTATGTCAAAAAGAACAATATTTTTCTTTTTTTGGCTTGTTCATCCTCCCGCTTTTGTGGTATAATCATCCTGTTTTTGATTTTGAAGCGGAGGCGTTTTGAAAATGCGTATCGGTTTTGATCACGACAAATATACAGCCATGCAGTCCGAGCATATTTTGGAGAGAATTGCTGCCTTTGGGGGCAAGTTGTACCTGGAGCTGGGCGGCAAGCTGTTTGACGATAACCATGCCTCCCGCGTGTTGCCGGGCTTTCGGCCGGACAGCAAGGTGGCCATGCTGCTGACGCTGAAGGATCAGGCGGAACTGGTGATTGCCATCAGTGCCGATGATATCGAAAAGAACAAGCTGCGGGGCGACCTGGGCATCACCTACGATGCCGAAGTGCTGCGCCTGATTGACGCTTTCCGGGGGATCGGCCTGTATGTGGGCAGCGTGGTGATGACCCGCTGGAGTGAACAGACCTCCGCCGTTCATTTCAAGCAGCGGCTGGAAAACCTGGGCATCAAAGTGTACCGCCATTTCAACATCGAAGGCTATCCCTACGATGTGAAGCATATTGTGAGCGACGCCGGCTTTGGCCAGAACGAATACGTGGAAACGGAACGGCCTCTGGTGCTGGTAACGGCCCCCGGCCCCGGCAGTGGCAAGATGGCTGTGTGCCTGAGCCAGCTGTATCAGGATCACCAGCGGGGCATTCAGGCGGGCTATGCCAAGTTTGAAACCTTCCCCATCTGGAACCTGCCCCTGCGCCATCCCATCAATATGGCCTACGAAGCCGCCACGGCGGATCTGGATGACGTGAACATGATTGACCCCTATCATCTGGACGCATACGGCATCAGTGCCGTGAACTATAACCGGGATATTGAAATTTTCCCGGTGCTCAGCGCTGTGTTTGAACATATTTACGGTGCATCCCCCTACAAATCCCCCACGGACATGGGGGTGAACATGGTGGGCAATTGTATTGTGGATGATGAAGCCTGCCGGGAAGCCTCCAGACAGGAAGTGATCCGTCGCTATTTTGCCGCCCGCAGCGCCCTGGCCCTGGCCCATACCACCCAGGTGGAAGTGGACAGGCTGCAGCGGCTGATGCATCAGATGGGCATTTCTCCCGATGACCGGCCTGTGGTGGCTGCTGCCAGAGAAAGAGAAACGAAAACCGGCGAACCCGCCCTGGCCATTGAACTGCCCGATGGCCGCATCATTACCGGCAAAACCTCCGCCCTGCTGGGGCCCTCTGCCGCCGTGCTGCTCAATGCGCTGAAGGCACTGGGGGGCATTGATAAAAATACTCATCTGATCAGCCCCACCGTTATTGAGCCCATCCAGTCTCTCAAGTGCGATTACCTGGGCAACCATAACCCCCGGCTCCACAGCGACGAAGTGCTGGTGGCCCTGTCCATCTGCGCCGCTACCAACAAGGATGCCGCCCATGCCATGGCCCAGCTGCCGCTGCTCAAAGGCTGCGAAGCCCATGCCACGGTGATCCTGCCCCAGGTGGACGATAATATTTTCCGCCGCCTGAAGGTGAACCTCACCTGCGACGCCCGGTATCAGACCCATAAGCTGTATCATAAATAAGCCGCAAGCGAAACGCTGAGACGGCAAAGCCCTCAGCGTATCCGGATAACGAAAAAAGACTGCAAAATCAGCAGACACGATGTGTAGGAAAGAATTTTCCGCCATTACAGCAACAAACGATATGGATTGTATCGCTTGTTGCTTTTTTTGTTCTGTGATAGAATGAATTCAACTTAAGAAGAACAAAAAGATAGATAAGAAAGGAGCATACGCAATGAAAAAACTCACCTCAAAGCAACTAAGAACCATCCGGATTTTGATAATGGTCTTTGGAATGCTTATCAGTTTTTGTATTTGGTTATTTTTGCCGGAGGTAATAAATAATAATGCCCTTTATCATGTTGGGAATGGAAAATATGGCTCAAAGGTGGGAATGCTTTTAATCGTGTTAATACCGCTGTTCGGCTTTATTCCTTGTCGTACGGGCGAAGAAATCCATTCTGAGGATTTAGTGGAACGGGCAGAATTGCAGGAAAAATCAGACAAGAACGCAGAAGAAATTCAGCTTGCTGTTGCTTTGTTTTGTAGTACGGTGGCATGTCTTATTATGCTTGGCGGGCTTTTTCTTTGCTGATATATTAACTGGCGGCTGTACAATGTTGCTGAATAATATATTATAAAAAAAGAAGCTTTCCGTTTGGCCGGGCAATTTACGGGCATGCTTACTTATTGCAGCAGGAGGGCGCAAGTATACGCATCGTTCCGGTGCATTGCATTTGTACAGCCACATAAACAAACGGGCATCCGGTACCGGATGCCCGTTTGTATGTTGCAGGATAAACGGTTCCTTAAGAACCCTCCCGCCAGTTGCAGTCTTTTTTGATGATGCGCTGCTAATTCAAAGCGGCATCGTAAGCGTTACAGTTACAGAGTCTTCTTGGTTATAATTGTTCTCAGCAGAGAAAAATCGTGTTTCGTCATGCTGATGCATATTTAGCAAAGGTGCTGTTGTTGGTGTGTAGTCCTGTTCAAAGGAATCAAAAACACGGCTAATGGGTGAAGGTACGGGGAATGGAATGCATGTTTCGTTTTTACGTTCTTCCCTTTTGTTTGTTTTTTGAAAGGTCTTCAAACGTTTGTTAGATTGCCTCATTGCTTTCCTTCTGGCCAGTGTTTTGGTGGTTTCATATTGTTTCAACGCATAAATAAGTTCGTTAGTATCTGAAAAACGTTCATTTTTATCGGTTGCGGTCATTTTCAGAAGGATGTTTTCCAAAAAAGGATCAATTTCCTTGTTGAAATAGCGCGCCGGAGCAATTGAATCGTTTTGTCCATTATTTATGTATAGCGAGGGGGGAGATACTTTGGTCAGCATTTGTAAAAACAAGATGCCCAGTGAATAAATGTCCGAGCGCTGATCGGGAATGCTTGCGTTGCTGTACTGCTCAGGAGCGGCATATCCTTTGGTGCCAAGACAAGTGTAGTGGTATGGAATAGCGGTATTGATTCTAATGCAGCAGTCAAAGTCCACCAGAAAAACATCACCGTATGCAGTAACGATGATATTCTGTGGTTTGATATCCCTGTGCACGATGGGGGAGGATGCATTGTGCAGGTAAAGTAAAGCCTGTGCTATTTTCTTAACAATGGAAATACATTGATCTTCAATATGGTGCATGCCACCGTGAAAGTGATAAATATACTCGGTCAGTGATTTTCCGTTAATGAATTGTTCAATGATGTATATGGTGTTTTTTTCATAAATAGTATCTATCAATTTCGGCACATAAGGACAGCATTTGATTTGCATTTCTTTTAAAATCGAAATTTCTTCCTTGGCAGAAAGCTTGATTTCCTCACCTGTGATGGTGTTGTTAACCAGAAAACGCTTGATAAACACTGGTAGGCCGTTTTTCTTTGAAATACCTCTGTAAGTATTAACAAAAGGAGAAGTGGAAAGTTCAGTAATCTTCTCATATTGCTCTTCCAGTAAGTTCCGCATAGGTTCTTCGGTTTGGTCGGTGTTGGAGGATGTGCTTTGCTCCAATGCGCTGATAAGCTTTTTATAGAAGCCGGTTTCAGTGGAATATTTTCGCCTGTGAATGGCCTGAATGCGATCAAGATGTAATTCAAGACCGCCCTGTAATGTGATTTCTTCCAGATAAATAATCTGTATGTTCAGGTTATATTTGATAGCGATGTGGATTTCGTCTTTTACATTTTTGGATGCAATGGCGCTTTCAGATAGAAACACAACAAACTGACAGGCGTTTTTCAGGCGGTCGATAATCTCGTCTGCCCAATCACCGCCGGATTCGATCCCTTCATCATACCAGATTCGATAGCCATTGGCTGTTATTTCTTTAATGATATCGATTACACAAGTATCTTGATGGGAATAACTGACAAATATATATGGCTCGTTTCCGACGTATGCTTTCACCTCGGTCATTTCTCAGCCTTCCCTTCTGTTGTGGTTGAAACATTATTGATTGTTGATAAAATTGTACTATATATTTATACAAAAATCAATGCATATCAAAAAAGAAAGCAATGCATAGCATTGCCTTCTTAATTATTCCATCACCGGCCGGATCAGGATCAGGGGGGTCAGTTCGTCGCCCTGGCCGGAGGGGTTGTCCTGCATGGCGTCCTGAATTTCATCGTCGGTCAGGGGGAAGTTGTCGCACTTGCCCAGCTGGTTCTGTTCAATATCGTTGGCGTCCATCAGCACCACGGGGATGCCGGTCGCCTTTTCCAGTTCGTTGCACAGCTCCACGGGGTTGGGGGGGTTAATGAGGGCCAGTTCCTTGTACCGTTCAAAGCTGGAACGGAAATAGAACCCGTCAATGCCGCCCACGCCCTGGCCGCACACCTTGTAGAAAACGCCCTTGATGCCAAACAGCTTGGTCACGGCAGAGCACACCACGGCCAGCAGCACCCGGGGCAGGCCGCACATGTCAATCACCAGCTGCAGCTTGTAGGGCTCATGCATGCCAACGCCGGTATGGTTGATGCCGGCAAAGCGCCACAAAAGGTTGGCCCAGAAGCCGGGCTTCACCTGTTCGCGGGTTTTGACGTTGTTGGTGCACATGGCCATTACCTTGGCGCCGAAGGACACCATGTCGCCCTCCTGATACAGGGGACGCACATATTTTTCAATCAGCTCCACCTGGCTTTCGCCCACTTCCACAAAGTGGGTCTGGATGGCAAAGCGGTCATATTTTTTGCCGTTTTTGCCTTCAATGGTTCCCCGGTCAAAATATACCACGCCGTTTTGTTCCCGGCGCTGTTCTTCCAGATTGCGGGAAGGAATGATGCCCATTTCAATCTACCTCCGTCATTGGTAACGTTGCCCTATTTTACACCTGTTTATGCATGCTTGTCAATCGTCCGCATATAAATGAATCAAAAGGAGGGATGCGGCATGCAACGGGAACATTTTGCTGCGCTTCTGTGCATGGCGGTGTGGATGGCGGGGCTTTTGTTTTTTGTGCTCCGCATCCGGCAGGGCAGCCGCCTTTACCGTATGTCCCAGCGTGTTTTCTGGGCCTTTTTGGGGGTATGGCTTTGCAGGTCATGGGGGCTTTTCGGCCTGAATGCCGTTACGCTTTCGGTATCTGCGCTGTTTGGCCTGCCGGGGTTTGCTGCATTGTTTGTTCTTGGGCAAATGTGATTGAAAATGCTTTTCTGCTCCCATGGGGGGCTTTTTTTGTTGCCTGTTTTTCATCTGCGGCCAAGGTAAATCATTTCCATTCTTTTCCTTGAAAAATTGCCATTTTTACGCCAGTGCATGTCAGGGGACTTTCCTGTTATGCTGTTTTCGGCCGAACAAGGGAGGTGACGCATTCGCCGGAAAAAACAAATGCCCGGGACAGGCTCCGGGCCAAAACGCTGCAGGCGGCGATCCGGGCGGTGGACCGGCTGCAGCGAATGCTGAAAGATGAAACCACGTCCAATGCCGATGCCATCAAGGCGGCCGCCCTGATCCTGGACAGGCTGCCTCAGGATAAGGGAAGCGATGCCCCTGCTGGAGATTTTGAGATCGTGCTGAAGGAAAATTCCTGATGCCCAGAATCACCCTGCCGCCGGAATGTATCAACCGGGTGTATCGGCCGCACCTGGAAAATGAAGAGCGGTATCAGCTCTATTTCGGCGGCGCCGGCAGCGGCAAAAGCGTCTTTCTGGCCACCAGATGTGTGCTGGATGTGCTGCGTGGGCGCAATTATCTCATCGTCCGTAAGGTGGGGCGCACCCTCCGCTCCTCCTGCTGGAACGAGATCCTCAAGGCCATAGATCGGTTGGGGCTTCGCTCGCTTTTCCGCATCACAAAATCGGACGGCATCATCACGGCGGAAAATAACGGCTGCCAGCTGCTTTTTGCAGGGCTGGACGATGTGGAAAGGATCAAGTCCCTCACCCCGCTCACGGGCGTGCTCACCGATGTGTGGATGGAGGAAGCTACGGAATGTACCTATGAGGATTTCAAGCAGCTGGATAAACGTCTCCGGGGCGAAAGCCGCCATAAAAAGCGCTTCACCCTCTCCTTTAACCCCGTTTATCAGCGCCACTGGATTTTCCGCCAGTTTTTCGATTGCTGGCAGGACGGCAAAAAGCTTTGCCGTGGGAAAAACGTTTCCATCCTCAAAACCACTTATCGGGATAACCGCTTTCTCACGCCGGATGACCGACAGGCTCTGGAAAGCGAGCAGGACCCCTATTTTTATCAGGTTTACACCCTGGGAAACTGGGGCGTGCTGGGGGATGTGATTTTCCGGAACTGGCAAGCCCGGGATCTGACGGAGGAAAGGAACCGCTGTCCCCAGTTTTTCTATGGGCTGGATTTCGGATTTGCCAAGGATCCCTGTGCTGCCGTGTGCTGCGCTCTGGACAGGAAAAACAAACGGGTCTATGTCTTTGCAGAATTGTATGAGAAGGGGCTTATCAATGCCCGCTTGGCTGATCGCCTGAAAGATTTCTGCGGCCATACGCCCATTGTCTGCGACAGCGCCGAGCCCAAGTCCATTCAGGAATTACGTTCCCTTGGCATTCATGCCCTGGCGGCCAAAAAGGGGAAGGACAGTGTGCTTCACGGCATCCAGTGGCTGCAGGGCCATGAAATTGTGGTGGATGTGAAATGCACCCATCTCAAGGAGGAGCTTTCCCTCTACCGCTGGCAGCAGGATCAGGAGGGACGCACCCTGCCCATTCCGCAGGATAAACACAATCATCTGATCGACGCCCTGCGCTATGCTCTGGAGCATGAAAGCACCTGCCGCAGGGCCACCACCGCCGGAAAAGGAGAATTAGGTTTATGATCGTCAGATCCAAAGAACATCTTTTGCCCCATCTGCGAAACCAGCTGCTGCGCAGTGTGCTCAGCGAATTTCTCATGGGCAGGGAAGAAAGGGAAAAGCTGCGCCGGTATTACGAAAACAGCCATCCCATTTTGCAGCGCAGCAGGGAAAAGGGGCTGCCCAATCATCGCCTTACCCATGGCTTTGCCCGCTATATCACCACCATGGCCGGGGGATATCTGCTGGGCAAGCCGGTTGCCTATCAGGCTCCGGGCCAGGAAAACGCCCTTTCGCCGCTTTTGCAGGCCTATGCCGGCATGGATGCCCCTAGTCTGGATGCGGAGCTGGCCCGGATTGCTTCCATCTACGGCCGGGCCGTGGAAATCCTCTATGCCGATGAAAATGCCCGCCCCCGGGCCGCTGCCGTCAGCCCCGAAAACGCTTTTGTGGTGTATGATGCCGGAATTTCCCTCAAGCCCTTGATGGGGGTGCGCTTTTCGGAGGAAAGAAACGTGGAAAACGTGCTGCAGGGCTACCGTATCGAAGTGTATACGGAAGATCATGTGGAAGTGTACTTTTGCCCTCAGCTGCTTTCCGCTTCCTATGGTACGCCCCGGGTGACGCCCCACTATTTCGGCGGCGTGCCCATGATTGAATACTGGAACGGTGAGGATGAGCAGGGGGATTTCGCTTCCGTTCTTACCCTCATCGATGCCTATGACCGGCTGGAAAGCGATCGTGTAAACGATAAGGAACAGTTTGTGGATGCCCTGCTGGTCATCACCGGTGCCCGGCTGGAAACGGATGAAAGGGGGCGCACCCCGGCAGAGCAATTGCGCCAGGACAAATTGCTTTACCTGCCCGATCAGGAGGCCGGTGCATCCTATCTGGCCCGGTCCATGCCCGAAAGCGATGTGGAGGTATTGCGCAGCGCCATCAAAAGCGATATTCACAAATTTTCCCTGGTGCCCGATCTGACCGATGAGCATTTTGCCGGCAATGCCAGCGGCGTGGCCATGAAGTTTAAGCTGCTGGGGCTGGATCATCTGGTGCGCATCAAGGAACGCTGGTTCCGGGAAGCGCTGCGGGAGCGCCTTCGCCGTTTTGCCCATTTTCTGAACGTGCAGGGCGCAAAACCGCTGGACGCAGAAAATGTGCAGCTCATCTTTTCCCGCTCTTTGCCCGTCAACGATCTGGAAATCAGCCAGACCGTCATGAACTACCGGGGCTTTGTGCCCGACGAAATGCTGCTTACCCAGGTGCCTTTTGTGCAGGATGCAGCCCTTGCGGCCGCTCAGGTAAGGCAGAATGAAGAAAGAAAGGAAAAAACGCAAAATGAATGATTTCATGGATGCTGTGCAGGAAATGCCGCAGACCTCTGCTGCCCCTGCAACGGAAATGGCCCCCCAGCACGATCTGGAAAGCCTGGTCCGGGAGGCGGTGGCCCATGCCATTGCGGAAAAGTTTTCCGCTTTCCAGGCCGAAAATGCGAAAACGCAGAATGCCCTTGAAGATCGGGAAGATGCCGTTTCTGCCCGTGAAAATGCCCTTTTTGAGCGGGAAATGCGCTCCTTTGCCCGGGAACAGCTGCTCAAAAGAAAACTGCCCGAAGCACTGCTGGACGCCCTTTGCTGTAAAAGCGAAGAAAAATGTCTTGAAAGCCTGGATAAGGTGGAAAAGGCTTTCCGCACCGCCGTTCAGGAGGGGGTTGTGGAACGCATGCGGGGCACTGAGCCTGTCCGCAGCGATTCCCAGCCCCTGGATACCATGGATGATAATGCCTATTATCATGCCACCTATGTGAAATAAAAGGAGGAAAACACTAAATGGCAAATCAAATGATCTCCATCAAGGAACTGGCCCGTCTCACCCTGCCCCGTCTGCTGGAAAATCTGGTGTTCCCCAATCTCTGCTATCGTGATCTGGAACAGGATATCACCGGCCGTAAGCTGGGCGACACCATCCGGATCCGAAAGCCCGTCCATCTGGTGGCCCATGATTTTGACCCCGCTCAGGGTGTCACAAACCAGAACATCAACGAAGACACCGTGGACTTCACCCTCAACCGCATTGCCACCGTGGATGTGGGTATCGAGGCCCTGGAAGGCGCATCTTCTCTGGAAACGCTGGAGCAGGTGTTCATTCAGCCTGCCGCCGCTGCCCTGGCGGAAAAAATCAATCGGGAGGGCCTGAAGATGTATCAGGATATTCCCTACGCCGTGGGCACTGCCGGTACCACCCCCTCCCAGCTGGCCGATTTTTCTGCCGCCCGTAAGGCCCTGAACCTGAATAAGGCTCCTGTGGCCGGCCGCTGCGCCGTGTGGGATGCGGAAGCGGATGCCGCATTCACTTCTCTGGATTGCCTGGTACATGCGGATAAAGCGGGTCGGAACGAAGCACTGTGCGAGGGCAGCATCGGCCGTGTGATGGGCTTTGATAATTATATGAGCCAGGGTGTCAGCCGCCATGAAACTGGCATCACTGCCGCTTCTGCCGTGAAGGTGAACGGCACCGTGCAGGCAGGCGATACCGCCCTGTCCATCGATGGCTCTGTCCTCACCGGCCAGCTGATGAAGGGCGATATTCTGGTGATCGACGGCAAAAATTATACCGTTACCCAGAATTCTGCTGTGGCTTCCAATAATGCCATTGCCGGCGTTCAGGTGTATCCCGCCCTGCCCGAAGTGAAGGATAATGCGGATATCACCCTGATTCCTTCCCATACTGCCAATCTGGCTTTCTGTCCCATGGCCTTTGCCTTTGCCACCCGTCCCCTGGTGGCTCCCGCCGGCGTGGAAAGCTATGTGACCGGCTTCAACGGCGTCAATCTGCGTGTGGTCCGCGGCTATGATATGCAGCATAAGCGAGAACTGCTCAGCATGGACGTGCTCTACGGCTTCAAAACCCTCTATCCCGAGCTGGCTGTCCGTGTGCTGGGCTAAGGAGGAGCAATATGGATACCCAGCAGAAACTGTCGCTTTTGCGTGCCCATCTGCCGGGTGAAGAGGCACAGGATGCGCTGCTGCTTTCTCTTCTGGAAGATGCGGCGGCCCTCATTTGCGCCCTCACCTGGCGCAAGGAAGTGCCAAAGGAACTGGAAAATGCCCAGGTGCGCCTGGCGGTGATTTTTTTCAACCGCATGGGCATGGAAGGGGAAGCGGCTCATCAGGAAGGCGATGTGCGCCGCTCTGTGTCCGATCTGCCCGAGGCCCTGCGTAAGGAAATCTTTGCCTTCCGCCGGGCCAGCACCTGAAAGGAGGCTGCTATGCGTTTGTTTCAGCGGCACCTGATGAAGGTGCAATTAAAGGACCAGCTGCTGTATGGCTGTCTGCGTCCCCTGTCCGGTCAATTGCAGGTTTCGCTTTATGGTGCATTTGTGCAGGATGTGAAGCGGCTGTTGCTTCCCCGGGGTACTGTCATCAAGGCAGGGGACCGTCTGGAAACGGATGATGGGCCTTATGTGTGCCTGTCCGCCCGTTTCCTGCCCGGCCATGTGCAGGCGGATATCAGGCGGTGTTTGAAATGAGGGGAGCATCCAGCCTTTCTATGCGTCTGGAACGCTTGGCAAAAAATGCGGGGGAGGCGGCTGAAAAAGCCGCTTCCCTGGCTGGAGAAAGCGCTTTGCAAAAGGCGCTTGAAAAAGTGCCGGTGCGCACAGGCCGTTTGCGCTCTTCCATAAGAAAAACAAAAAACGGAAATCAAGCCCGGGTTACAACAGCCTGTTCATACGCCTCTTATGTGGAAATGGGCACCCGAAAAATGCGGGCCCGGCCCTATCTTGCACCGGCCTTTCTCAAGGCGTGTGATACAGCGTCTTTGGCCCGGCTATTCAGGGAGGCACTTGAATGATCGATATGAAAAATGCCATGCTCTCCGCCCTTTCTTCCTTGCCTGCCTGCACGGCGGAAAGCTTTCAGCGGGAAGAAATGCCCCTTCCCGTCATCGTGGTGCAGGATGCGCAGCGCAGCGTGCTGGCCCGTGTGGATGGCATGCCTTATCTGGAAAGCTATCAGGCAAGGGTGGATGTGTATGCTGCTTCTTTGGAGGAAAGGGATGTGCTTTTTTTGCAGGCGGATCAGGCGCTGACAGCCCTTGGTCTTTGCCGGGACAGCGTTTCTTCCGACTATGAGGAGAACGCCTGGGCGTATCATCAAACCATCTTTTATAAAGCCGTCCTCTGCGGCGGATGGATCTATCAGGAGGGATAAAGAATTATGGTACAAAAAGCAATGGGCACCACGCTCTCGTGCCTGCATAACGAAGAAAACGTGCTGATTGGCGCGCTGCGTTCCATCAGCGAAATCAGAGCGGAAAGCGAGGCGGTGGATGTAACGCCATTGGATGCGCCCGGCGGCTTCCGCACCTATGCCCAGGGCGTCAAAACCATGGGCGAAGTAACACTGGAAGGTTTTCACGATAAAAATCAGCAGGGTCAGCAGCTGCTGCGATCCCTCTTTGAAACAGGGGAAAACGCCGCCTTTACCGTCACCTTTCCGGATGAAATGAAAGCATCCTTCACCGCTTTTGTGAAAAGCTACGCCTTTTCCAATGTGGAAGTGGAGGGCGTGGTCCACTTTACGGCCCAGCTGCGTCTGTCCGGCCCGGTGACGGTTCTGTGAACGGCTGCTTTGTGATCGGCGGCAAGGCCCATCCGCTGCATTTTACCGTCAATCATCTGTGCATCATGGAGGAGGCCATGGGCCAGCCGCTTTCATCGCTCATGAACGGCGGCATTACCGGGCTGCGTGCCTTTTTGTGGTGCGGCCTGATGGGGGAAGGCATTTCCCGGGAAGATGCAGGGGAAATGATGCAGGCTTATTGTGCGGAAGGGGGCAGCCTGAAGGAGCTTTCAGCCCTTCTGGCGGAGGCACTGCAGGATGCCGGTTTTTTTCATCTGCCGGCACAGGAAAAGAAGGAAAATCTTACCGTCTGAAAATGCGTGCCTTGCAGCGGCAGGCGTCGGAACAGGGTCTTTGGCAGGCACATCGATTTTTCGATATGACGCCGGGGGAAATATCGCTGGTTCTTCTATCCTTTGCCAAAACAAAGCACCAGCAGCTGGCCCAGATGCATGCGTCTGCCCATCTTCTGGCGCTAGCTGTTCATAGCCCCCGTCTTTTGCCGCCGGTTCCTTCCCCTGTGCCGGAAAATGAAATGACCCCGGACGAAATGAAGCAGCGCCTGCTTTCGTGGCGCAGAAAGGAATGAAAATATGACTCTTGAAGAATTGTCTGTCATTTTTACTGCCGATGCCGCGCCTTTTGTCAGTGCCGTAGGTTTCGTGCAAAGCGCAGCCGGGCAGGCCGTGCAGATGGTGGACAGCATGGCAGATGCATTTTATCAGGCAGGTGCCCGGGCAGCAGAGGGATTAAGCCTTGGCATCGGCTCCGGCAGAGGAAGCGTAATCGCCGCTGCCCAAAGCCTGGCCCAGGCGGCTGCGGATGCCATGCGCGCCGCACTGCAGATCCATTCCCCTTCCCGGGTCACCCGGGAAATGGGGCAGATGTATGATCAGGGCTTTCTGGAAGGCCTTTTGCAGGATATCCCCCGGGTGGAACAGGAAAGCCGCTCCCTTGGCATCAGGGCTGCTGCCGCTCTTTCCGATATTGCTCCGTCCCCCAATGCCCGCAGCGTTTCGTCCGGCGAAAATGCGCCGGTTCACGTAACGCTGCCTTTGGAAATTGACGGCTATCGGCTGGGTATGGCGGTGATTGAAAATATCAATCGTATCATGGGCACCACCGGCCGGGTGGAACTGAATTTGTAAGGAGGCTTTTTCTTTGATCACCATTGAGCAAATGTGCCTTCCTGCGCCCCACGCTTTTTCGGTGGAAATTATGCAGCGGGCAGGCACGGAAAAATATAATACTCTGGGTCAGCGGATTATGGATGGACAAAAGGAAAAACGGCTGTTGAACATTTCCTGGGTGCGGCTGGAAAGGAACGTGATGGCCCGGCTTTTTACCCTGCTGGATGAAAAAACGCTCCTTTCCGTCACCTTTCCGGATCCGGCTGACGGGGAGAAAACGCTCCTTTGTCATGCCGTCGGGCGTTCTGCCCGGGTTTGGCAGTTTCCCGGGGAAGCAGCCTGGGCGGATGTGCAGCTGAAACTGGAGGAACAATGATATGTCAAATCCTTACTTGCAAAGTGCCCGCAGCGTTTTCCTTTCCGGTTCCATCCGCTATTTAACCGGCGCAGAAAAGGCATTTTCCCCCGGGCAGGTGCTTTCCTGCTCCGCATCGGCAGGCGTTCGGGACGGCATGCTGCCAGGGGCGGTGGTGTCCCGGCAATGCACGCTGATGCTGCATAACGAAAACGATTTTTTTACCGCCGGGCTGGATCTCTATGGCGCCCGGGTGCAGCTTTTTGTGCAGGCGGAAAATGAAGAGCACCCCCTGGCAGTTTTTCAGGTTACATCCTGCACACAGCTGGATGGCAGCGCTTTTCTCACCCTGTCCGGCCAGGATGTGCTGGGGCTGTATTTTGACGCAGCGTTTCAGGACGATCTTTCTTATCCGGCCACGCTGCAGACTGTTGCGGAAAGGGTGCTGGAAAAGGCCGGATTTCCGGCATCTCTTTCTTTTCCCTGTGCAGAGCATATTGTTCCGGTAAAGCCGGAATGGGGCGATATTTCCCTGCGTGGTGCCCTGGGCTTCATTGCCCAGGCCTGCGGCTGCTTTGCGATGGTATCTCCGGCAGGGGAGATTGGCTTTTATCCGGCGTTTGATGGCGAAGATGCGCTCTATGAAATCTTTCCCGAAAATACGTTCCGCCTTTCCGCTGGCGATGTAACCTTCGGCCCCCTCAAGGGTATCAGTATCGCCCTGCATGGGGCGGAAAAGGAAGATGAGCCCCTCGCTGTTTCGCTGGATGATACGGTGCTGAGTGCCGATAATTGCCTGTATCTGGAACGCAATCCCCTGTTTATGAAAGGCCAGTCCTTTTCACGCACGCTGGCAACAGATATGCTGTCTGCTCTCCGGGGGATGCACCTTTCCCGGATGCAGCTTTCCTGGCAGGGCGATCCCCGGGTGATGCTTGGAAAACGCATCCGGGTGTGGGATACCAAAGGCGGTTTTACCGATACCTGCGTCACATCCCTTTCCTTTACGGCAGACAATGGCTTTTCCATGCAGACGGATTGCACTTATCAGAAAAAAGGCACTTTCGTTGGCCGGGTGTTCACTTCTTCCGGCGGCATTAACAGTGCTCTTTTGCAGGGAGAAATCAACGGTGCCCTTTTGAAAGCAGAAAGCGTTACTGCACGGAAAATAGCAGCATCCTCCGTAACCACGGAGAAACTGGCTGCCGGTTGCGTAACGGCGGAAACGGTGGCATCAGGCAGTATTTCGGCGAATCACCTGCAGGCCGGCAGTGTCACCTCCCGGAAACTGGCTGCCGGCAGCATCACCACCGAAAAGCTGGCGGCGGGGGCGGTGACGGCGGACAAGATTGCCGGTAAAACCATCACCGCCGACAAAATGCAGGCGGGGCTCATCACCGCAGACAGCGGCCTGATCGGAGACAGCGCCATCGGCACCGCCCAGATTGCCGACGGCAGCATTACCGATGCCAAGATCGTGGGGCTGACGGCCAGCAAGATCACTGCCGGTACCCTGGATGCCGCGGACGTGAACGTGATCAACCTGAAGGCGGACAATATCACCGCCGGTACCCTGAACGGAAAGGTGATCCCGCAGCTGGGCACGGATAAAATTCAGGACGGCGCCGTTTCCGGGGTGAAGATTGTAAACGGCGCCGTGAATACCGACAAAATCTCCGACGGTGCAGTGACGGCGGCAAAGATCGTTTCTTCTGCCGTGACCACGGACAAGCTGGCGGCGAATGCCGTAACGGCCAACAAAATCCTTTCCGGAGCCGTGACCACGGACAAGCTTTCCGCCAATGCGGTGACCACCGACAAGCTGGCGGCCCAGAGCGTGACGGCCAACAAGCTGGCCAGCGACGTGGGCCGCAGCCTGGACCTGTCCAGCAATAACAGCGTGAAACTGATGGTGGACGACATCCGGGTGGGCGGTGTGAACCTTTTGCCGGATACCCGGCTGATGGCAAGCTGGGTGAAGTCCACCGGAGTGAGGCCTGTCACTGCAAACGTTGATGATGAGGGATTTGGGGTGTTGTCGTGGCCTGCATCAGACAGTATTACCTGGGCGGGGGCGTGGACACCTTCTGCTCAGTTTATCGGATATGCGGCGGTTCGTAACAAGGAAGTAACGGTTTCTTTTGATTTCAAGAGTGCGGATTGGATTGGCAACGAGAATGTTCAATTTCATTTTGACTTGTGGAACGGCGGTACAAAGATTGCTTCCAAAAATTTTGCAATTCCTGTCAGCGCATCTGAAGACTGGCATCGTGTGAAAGCCGCCTTTGAAATTACGGATGCAGTGTTTACAAATTTATCTGCTTCCATCACGGATGCAACAAAAATCAGTGTGTACCCCGGCATTAATCGGAAGCCTGCCTGTGCCCTGCGGCGTATCAAGGTGGAAATCGGCAACAAGGCCACCGACTGGAGCCCGGCCCCGGAGGACGGCGCATACACCGCCTCCGCTGTGCTGGACAGGACGGGCATCCACCTGAACACCGGCGGCACCTTTACCGTGGACAGCCAGAACTTCGGCGTGGACGGCAGCGGAAAAATGACGGCAAAGGCAGGGCTTGTGGGCGGATGGAACATTGCCCCCGGAAACCTTTCCTCCGGCAGCGGCACAAAGCATGTGAGGCTGTCCGTGGAGGATGCCACCTATGCCATCTGGGCCGGTGCGGAGGCAGGAGCAAGTGCCCCATTCCGTGTGACCAGGGACGGCAAAGTATACCTGACCAAACTGTATGTGACGGACGAAAACGGCAATGCCCAGGCGAACCCGGTGAACCTTTCCGGCAGTTGGTGGCGCACCAACCGGGCGGTGCGGGAATTGACTGTGGACGGTAACACGCTGACCATAACGCTGTATGATGGTACAACCGTAAATTTTAAGAAGGCCGACGTGGTGGCGCTGGATCAATCATGGGCCAATGGCAGGCAGACGATCACAACCACCACGGACGGCATCACCCTTTCCGGCGAAACCACTACCAGCGTGAACGGCACCCCGGCAAACCTGACCTGGAGCAACAACGTGGCCACCTTTAATGTGACCAGCGACAAGGGCACCATTTATCCCGGCATGAAGGTGGATGCAGGCGGCATTTACAAAAACGGCTGGAATGAATGTATCAATAATTGCAGCGGTGCCTATGTTCTGACCAACTATTATGAGGCGGGCGAAACGTTGTATGACAAGGACGGCAATGTGGCTGCCGGCCCGTGGTATAAGGGTACCAGAGCCTACCGCTACACCATTCCGGCGAAGAAAGCGTGACGAAAAGGGGCGGGCAGCCGGGGTTCCAATCTGCTTGCGCAGCATAAAATGAAGTGGAGATGCGTGAAATGCACGCTCCAATGAGGAGGAAACGCAAAATGACTATGGAACAATTTCTGGACGGTGTCCGGCAGAATATGGCCCGTGTAAAAGAATATCAGCTGGGGATGGACGGCAGAAACGGTCAATGCGATTGTATCGGGCTTTTGATTGGCGGTATCCGTCTGGCAGGCGGCGTATGGAACGGTACCCACGGCAGCAATTATGCCGCCCGGAATGAAATGCGCAGCCTGGAAAAAATCACATCCGCTGCTCAGCTTCAGCTTGGGGATTGGGTGTATAAGACATACTCGCCGGACCAGCCGGGATACGGCCTGCCCGATACCTACAGCCATGATCCGGATCAGAACGATTATTATCATGTGGGGGTTGTCACTTCGGTGCAGCCGTTGGTTATTTCCCAATGCACCACGGTTCCCGGCGGAATCAAAGAAGAAAGCACGGCAGATGCCTGGCAATATGTGGGGAAATACAGCGGCATCGGAGAAGAAAATCTGCTTCTCGAGCCTTACCGTGTAACCGGCGGACGGCTGAAACTGCGCAAAGGCCCGGGTACAAATTACGCCGTGGTTTCCTATATCCCCGATGGGGCTTTGGTGATGGCAGGCGTGGGAGCGGAACAGGCGGAGTGGCTTTCTGTTTCCTATGCCGGTGCAAACGGATATGCCATAGCCCGGTATCTGATGAAGGAAAATGAAACACAGCAGGATACAAAGCAGCTGCTGGAAAGGCTGCAGACGTTTTTGCTGGAGGCGCAGCAAATCACCGTGCGGCTTCTTTCGGCAGGATAAGAAAGAGGAATTGCATTGACAGAAATCTGGGTGGCCCTTATTTCTCTGCTGGGCACATTGGGCGGCACGCTGGGCGGGATTCTCATTTCCAACCGCCTCACCGTTTACCGTATTGCCCAGCTGGAGGATAAAGTGGCAAAGCATAATCATCTGGTGGAGCGTACCTACCACCTGGAAGGACGCATGACCGAAGCAGAACACGATATCCGGGATATCAAGAGAGGAAAATGAAAAAAATGAAGCAAAACAGGCTGAAAAGCTGGGCATTGTGGGTGGCCATGGGCGCACTGGTGGTCTTTTTGGTAAAGGAGTTTGCCGGTATGGATATTTCTCATACGGTGGACGGCTTTCTGAATGTGCTGTGTCCGGTGCTGGTGGGCTTTGGCATTGTCAATGACCCTACCAACCCTGCTCAGCTGTGAACTGAACGTGGCTGACCGGGGCAGGAGCCTGCGCGGCCCCGGTACCCTGATTACGAGGCAGGGGGCTTCTCGCCCCCCTGTACCCCCGCACCAGGGCCATTGGCCCTGGACCCGGAGTGCGACATACAATCGTATCGAACAATGTTTTTCCGCACGTTGATTGAGGAAATGAATAGAAACAATACCACGGGCACAATGAAAACGATAAAAATAGCGGTGGGAAAATGCATTTTCCCACCGCTTATTTTTTCGTTTTCTCCGGATGCTTAGCATCCGGTGGACGGCATTCTGCCGCCGGCCCGTGGTGGCGGGCGCCAGTGGCGCATCCAACTCGCA
>JAFSBN010000203.1 GCA_017437265.1 Clostridia bacterium
AGAGATGGGACTCGAACCCGGTTATTGAAGTGCGAAAAACCATTGCGGCTCTAGTCAGGTTTTTTCTTCACTGCAATTTTCATTACAATTTTGTGTGGTGGCGTCCAGCTGAGTGAAAAACGCTTCATACTGCTGCCCATGGTCTGCAATGTCCTTTTCGGAAATCTTCGTGTATATCTTCCGCATGGTGTAAATATCAGACCACCCACCGGCTTTCATTGTAACCGCTTCAGGCATATTCAAGTGATATGCCAAGGAAGCAAAAGACCGCCGCAAACCGTGTGCGCCTATCTCTGGCAGCCCTGCCCTTCTGCAAGCCCTGTTCGTGGAATTGTAGATGGTATTTGGATTGCAATTGACAGCATAGGCCGTCTTTTTTTCTGCCGCCTGAACCGCTTCCCGAAGCTGTGGAAGCAAGAACGGAACCGTTCGCCGTGACGATTTGTTTTTATTTTCTTCCCGGTATATCAGCTTTCCATTTTTGTCCAAGACAGCAGAACCATGGACATGTATGCACCCGGCCTGCAGGTCAATATCCTCCCACTTTACCGCCATAATTTCGGACCGGCGCAGACCGGACAGCCCCAACAGAATGGCTATTTCGCAGAAGTCCCCTTTTATGGCTCCCAAGAATGTGGGAATCTGTTCAGCTGTAAGGAATGGCAGATCATTGTCCACCACCTGCGGCAGCCGCACGGACACCTTGCGGCCTGTTGCGTCATATATCACGGATGCAATGAACCCCCATGCGTTTTTCAGGGTTTTGGCAGAACATAGTTTTGCTTCGGCATTCACTATCCTTTGCCATTGTTCGGCGGTGACATCCTCGACCACCTTGTGCATTGCGGTTTGGAATCTCAGGCGCTGAATGGCCTTGTATCCCCTGATTGTGGAAGGTGACAACACATTTTCACGGGATTCAATATAGTTGTCAATGGCTTTGGTCAACGTTGTGGGGTTGCGTTTCTTGGCTTCCTTCGCCCTGGACTTGATTGCCATGGCTTCGTTGATACATTCCCTTTTGGTTGGTCTGGTGATGGGATGGGTGACACCATCCACGGTGACCCGGACAAACCATGACCCGGACGGTTGCTTTTTTGGTGTTGGAATTGACATAATAGACCTTGCCTTTCCGGGGCAAGTCTGATATTATAAATGGGCAGACTTCCCCTATCGTTGGTTGGTGGTTGTACTGTATAGACATCCCAGCGTTGGCGCGCCGGGATATCGACACCCTGGTGTTGGCGCACCGGGGTGTTTTTTTATTTTTTGGGCTTGCTTGGGGATCCATAGAAAGATAATTCAAACATGAGTTTGTGTTCACCGCCTACGTGTGAAACACGCGCAATGACTGGCAGCCCATTATTGCGCCATTGCTTTATCATGTTCCGCAGCCTATTGGATTTCATATATCCGATATGGTTGTTTTTCCAATACACCGAAATGTTGTCGGGTTCCTCCGGTGTTGGCTCCTCTATCAGATCAAGCATATCACCTTTTTTTATACCGGCGCTTTTGCAATCCTTTCCATACCGGCCACCATACTGCCAGACAATCCAGGGGGTTACGTCCTTATAATGGTATTTTCTTTCATGGCCGTTGATTTCTTCCGGTGTGCGGTCAGCAGAAGCAAGAACCTTATCTGTTTCTTTATCAAGCTGCTTTATCTGTCGTGAAATAACCTTTGCAACCTTTTTATCATGCTGTTTTTCTCTCAAAGCGTCAAAAATACCCATAGCGCGCCTTTCTTAACAATCAAATACCATTCCCCTGTTTTCTGTCCAATATCGGAAAGCCCGTTGCACATCTGGTTCCGGGGCGTCAAACCATTCTGCCAGTTCCCACAGATCAGTATAACCGGCGGCGAAAGCTTCCCGAAAATCTTCAGCCGTCAAATATTTTTCAGCAACCCAGCGGTTCGCCCGGTGTTCTGCCCTTTCCACGGTTTCAAACGGGCTTGACACCTTATGCAACGCGCCTGTTGCCGTGTGGCCCTGTTCGTGCATACAGGTGCCGCGCAATTGACGGGTGGTGTGTATTTTTGTGAAGTCCAAGAAAATGCCATAGTGCGAACCGTCGCGCAGTGTGGCACCTTCTGACGGCATACCGTCAAACGGAATCACAAGTATATCATTCTCTTTGCAATAATCGTAAAAACGGGAAAGTTCAAACACTGGGGACTCCTGTTTATTTCTCTGTTGCCCTTCTCTTTCGCATGACCGCGACCATGTCCCGGATAGTGGCTTTCTGTTCTTCGCTCAGTTCTTTGAAATCGCCATAAAAGGCAATATCAACATCATCCAAAATGTCCTTGCGCTCACCTTCATTGGTGGGCGCTTTTTCTTCTTTTCCCAAAAGGTAATCAGTGGAAACACCAAAATAGGCAGCAATTTTATCGAGAGTTTCACCGACCGGCGTTGCGCCTGTCTTTTTCCACTTTGTCGGCGTTGCATTGCTCAGCCCGATTTCCAAAGCTGCTTTATTGCAGCTGATTCCTTTACGTTCGCACAACTGTCTGAATCTGTCATAAAACATAAATCACACACTCCGTTTTTGTGCAAAACGCAGAACCTAACCGCAGTTAGGAAATAGGTGTTGACAACCTGACCCAAGTTAGGTATTATACAGGTACACCTGATTTCGGTTAGGTAAATAACGGCGGCGGTTAGGCTATGGTTTTGATATTTGTTGGCGCTTTTATCTTAAACCAAAACCTAACCAAAGTCAACTATTTAGTTGAAGGAGGTTAGTTATTTCGTATGCCTGCACAATGGACAGGAGTCGTTGTTTGTGAAATGCACCTAAACGGAATCACCGGCAAGGCCCTTGCTGCCGAACTGGGATGGAATGCAAAGTATCTCAGTCAGGTGCTTAATTCCCCCGATCCCCCCAAGGGCGCACAGCAGAAAATCAGAACCGCGATTGACAATATCATTCAGCGGCGTTCTGCTGCCGGATGTGGCGAATCTTAGCACATTATGTGTCCAACAAACTGGACAGAAAGGAGGAACCCCAAATGCCCAAGATTCCCCAGCTGTATGACAAATACGCCGCCGATGCCCTGTTGCGCGAAATCCGCACCCGGCAGGGTGCTGCCGATCTGATGAACAATCGCGTCCTTGCTGATGCTTCAGGCATTCCGTATCAGACCCTTTTGCGGCGGCTCAAGCATCCGGAGGACTTCACCCTGGGCGAAATCAGATTGCTTGTGAAAGTTGTTCCGCTGAATCCCTTCTCCCTTCTTTCTTTCTTGGGATACGGAAAGAAAGAAATAAAGAAATATACCAAGGAGTTTGAACAATGATTGATAAGGAATATATGGACGCTGATGCCGAAGTTATCAGCATGTGCAACAAGTGCCACAAGGATGGCCCCGGCCCTGGCGGTGAGTTGCCGACCTTTGTAATCCCTGCCCCTGATACCGCCCCTGAAGCGGTAAACGCCGAACCTTCCGCGGTTCCTTTCCCGGAAGAATCCGCGGCCCTTGATGAACGTATTCAGAACGTTCGGAACGCTCTGCCCCTGATTTTGGTCAGCGCTTTCACCCTGTTCACTTTCATTATCATTACATCAATTTAATCATCCAGAAGGAGAAAAACAAAATGTCCGATCTTGAAAACAAGCTGAATGCCTTGGCAATGTACCTGTTGACCGATGACCCCGGTCAGAAGAAGCGCGCACGGGATGAACTGCGCCGCATGATGGCCGGCGGTGTTTCCAGTCCCAAAGACCCTGAAAGCATTATTCGTTCGCTGCTGCTTGAAATGGGCGCGCCTGATCATCTGGTTGGCCACCCGTACACCGTTTACGCCATTCAGCTGGTTGTTGCTGACCGCAAGTGGATTGACAACATCACATTTGCCCTATATCCCGAAGTCGCAGCACACTTTGACACCACCGCTTCCCGTGTGGAACGTGCCATTCGTCATTTGATTGAGGTCATGTTTGCCCGTGGTGATGTCGAGGTACTTTACAGCTATTTTGGCAACACCATTTCTGCAGACAAAGCAAAGCCCACCAACGGCGAATTCTTGGCGCGTCTGGCGGCGATTGTTAAGCTTCGCATGAAGAATGCGGAATAAAAAAGTACCGCCCTCCGGTGTGCAAGACCAGAAGGCGGCGAAAGAAAGGTTGTCCTATGGGTTAAGACCTTTCTATTTTACATTGATTCCATTCAAATTTCAATCAGAAAGTGAGGATAAATAATGGCAAAAGATAAGCTTACCCGGCTGAACGGTGACGAACGCCTTGGCCAGTGCCGTGGCTCTGAATACCTGGGCGCTGAAGATATTGACGATGGTGTGGAGCCTGTTCTTACCATCGAAGGACTGTGGAACGGCATGGTTACCCTGCAGCGCGGCAAGGAAAACAAAGATGTTTTGACTTTTGTTGAAAAGTCTGTTCCCGGTATCCGTCAGGTTCGCCCCCTGATCATCAATGCAACGAACCGTAAGGTTCTGCGGAAGCTGTACGGCGATGCCAAAGCGTCCACCCTCGTGGGCAAGCAAATTCAGCTTTACATTGACCACAATGTGCGCGACCCCCAGGATGGTGGTATGACTGACGGTGTCCGTATTCGTTCCTTTAAGCCCCGTGTACAGGCCGCACCGGCCCCCGTTCCCCATTGCACCGACTGCAAAGGTGAAATCAAACCGGCAATGGGCAAGGATGCCCGGTGGATGGCAGCTTATACCGTGAAACACTACGGCGTTCCCTTGTGTGCCGACTGTGCCCAGAAGCGCAAGGCCGCCCAGACTGCTGCAGCCGCCGCCCCGGTCCTGGCTGAACCTGAAGCCCCTGCAGAACCCACCCCCACCCCTGAAGCTGCCGAACCGGAGGTGCTGTAATTGTGGCGGTTGTTATCGATGCCGACAAAGTCACTAATCTGATGGTGGCGCAAAGCCTGAAGCAATATGAACTTGCCTTAAAAGCTGGCGTTTCACGTCCTACGCTGTCTGCATTGCTGAACAAAGGCCGTTGCCATCATACAACTGCCGTAAAAATTGCAACGGCGCTTAAAGTTTCCACAAAAGAGATAGTTGTTGGGAATTTAATGGGTTCAAACAAGATACGCCTAAATTCTTTTAATATCAAAATTCTGTTAGCTGAGCAGCAAAAAAACGCCTCCGATCTTGCAAAAGACCTCGGCGTTTCTAGGCAGTGCATTAGCGAAACTCTAATTCGCGGAAATTGTGAGTTAAAAACAGCCGAGAAGATTGCCAAGGCTTTAGGCGTTCCAATCAGAGAAATCGCAAAGGAGGAATAATATGACCGAAGTCACACGGGAAAATTACTATTCCCCGGAACTGCAGTGGGAATACATGGGTTCCACACAGTTCAAAGAATTCCAGGAATGTGAAGCGGCAGCCCTTGCCCACCTGAAGGGTGAGTATAACCCCCCTACCACCACCGCGCTTTTGGTTGGCGGCTATATTGATGCCCACTTTGCCGGTGAAATGGATCTGTTCAGAAAGGAACACCCGGAAATTTTCAAGCGTGACGGCTCCCTGAAAGCCGAATACACCCACGCGGACAAAATCATTGCCCGTATGGAGCGCGACCGGCTGTATTCCCTTCTCATGTCTGGCAAGAAACAGGTCATTCGTACCGGCACCATCGCCGGTGTCCCGTTCAAAATCCGCATTGACAGCCTTTTGGATGGGGCCACCTGCCAGACCATCGTCAATGAATTCCCCGAAGCTGCGGAAGCCCTGGGAATGTGTGACGGTGCCATTGTTGACCAAAAGGCCATGAAGGACTTTGCCCCCGTATGGTCTGAAGAAGAACACCGCAAGGTGAACTTTGTGGAAGCGTGGGGTTATGACATTCAGGGTGCCATTTATCAGGAAATCGAAGGGAATATGCTTCCGTTCATCCTTGCCCCCGGCACAAAGGAAGATTCCCCCGACCTGAATGCCCTGTACATCCCGGACGAT
>JAFSBN010000204.1 GCA_017437265.1 Clostridia bacterium
CGGCCAGAACGCCCTTGCGGATGTTTTCACGCAGGCCCTTTTCAACAGAGGGAATGAAGTTGCGGGGCACGGCACCGCCGACCACGGCATCTTCGAATTCGAAGTCGATATTGGTATCGCCGATGGGGGAGAATTCGATCCACACATCACCGAACTGACCGTGACCGCCGGACTGCTTCTTGTGACGGCCCTGGCAGGAAACCTTCTTGCGGATGGTTTCACGATAGGGGATCTTGGGATCGTTCAGATTGGCCTGGGCGCCGAACTTGCTGGCCAGCTTGTTGCGGATCACATCCAGGTGCAGTTCGCCCTGACCGGAAACCAGGGTTTCGGTGGTTTCGGTATTCTTTTCTACCTTAATGGAAGGATCTTCTTCCTGCAGACGGGCCAGACCGGAGAACACCTTGTCTTCTTCGCCCTGCTTGGCGGCGGAAATGGCCTTGGAGATGCAGGCGGCGGGGAAGTCGATGGGAGCGTACTTGATGGGATTGGCAGCATCACACAGGGTATCACCGGAATTGGTGAACTGCAGCTTGCTCAGAGCGCCCAGATCGCCGGCGTTGAGCACGTTCACGTTCTGCTGCTTCTTGCCGCGCATCACAAACAGGCCGCCGGCCTTTTCAGCCTTTTCAGCGGTAGCGTTGTACAGGGCGGTAGCGGGGGTAATGGAGCCGGAGCACACACGGAACAGGCTCAGCTTGCCAACGAAGGGGTCAGCAATGGTCTTGAACACGAAAGCGGAGAAGGGTTCGCCGTTTTCGCAGGTGCGGGTAGCCTTTTCGCCGGTCTTGGGATTGACGCCTTCCAGCACGCTGCCCTTGGGGGAGGGAAGATAGACGCTCATCATATCCAGCAGCTTGGCAACGCCGATGCCGGTGGTGGCGGAAACGGCCACAACGGGCACGATGGCGCCGCTCTTCATGCCTTCACGGAAACCGAAGAGGATTTCTTCGTGGGTCAGTTCTTCGCCTTCCAGATACTTCATCATCAGTTCATCATCGGCGCCGGCAGCGGCTTCGGTGATTTCTTCCATGGCGGTGGCGATTTCGTCAGCCATATCGGCAGGCACAGGAACTTCCTTCAGGCCCTTGCCGGTGCCTTCGAAAGCCTTGTTTTCCAGCACGTTCACAACGCCCTTGAAGGTGTTGCCAGCGCCGATGGGCAGCAGCATGGGAACGACGGAAGAACCGAACTTATCCCGCAGCTGATCCACAACCTTGCCGAAATTGGCGTTTTCAGCGTCCATGCGGTTTACGATGAACATACGGGCAACGTTGTTCTTGACGGAATTGGCCCAGCCCTTTTCGGCGCCTACGGTGAGGCCGCTGACGGAGCCGACCACGATACCGGCGGTCTTGACCACGCGCAGAGCGCCGGCCATTTCGCCGATGAAATCGAAGTAGCCGGGAACGTCGATCACGTTGATCTTGGTGCCCTTCCATTCAACAGGAGCGATGGCAGCGCTGATGGAAATGTGGCGCTTCACTTCTTCGGGATCGAAGTCAGTGGTGGCGGCGCCGTCTTCCACCTTGCCCTGACGGTCCACATGACCGGCGGCATAAAGCAGCGCTTCGGTCAGGGTGGTTTTACCTTCAGAGCCGTGGCCGATCAAGGCAATATTACGGATGTTTTCGGTGATAAAGTCAGCCATTGTTGGTTCCCCCTATATAGAATTTTTCTTATTATGATTAACACAAGTCTAATCAACAAGTTCAATCACACGCAAAAGTTATTGTAACAGATAAAACGGCAAAATACAAGCCATTTTTTCCAAAAATGAAGGAAAATAGGGTGCTTACAGACAGAAAAGTATGAACAAATACAAAATAGAGGGATAGCAATGAAAAAGATATGCAAAATATAGATAAAAAAGTGAAGAAAATTCGAAAAAATGCTTGACAGGAAACGAAAATATTGGTATGATAATCGACGCATCAATAGGCTCCGCTAGCCCCGGGACTATTGTTACGCGCCGAATGTGCTGACCATCACAGGAGGCAAAAATACTTAGTTTACCGTTTCAAGGAGGAAATTCACTTGAATACCTTTATGGCAAATGCGCAGAACATTGAGCGCAAGTGGTATGTCGTTGATGCAGACGGCATGGTGCTGGGCCGCCTGGCCAGCCAGGTTGCCAACATCCTGCGTGGCAAGAACAAGCCCATCTACACTCCCCATGTGGATACCGGTGATCATGTGATCATCATCAATGCTTCCAAGATCGTGCTGACCGGCAAGAAGCTGGATCAGAAGATTTACTACCATCATTCCGGTTACGTTGGTGGCCTGAAAGAAACCAAGTACCGCAAGCTGATTGCTGAAAAGCCCGAATTCGCCGTGCGTCATGCCATCGTTGGCATGCTGCCCAAGGGCCCCCTGGGCCGTCAGATGGCTACCAAGCTGCGTGTTTATGCCGGTCCCGAGCATGAACAGGCTGCCCAGAAGCCCGAAAAGCTGGAACTCATCAAGTAAGCTAGCGGAAGGAGCAATATATCATGGCTAATGATTTCAACGCCGTTGGCCGCCGCAAGAAGGCGGTTGCCCGTGTACGTCTCGTGCCCGGCGAAGGCAAAATCGTCGTGAACAAGCGCGACATCGATAATTACTTTGGTCTGGAAACCCTGAAGATGACCGTTCGTCAGCCCCTCGTTCTGACCAACGTGGGCGGCAGCTTCGACGTGCTGGTCAACGTAAATGGCGGCGGTCTGACTGGTCAGGCCGGTGCTATCCGTCACGGCATCAGCCGTGCCCTGTGCAAGGTGAACCCCGAGCTGCGTCCCGCCCTGAAGGCTGCCGGCTTCCTCACCCGCGATCCTCGTATGAAGGAACGCAAGAAGTACGGTCTCAAAGCCGCTCGTCGCGCTCCCCAGTTCTCCAAGCGCTGATCTATCAGGCAAATATATCAAACCCCCGGAAGCCACAACGGTTTCCGGGGTTTTTATGTAGAAAAATGGTGCGTTTCATTCGAAATGCACAAAGATATACATCAAAAAATGTATCGACAATTTCTTTCCTTATTTCGTAAACAAGAAGTTTGCTCCGGCGTTTTCTTTTTGATCATTCCACAGTAAATATCCATCACTGTTTATAGAAAAAACAGCGGAACCGTCTGCATAGGCTTCATCATATATTGCCTCTTCATCGTAAGCGAAGAGGACTTCTTTTATGCCCGTATTATCACTGATGAGATTTCCTGATTCTGAATCATATTTGCAATAATAGGTCCATTGGGTGATCAGTTGATCTCCGTCGTTTTCAGAAACAGTACAGCGACAGGTGCCGCCGGTCAGATAAAAGTCAATGGATATGTTTTCACAATGCCAAATGCCGCTAAAGCCGCCCATTTTGGTGAACAGAAAATCTTCACCTGCATGTTCAGTCTCATCAAGCCACTTCAGACAGCCGTCAGGCTGCAGCGTAAAAACAGCACTCCCATTTTGATATGCCATGCTTTCAATTTCACAATCAGTATCGAAATCATAGGTGTAAGTGGTTTTGGTTCCGTTGTTTGATGCGACCAGCGCCTGATGATGTTCACCATATGTGCACAGATATGCCCACTTATTACTTTCATATCCACCGTCAAAAGTTTCGATGTGCACTTGGAAATAACCATTTGAGAATTGAATGTCAGCTCGTGCTCCAATTGCTGACAAACATTTCAATCGCATGGTCGATGGCAGACGGTGTTTCAAATGTATCAGCTTTAGCAAGCGAGATACTCACCGCAATGAAGCATACCGATAAGAACAATGCCGCTTTTTTCATTACATAAAAACCTCCGCAAAAATATGGGGGTGGTTTTCCACGGCTGAATTTGCAGGATTCCTTTGTTTGCTTTAGCAGAGAAGCATAGTGTTTGAAACATAGAAGTTTTCCTTTCATATTTTATGTAAGTAATAACACACCAAATAGCAATAAGAAAGTCAACGAATCCATGAAGAAATTCACCTACTGTAATAGGAAAAGAACGGGAACAGTTAAGTAACTATGTCAGATATAATCTTGTTCGCCAGAGCAGATGCCAATTGAATATAGAGTATCTTTTTGTTTACCATGTTATCCTCCGCTTGCGTAGGAACGATAGTGGAAAGGGTTTTGATCCAGGCATCGTATACATATTTTGCCACTTGCGTACCATTGCAGTCAATAAGGATAGCGAAATCGCTTTGTAAATCATGAATAATGGATATAGCTGTACCTGGTGCCATTGAACCGCACAATGGCAGGCCGGCTCCGGGCATCGTACCGGCGCCGAGCAAAGCGAGGCTGAGGGCGAGCGATTTGAACTCGCCGCCCGAAACCGGCGCTTCCCGAAAATGGGAGTGCTGGGGCACGGGATATAGAGAGGGTTGTTTTTCCGTGGCAATTCTGTGCACGTTTTGTATAGGTTTTGCGCATATTTTGATTAATATAATGTGATAGGGGTGTGCTGTTTATTTGTGCCATATTTCCGGCTGTGAAATGGCATGAATGCTTGACAAAGCAGTATCTGTCTATGTATAATGTATATGTGTGTTTATGCTTAAATCGAATGAAGAGGTGAAATGATGGACATCAGGCAAGAGTCTCTGAAAAAGCATTATGAATGGGGCGGTAAACTTGAAATGGCTGTCCGGTCGAAGGTACAGGACAAAGAGAGCTTATCCCTGGCTTATACACCCGGTGTGGCAGAACCCTGCATGGTGATTCATAACGATATTGAAAAATCTTACGAGCTGACCAGACGGCATAATCTGGTGGCTGTTATTACTGACGGTACGGCTGTGCTGGGTCTGGGCGATATCGGTCCGGAAGCAGGTATGCCCGTTATGGAAGGCAAGTGCGTTCTGTTCAAGGAATTTGCCGGTGTGGATGCAATCCCGCTTTGTCTCAAAAGCAAGGACACGGACGAATTGGTACGAACCATTTATCTGCTCTCCGGCAGCTTTGGCGGCATCAATCTGGAAGATATTGCCGCACCCCGCTGCTTTGAAATTGAACGGCGTTTGAAAGAAATTTGCGACATTCCGATTTTCCATGATGATCAGCACGGTACTGCCGTTGTGGTTGCGGCTGCTTTGCTCAATGCTGCGAAGGTAGTGGGAAAGCAACTGCAGGATATGACCTGCGTCATCAATGGTGCCGGGGCTGCCGGATGTGCCATTGCCAATTTGCTGCTGCACTTTGGCGTTGGCGATATGATTCTGGTGGACAGCAAGGGGATCGTTGCGGAAAGCCGCACTGACCTGAATGCTGCAAAGATCGAAATGTGCAAAAAGACCAACCGTAATAAGCTCAGTGGCTCTCTGGACGATGCCATGCGGGGCGCAGATGTATTTATCGGTGTCAGCATGCCCGGTCTTGTGACAGAGGAAATGATCCATAGCATGGCAAAGGATCCTATCGTTCTGGCTATGGCTAATCCTGTACCGGAAATTATGCCCGATGCAGCTAAACATGCAGGTGCAAAAGTGGTTGGTACCGGCCGCAGTGATTTTGATAATCAGATCAATAATGTACTGGCGTTCCCAGGCATTTTCCGCGGTGCACTGGACGTGAGGGCCAGTGATATCAATGAAGAAATGAAAGTGGCAGCGGCATATGCCATTGCCGATCTTGTGAAACCGGAAGAATTGCGGCCCAGCTATATTCTGCCGCATGCTTTTGATACCCGCGTGGGTCAGGCTGTTGCACGTGCGGTAGCGAAGGCTGCCGTGGAAAGCGGTGTGGCACGTTTGCCGCTGAAGGAAGATAAATAATTTGTATTTGCGTATCCGACGCCGGCTTTGTCCAGCGTCGGGTATTCATTGATTTGATGTAATAAGCAGTCAATCAAAAGATATTCTGTCACTTGAGCAGATTCGAAAGGAGAACGACCGAAATGAAAGGTATTATCCTTGCCGGCGGCGCAGGAACGCGTCTGTATCCCTTGACCATGGTTACCAGCAAACAGTTGCTCCCCGTCTATGACAAGCCAATGATTTACTATCCTCTGTCTACGCTGATGCTGGCGGGAATTCAGGATATTCTGATCATCTCCACGCCGGAAGATACCCCGCGTTTTGAGACGCTGCTGGGGGATGGGGGACAGTTTGGCATTCATTTGCAGTATAAGGTGCAGCCGTCTCCTGACGGCCTGGCACAGGCTTTCATTTTGGGTGAAGAGTTCATTGGTGATGATGCATGTGCCATGGTGCTGGGGGATAATATTTTCTACGGCAGCGGTTTCGGCCGGGTGCTGCGCACTGCTGTGGCCAATGCAGAAGAAAGTCGGCGTGCTACGGTGTTCGGCTATTATGTGAACGACCCTGAGCGTTTCGGCGTGGTGGAATTCGACAGTGAAGGACACGTGCTTTCTGTGGAAGAAAAGCCCAGGGCCCCCAAGAGCAATTATGCCATTACCGGTCTGTACTTCTATCCCAAGGGGGTTTCCGCCATGGCCAAGGATGTAAGGCCCTCTGCCCGTGGGGAACTGGAGATTACCACCCTCAATGATATGTATCTCAAGCAGCAGATGCTGGACGTGCAGCTGCTGGGACGCGGCTATGCCTGGCTGGATACCGGTACTGTGGACAGCCTGGTGGAAGCGGCAGACTTTGTGCATATGGTAGAAAAACGGCAGGGCATCAAAATCAGTGCGCCTGAAGAAATTGCCTACCGGAACAACTGGATCACAAAAGAAAAGCTGCTGGAGGCTGCTGAGCGCTATGGCAAGAGCCCCTATGGCATGCACCTGAAGACCATTGCAGAAGGGAAGATTCTCTGATGAAACGAATTGATACGAAAATTCCCGGTGTATATATTATCGAGCCCCAGGTGTTCGGAGATCACCGCGGTTATTTCATGGAAACCTATTCTGTGAAGGCATTTGCGGATATGGGGATTGATACCGTGTTTGTGCAGGATAATCAGTCCTTTTCTGCCCAGAAGAATACCCTGCGTGGACTGCACTTCCAGAAAGCTCCCATGGCCCAGGCCAAGCTGGTGCGGGTGATCCGGGGTGCTGTGATGGATGTGGCGGTGGACCTGCGTAAGGGAAGTCCCACCTACAAGCAATGGGTGTCTGTGGAATTGAGTGCTGAAAACAAAAGAATGTTCTTCATTCCCCGGGGCTTTGCCCATGGCTTTGTCACCCTGACGGATGATGTGGAATTCACCTACAAGGTGGATAACCTCTATAGCAAGGAATGCGACAGCGGCATCCGCTTTGACGATCCGGATGTGGCGGTGGAATGGGGCATTGCGGAGCCTATCCTGTCTCAGAAGGATACACAGGCGCCCTTGCTCAAGGACAGCGATTGCAATTTCGTTTACGGCGAAATCTGATAAAAAATGGGAAGGTGAAAGACGTATGAAAATTATCGTAACGGGCGGCGCCGGTTTTATCGGCAGCAACTTTATTTTTCACATGCTGAAAAAGTACCCCGATTACCGTATTATCTGTTTGGACAAGCTGACCTACGCCGGTAATCTGTCTACTTTGGCACCTGTGATGGACAATAAAAACTTCCGTTTTGTAAAGGCTGATATTTGCGACCGTGAAGCTGTTGATCAGCTTTTCCAGGAAGAACATCCTGATGTGGTGGTGAACTTTGCCGCTGAAAGCCATGTGGACCGCTCCATCGAAGATCCGGGCGTGTTTCTGCGCACCAACATTCTGGGGACTCAGGTGCTGATGGATGCCTGCCGCAAGTACGGCATTACCCGTTACCATCAGGTGTCCACCGACGAAGTGTACGGCGATCTTCCCCTTGACCGGCCGGATCTGTTCTTTACCGAAACCACCCCCATTCATACCAGCAGCCCCTATTCCGCTTCCAAAGCCAGCGCGGATTTGCTGGTGCTGGCCTATCATCGCACCTTCGGCCTGCCGGTAACCATTTCCCGTTGCTCCAACAACTACGGCCCTTATCATTTCCCGGAAAAACTGATCCCCCTGATGATCGCAAACTGCCTCAACGATAAACCCCTGCCTGTATACGGTGAGGGCCTGAACGTGCGTGACTGGCTGTATGTGGAAGACCATTGCAAGGCCATTGACCTGATCATTCACAAGGGCCGCGTGGGCGAAGTGTACAATATCGGCGGTCACAACGAAATGAAGAACATTGACATTGTCAAGCTGATCTGCAAGGCGCTGGACAAGCCCGAATCCCTCATCACCTATGTGACGGACCGCAAGGGTCACGATATGCGCTATGCCATTGACCCCACCAAGATCCACACGGAACTGGGCTGGCTGCCGGAAACCATGTTCAAGGATGGTATCAAGAAAACCATCCAGTGGTATCTGGATAACAAAGAGTGGTGGGAAACCATCATCTCCGGCGAATATCAGAATTACTACGAAAAGATGTACGGCAATCGCTGACGAAGCCGTATACTTTGGCGAAAGGTTGTTTCAATGAACGGAGCAATCAAAGTGAGCGTCATCATGATCGCATATAATCAGGAGGATTATATTGCCCGCGCAATTGAAAGTGTGCTGGCACAGAAGGTGCCTTTTGATTATGAACTTCTGATTGGCGATGATGCTTCCACGGATGGAACGGCACAGACAATCCGGCAATATGAAGAGAAATATCCTGATCGGATCAAAGCATGTTTTCGGCATGAAAACATTGGCGCTTCCGCTAATGCGGTGGATTTGCTGCTGCAAAGCAGGGGTGAGTATCTGGCCTTCTGTGAGGGGGACGACTTCTGGATCGACACAGAAAAGCTTGCCAGGCAGGTGAGTTTTCTGGAGAAAAATCCGGTATATATTGGTTGTGCACATTCGTGTCTGGTTGTGAATGAAAGGGAAGAAGTGCTGCCTAAACAGCGCGTGTCTTGGCTGAAGCCGGGGAAGAGGGTGTTTACCTTTCGTGATTTCAGCGGCGGCAGATTCCTTCCCGGGCAGACATCTACTGTAGTGAAGCGAAATTTATTCCTGCATGCGAATGATGATATGATTGGGATGATGATGTGTGATCATTCCATTTCGGATCGGATTTCCAACCTGATTTATCTGCTGCAGGGAAATTTTTACTGTTTTCCTGAATGTTACGGTGCTTATCGCTGCGTTGAGCAGCCTTCCAGCATTACGGCCAGAAAATACAGAGACAATCCGGATGCATGCCTTGCAGAGCTTTCCATGACCGAAAGAATGGAAACATATGCATCAAATCGTCTTGGTCGCAAAATCAGGTTTGTACGAAAGCGAAGCGAAATCCTGACGGTGGCCTTTGCATATTGGCTATTGAAGCGCAATGATGAATGCAAGCGGGTATTAAAGACCGTTTTCAGCCAAATGACATGCAGTGAAATTGTACTTATACCGTTTGCTATTCTGAAAAAGCTGAAAGATCAATTCTTATGTGTACAACACTAAGTGATAAGAAAGAAGGAAAAGAAAATGGAGTTTCTTCACATCATCCCTCCGTTTGGCCGCGTATGCTATGAACTGTTAAAGAGCATTGAAATGAAGCAGCTGGAAGGCGAGCATAAAGCTCTTGTGCTGGTCAGTGACAAGCTGATTCACAAAAAGAATCCTGCACTTCTTCGTTATTCCTTCATTGAGTATGTGAATAAGGGGAAGGGCTGGCTGGCCAATATTCGTTACAAGAGCGGCCTGAAAAAGCGTTTGCGGGAAGCGGATGCCATTTTTGTACACGGGTTGAATTACTTGGGTACTGGTATAATGGAAATTTTTTGCAAGAACGAAGATATCAGCAAAAAATTGATTTGGGTATCCAATGGCTTGGATGTGAAGAACTGGTCTGTTACCGGTAAGAAGCGCGAAAAGGAACATCAGAATAAGTTGAATCGTGAGCTTCGCACCCGTATTCCGGTGGTGTGCGCTGTTTCTGCAGCCAATCTGCCCACTTTGGAGGAAATGTGGCCCGGTAAAACGTATTTTGAAACGCCTTATCCCATTCCGGAAGGCTGGGGAGAAATGGCTGATGAAAACCTTGCTGCTAAGAAAGCAATGGGGGTTCCGGAAGAAAAGCTTCGTCTTGCAACGCAGGTTGAAAAGCATGAGCGTAAGTGTGCGGCCACGCACACCTATATCCAGTGCGGCCTTAACTATCGGGTGGATAACCACCAGAATCTGGCCTTTGGTTTGCTGAAGCGTTTCAATGTTTACAAGAAAACTGTTTTTATGCCGGTGGCTTATGAAATCGAAGAAATCCTGGCTTCCACTAACCCTGTCGAAAAGCGGCTGCTGGAGCTGAAGAAGAAGCCTGTAAAAGGGATTGAAAAGATTTTGCTGAAAAAACCTGTGCCCGCTGGCACGTACTTCCGCTTTATGAAGCAGATGGATGTTGCTATGTTGGGCAACAGCTATGCAATTGCCCCGATTTATCCCTTGCTGCTGCTTCGTTCCGGTGTGAAGGTGTATATGCCCCGTGGTACCAATGAATACATTTATCTGAAAAAAATGGGCGCTTCCATCTATGCGTGGGAAGAAATTTCCGGAATGGATTACAAGGAATTCCTGCAAATTGATGACGATTATGCTTTCCCCGAAAATCTGAAATGGTATTTTGACAGTAATGCTGTTGCTGCACGTTGGAACGATGTGGTGAAGCACGTTGAAAGCAGGGAGTAAATCATGAATACTGAAGCTGCCAAAAATGAAGATTTTGCCATGGAGGACCGGGAACTGGTGAACCCCGAAGAACTCAATGAGATTGAAGAAGACGAGGACATTGAGACTTTTGAGGACAATGACGATCGCGAGGATAATGAGGAGGCCAATGATGAACAGGATGCTCAGCATGCAAAACTGAAGTATCTGCACATCTTTGGCCCGGATACAAAAAACAGCTATGGCATCATGTCCCAGCTGTACCTGCATCTGGACCTGACGCGGCATCGTTTCCTGATCATGGGTTCACGCAAAAACATGGCCCGTTTTCCCAAGCTGAAGGAATTTCGCGGTTTGCAGTTCATTCCCGATGTAAATCCCATCAAGAAGATCATCCACTTTTATAAAAAGCTGACAGAAGCCGATGTAATTGTCTGGCATAGCCTTTTCTTCCCCCGCCAGCAGTACGCTTATTTCCTTGCATTGTTCCGTCACTTCCTGAAAAAATCCATATGGATTGAATGGGGGGCTGACTTGTATCTGTGGAAGTACAGCAATCAGAATTTCAAGGGCATGCTGCGCAATTTTGTGCATCGCCGCATCCGTGAAAAGATGCGTGTGGTGGGCTGCTGCTTCGCTGTGGACGATCAGGAAGTACACGCTCAATTCGGCGATGATGTAAAGTGCTTCTATACGCCCCTTGCCAACCCCAAAAAGGATCCCACCGGCCTGATTGACGAGGTGGAGGCTGGCAAGCCCAATATGGAGGGCAAAGAAAAGCCTTTTTACAACGTGCAGATTGCCCATAACTCCTTCTCCTTCAACAATCACGTTCGTTTGATTGAGCTGATGAAGAAGTTTGACCGCGAGGATATGCGCTTCATCCTGCCGCTGAACTATGGTATCTATGGCATCAACGGTCAGTTCGGTGGTGTGTCGTACCGCAACACGGTGATCAAGTATGCTGAGAACGCTTTCAAAAACGCTAAAGTTTCGGTCATCAAGAAGGCTATCGACTTTAACCGCTATCTCGGCGTACTGTGGAATATGGATATAGTGGTGTTCGACTTTGATCGGCCCTGCGGCTTGGGCACGCTGCGTATCCTGCTGCTGATGGGTAAGAAGATCTACCTGCCTGCAGGCTCGCCTTATTACAACTTCCTGGTTTCCAAGGGTCTGCCCATTTTTGATACCAACAAAATCCCCGAGATGACCTTTGAAGAGTTTGTTGAGCCCCCGGTGTATACGACCAAGGAGTGGGTATACTCCTACATGAATAATGACCATGTGATCCAATACTGGCTGGACATGTTCGAAGAAATTGAGAAGAACAAGGAGGCTTATTTCCAGTGAAAAAGAAGTTTATGGTTGTCGGCGCTACCTACACGCAGGTTCCCCTGATCAATACTGCCAAGCGCATGGGCTATCACACCATCGTTGCCGGCATCGAAGGTAATTACCCTGGTATTGCTGCTGCCGACGAAGCATGCTTTGTTGACATTACCAATCCCAAGGCTGTGCTGGAGAAGGCACGGGAATTGCAGATCGACGGTATTGCCACTTGCTGCATGGATATCGGCGTCCGTTCCGTTGGCTATGTCTGCGAACAGATGGGGCTGTGCGGTCTGACCGAGCACGCCGCTTTGCTGTCCAACCAGAAGCTGGCCATGAAGGAAGCCTTTGAGGCATACGGCGTAAAGAGCCCTGCTTACCGCAAGGTTTCTTCCGAAGCCGAGCTGGAGAAGGCCTGGAATGAGCTGCCCCAGCCCATCATTCTGAAGGCGGTTGACCTGCAGGCCAGCCGCGGCATCTATGTGTGCCGCAGCTATGAAGAAGCACTGGAAGCCTTCCGCCAGGCCATGAGCCTGACTCGCGAAGATTTCTGCATCGTGGAACAGTTTGTTACCGGTATTGATATCGGTGCGCAGGCTTTCGTTTACAACGGCGAAATTCTCTTCATTTTGCCCCACAACGACGAAGTGTACACTGGCAGCGCCAACAAGCCCATCGGTCACTCTGCCCCCCTGCAGGTGGACAATGACACGATGGAAGAGGTAAAGAAGCAGTGCGCTGCTGCTATCCGCGCCATTGGTCTGAACAACTGCGCTGTAAATATCGACCTGCTGAAGGCCGAAGACGGCCAGATCTACATGATCGAGCTGACCGGCCGTGTGGGCGCCACCTGCCTGCCCGAGCTGGTTGCCTACTACTACGGCATCGACTACTACGCCATGATCGTGGCCATGGCCATGGGCGAAGACCCCCGTCCTTACTTCAATAACCGTCCCGGCACCGAAACCGCCAATGCCTCCCGCTTCCTGATGGCACCCAAGAACGGTGTTGTCAAGAGCATCAGCTGCCCCGCAGAAGGCCCTGATGTGGTGCTGAAGGATATCTACGCCAAGCCCGGCGATACCGTGCACGTCTTCGAAGACGGCAAAGACCGTATCGGTCAGGTGGTGGTTACCGGCGAAACCCTGCAGAAGTGCTTCGACCGTCTGGACGAAATTGGCGAGATGCTGGAAGTAACCTACGAGGAGTAAACGCATTATGGGAAAAAAGAAAGTCTTGGCAATGCTGATCAGCTGGGCAGTATTGATCGTGGTATGTATGGGGAAAGGTTCTTCAGAATTGGAAGCTGCCAATACCTTTTGCGCACCAGATGATAGCGTATGTTGGGCTATCCATCCTTACCGCAGCTGCCTGTGTGCAGACGATTGACTGCTATCATTATTTCAAATCAG
>JAFSBN010000205.1 GCA_017437265.1 Clostridia bacterium
AAAAAGGTATCCAGCGCTCCGGCGGTCTTTATCATCTTTTCGTGATTCATCATTGGTTCCTCCCGTTAAATACTTAATGTTTGTCGACAAAAAGATAATAACACACATTATAGCGTTTGTCAACAAGAAATTAACGAAAAACATTAAAAATTTTACGAACGTGCATTGGAGACCCAAAAGAGAAACGCCGCTGTGACAGCGACGTTTCTTTGATATCAGAAGTTACGGGTGATGTCGTAGTTTTCGTAGAAGGATTTGCGGTAATCCAGGAACCGGTCTTCCAGAATGGCCTGGCGGATTTCTTCCATCATGCGGATGAGGAAGCGCAGGTTGTGGATGGAGGCAAGCCGTCCGCCGGTGATTTCCTGGGCTTTGAAGAGGTGGCGAATGTAGGCACGGCTGAAATTCTGGCAGGCATAGCAATCGCAGCCTTCTTCGATGGGGCCAAAGTCGTGGGCATAGGCGGCGTTGCGGATCACCAGACGGCCGTTCTTGGTGAAGCAGGTGCCGTTTCTGGCAATACGGGTGGCCAGCACACAGTCGAACATATCTACGCCGCGCAGCACGCCTTCCAGGAAGCAATCGGGGGTGCCGACGCCCATCAGATAACGGGGCTTATGCTTGGGCATATAGGGCTCGATCTTTTCCAGCATATCGTACATGATGGGCTTGGGTTCGCCAACGGAAAGGCCGCCGATGCCGTAGCCGGGGAAATCCATATCGGCCAGGGTCTTGGCGCTTTCAATGCGCAGATCGTCGTAGAAGGCGCCCTGGATGATGCCGAAAAGGGCCTGATCTTCCCGAGTGTGGTGCATTTTGCAGCGTTCCGCCCAGCGATGGGTGCGGTGCATGGCCTCTTCCGCCGTGCGGTGGTCACAGGGGTAGGGGGAGCACACGTCAAAGGCCATGGCGATATCGCTGCCCAGGGCCATCTGGATATCCATGGATACTTCGGGGCTGATGAAGCGCTTGCTGCCGTCCAGATGACTGCGGAAAGAGACGCCCTCTTCAGTGATCTTCCGAAGGGCAGCCAGGGAGAACACCTGGAACCCGCCGCTGTCGGTGAGCACAGGCTTGTTCCAGCTCATGAACTTATGAATGCCGCCGGCTTCCTTCACCAGCTGTTCGCCGGGACGCAGGTGCAGGTGGTAGGTGTTGCTCAGCATGATCTTGGTGCCGATCTCTTCCATTTCCCGGGGCGTCATGGCCTTGACGGTGGCTTGCGTACCCACGGGCATATAAATGGGGGTGGGGATATCGCCGTGAGGGGTGTGCACCACGCCCAGACGGGCACCGGATTGCTTACAGGTTTTGATCAGTTCAAAGGTAACAGGATTGCTCATAATAACCTCGTTATTTTATTCCTGGGATACGGCAGGCTTGATCTGGGGCCAGATGGATTCCAGCCCCCGCAGTTCACGATCGAAAAAGATCCAGGGCTTGGCTTCCGGGGTGGGGGCCATGAACAGCATCTGTTCTTTTGTGATGGGATGGGCGAAGGAAAGACGGAACCCCCACAGGGCAATCTGCTGGCCGCGTTTGCCATTGCCGTAGCGGTTATCACCCCAAAGGGGGAAGCCGTGATGCTGCATCTGTACACGGATCTGGTGCGCACGGCCGGTTTCCAGCTGGATGGCCACGAGGCTCAGCCCATCCCGTCTTGCAATGGTGCGGCCGTGGAGAATGGCTTCCTTGCCTTCGGCCTTCAGATAAGAGGGAATGACGGAAACGCGGTTATTGGCTTCGTCCTTTACCAGATAATCCACATAGGTGAACTGGTCCGGCGCATCGCCTTCCACCACGCACACATACTGGCGGTTCAGTTCGTGCACACGCACCTGCTCAGAAAGCCGGGAAGCGGCTTTGCTGGTGCGGGCAAACACAAGCAGGCCGCCCACGGGACGGTCCATTCGGTGCACCAGGCCGATGTAGGCTTCGCCGGGCTTATTGTAGGTTTCTTTTACATAGCTTTTGATCTGATCCAGCAGGCTTTCATCGCCCGTGGCATCGGATTGGGTGAGCTGATTGGGCTTTTTGACGGCCACGATCACATGATTATCTTCAAAGAGAATGGTGGGCTTTTCCATATCAAACACCTCTTTATTTATTCATCCAGCGGCCGGTGGCCCCGCAGGGCAGCACACCGCCGGAACGGACGGGCAGGCACAGTTCCTGAGAATCGATGACACCGCCAAAGCGGGAAGAAACGCATTTTTCCAGGATATTTTGCAGCACAGCGGGCTGGAAGCCGGTGGTATAGCTGTTGATGAAGAAAAACAGAGGATCATCGCTGAGCACCTGAGCGCAGGTTTCCACCAAGCCATACAGTTCGTTTTCCAGTTTCCACACTTCGCCGGTGGGGCCACGGCCATAGCTGGGCGGATCCATCACAATGCCGTCATACTTGTTGCCGCGGCGGATTTCACGCTTTACAAAGGCTACAGCATCTTCCACGATAAAACGGAAGCTGGTTTCGGGCAGGCCGGAAAGCTCTCTGTTTTCCTTGGCCCACTGTACCATGCCTTTGGCGGCATCCACATGGGTTACATGGGCGCCGGCAGCGGCGCAGGCCAGCGTGGCACCGCCGGTATAGGCGAACAGGTTCAGCACCCTGGCGCCGGGGCGTTTTTTGATCATGCCGGCCATGGCGTCCCAGTTGGCAGCCTGTTCCGGAAAAAGACCGGTGTGCTTAAAACCGGTGGGGCGAACATAGAATTTCAAATCCTGATAGGAAATGACCCATTTTTCCGGGAGCTTTGTGTGGAAATCCCAGGCACCGCCGCCCCGTTCCGAGCGGGTATAATGTGCATGGGCCTTTTGCCACATTTTTTCGTTTTCACAGGGCCAGATGACCTGAGGGTCCGGCCGGGCCAGCAAATAATCCCCCCAGCGTTCCAGCTTTTCGCCGTTGCCGGTATCCAGTACCTCAAAATCCTTCCATCCGGATGCAATAAACATGGGCAGCCTTCCTTTCAGCCGAAATACACCAATTTGTATTATAACATGATAAAAATGGCCTTTCAAGAGGAAAGAAAGGAGATTGCAAAATAATTCGCCATAAAACGGGAAAATGTACATGGAAAAATAAGGGGGGAAAACATATAAAAAATCAGGATAATGGCCATGTTTTCTCCGTATGGATGGATGATGATGGTAAATCCACCGAATTGACCGTGAAAATGGGAAATGATACCAGATAAAATGCGGATAAAACAAGGCATTTTTTCCGTCTTTGGGGTGTACAGCAAAAGCTGATACTGCATTACCGAAGGAGGAGAAAAACGTGAAAAACAAGAACAAACTGGCTGCCGCGGCGTTGGCTGCGGTGCTGGCAGCTGCCCCTCTTGGCCAGGCCATGGCCAGCGATTATGCCACCGTAAAGGGCGGCGGGCTGAACCTGCGGGAAACGGCTTCCCTGGAGGCGCGGGTGCTGGGACAGTATCCCACCGGCACCTGGATCGAAATTGTGGAAAAGGGCGATACCTGGAGCAAGGTGAAGGTAGACGGCAAAAATGGCTTTATGATGAGCAAATACCTCACCGCCGCCCAATCCGGCAGCACCATGTATGTGCGTACCAATACCGGCATTGGCCTGAACCTGCGCAAGGGCCCCTCCATGAGCAGCGAAATTATCACCTCCTATCCCATTGATACGGCGGTGACGGTGCTGAAAAAAGGCAATGGATGGTATCAGGTGCAGGTGGGCGAAAACACCGGCTACATGAACAGCCGCTATCTCGCTGCTGCCAAGGCACCCCAGTACACAAAGCCTGTGGAAAAACCCTATACTGCCAAGCTGAAGAATATTAACGGCGGCAGCATTGTGAACTTCCGGCTTTATCCCGGCATGAAAACCAAGGTGCTGGATACGCTGAAAGTGGGCACCCAGGTGACTGTATTGGAAGAAGGCGTGAACTGGAGCCTGGTGGAGCTTGAAGACGGCCGCACCGGCTATGTGAGCACCTATTTCCTGGTAAAGTAAACAAAAACGGGAGAGGGACGAAAATCCCTCTCTTCTTTTTTCTTTTGTCATTTTCTGCACGCTGGTTCGACGTCCAATACCGCTGTGTTTTTCAATAATGAATATACACAAGCCGGGGAGGGACACAAAATGCAGCAAATGCCGCTGGACTATGCACCAAAGCCGCTGAGAGCAGAAAAGGAAAAAAAGAAAGGAACAGAAGTCGGAAACATCCGCCTTCAGGCACTTTGGCAGTATTTGCCGGGGGCAATGTATACATTTTTGCTCAGCCAGGCCAACTGCTTTTCCATATCGGCATCGTTTCCGCTATGTTTTCTGATGGCTCACAAAGCATGGACGGGGAAAACGCCCATGGGTGCCGGATTTGGGATGGCGCTTGCCTGTGTGATGCGGCTGATATGGGGAATAGACAGTCAATGGCTGCAGATGATTGTTTTTTTTGCTGCGGCGTTTTTGATTCAAAAACCCATTCCGGACAAGCGAAAGGTGTATGGGCTGCTGCTTACAGGATCGGCTTTGGGTGCGCTGCCGGGAATATGGGGGCAGGATGCATTGGCGGCCATTGGGAGCGTGGCCGGTATTGCCCTTGGAATGGGATGCATGCCGGCGATGCTGCGCACAGTACAATTGGAAAACGAAAAGAAGAAGGAAAGAACGGAAGATGATTTTTTGTGCATGGTGCTGCCGGTGATGCTGCTGCTTTGCGGGGCATGCAGGATGCAGATTGGAAGCATCAATCTGGGCCTGGCGGCGGCATTTTTTCTGGTGGTGTCCATTGGCTGGGCGTGCGGTGCCATGGCCGGGGCTGCAGCAGGCATTGCGGCAGGCTTTGCGTCGCTGATGGGAAATATGCATGCGCTTTATATGATCGTGATGCCATTTGCCGGGCTTTTGTGCGGTTGTTTTCGCAGGAAAAACAGGTTATTATGTGCGGCTGTATATGTGTTTTCATCCGTATGCATTGCCTATACGGCGATGAAAATGCTGCCTGTTCCGCTGATGTGGAATGTGTGCACGGCCGTTCTTTGCTTGATATTGGTGCCGGAAAAGCGATTGAGAAGGCGGTTTGATCTGATCGGCCGCATGCAATGGGCAAGACCCAGGGAAAATGCCTATCTGCGGATGCGCATGCAGCGCTGGGTGAGGGCCATTGACCACTTGACGGACGCACTGCCAAAGGCCCAGCGGATGGAAGAAGATATTGCCGTGTTGGGGGAAGCGATTGCGGAAGAAGTGTGCGAAAACTGTGATCAGCTGCCCATCTGCTGGTGGGAAAAATTCGAAGAAACAAAGCGCAGCATGGAAGCCCTGGCCGAATGTGACGAAACAGATCTGGAGATGATCAACCGGCATTTCTCTCACTG
>JAFSBN010000206.1 GCA_017437265.1 Clostridia bacterium
CATCGCTTTTGAAAACGCCAAGTGGGCCTATGAACTGGGCGCCGCTATCGCGCTGAAGAAGGGCGTAAAGACTGCCGCTGAAGCCGCCACCTGCATCGGTGAAGGCCTGCAGGCTTTCTGCATCCCCGGCTCCGTGGCTGACCAGCGTCAGGTGGGTCTGGGCCATGGCAACCTGGGCGCCATGCTGCTGGACGAAAAGACCGAATGCTTCGCTTTCCTGGCCGGCCACGAATCCTTCGCCGCCGCCGAAGGCGCCATCGGTATCGCCCGCAACGCCAACAAGGTGCGCAAGAATCCTCTTCGCGTAATCCTCAACGGCCTTGGCAAGGACGCCGCCATGATCATCAGCCGCATCAACGGCTTCACCTATGTGCAGACCAAGTACGATTACCTGTCTGCCGACGTCAAGGAAGACCATGCCCTCACCATCGTGAAGAAGACCGCTTATTCCGATGGCGAACGCGCCAAGGTCAACTGCTACGGCGCTGACGACGTGCGTGAAGGCGTTGCCATCATGTGGCACGAAGGCGTGGGCGTTTCCATCACCGGTAACTCCACCAACCCCACCCGCTTCCAGCATCCCGTGGCCGGCACCTACAAGAAGGAAATGACCGAAGCCGGTAAGAAGTACTTCTCCGTGGCTTCCGGCGGCGGCACCGGCCGTACCCTGCATCCCGACAATATGGCCGCCGGCCCTGCCTCCTACGGCATGACCGATACCCTGGGCCGTATGCACTCTGATGCTCAGTTCGCCGGCTCTTCTTCCGTGCCCGCTCACGTGGAAATGATGGGCCTCATCGGCGCCGGCAACAACCCCATGGTGGGTATGACCGTGGCTGTGGCCGTGGCCATCGAAGAAGCCAGCAAGTAAGCAGGCCGTGCCTGCACCCGGTTCGCAAAGAAAATTCACTTTTCCTGCGAAGGGGTATCTGCGTGGCGCAAAAAAACACAAAACAGAGGACACATCCTGCGATGTGTCCTTTTTTTACACAAAAACACTAATGTTTCTTTTCTCTGTGGTACTATAGAAGTGTACGGCCGTTCATCAAGCAAAAAGGAGGTGAGGATCATGGAAAAACAAATGGAAACATGGGTGGAGCAATATTCCCTGCCCCTGCTTCGGTGGTGCCTGAGCAAAACGGGCAGCCGCACGGAAGCGGAGGATCTGTCCCAGGAAGTGTGGTTCCAGTTTCTGTGCGCCGCAAAGAAGCAAACGGTGGAGCAGCCGGAGCATCTGCTCTTTCGCATTGCACGGTTTGTATGGTGCAAACAGCTGCGCAAAAAGCAGCTGCTGCAGCCTCTTGTGGAAAGCCTGATGACCCCGGATTTTACTGAAAACTGGGCAGATGAAACCGAGGAAGAACAGCAACTGCAGTGGCTCCACGAAAAAATCACTCGCCTCAGTCACCTGCATCGGGAAACCATGATCCTCTATTATGTGGATCAATTGTCCCAGCGGCAGATTGCCGAAACATTGCATCTGCCGGAAAGCACGGTGCGGTGGTACTTATTTGACACCCGCCGCAGGCTCAGAGAGGAGAAAAAACACATGGAACATACAAATTACACCTACCGCCCCCAGCGGCTGAGCATGGGCATCAACGGCATGTGCGGCCCGGAGCTGGCCACCAACCGGATCAAAGAAAACCTGCTGATGCAAAACATTCTCATCGCCTGCTATCAGGAGGCAAAAGCGCCTCAGGAAATTGCCGATCATCTGGGCGTGGCTTGCGCCTATATCGAGCACGAACTGGAATGGCTGGTGCAGCAGGAATTTGTGACCGAAAACAAAGGAAAATATGCCACCAGCTTCCTTATCCGCACCACCCGGCAGGAGGATGAGGTGAGCCGGCTGTTTGAAAAGCACAAGCCCCATCTGAGCGACAAAATTGTGCAATACCTGAAGGAAAAGGAAAGCGACATCCGCGCCATCGGCTTTGTGGGCTGCGACCGGCCCATGGAGAAGCTGTTGTGGCTGCTGATATATCATTTCACCCAGCAGTATCTGCAGTTTGAAATGCCGCCCCGGCCTATCCGCCCGGACGGCGGGCAATACTGGCCCCTGGGCCATGTGCGCAGCGACCCCGCGGAAGGCCTGCGCTCCGGCTGGGCGTATAACGGCAGCATGCACATCAATGATTTTTTCTGGTTCGGGCTGTACACCTTCGGCCAAAGCGAAATTGAAAACCTGATGGATGCCTACACCCCATATTGGCACGACCTGCGGGAATTTTTGAAAAAGCTGATCCGGAACCGCTTTGATGAAGCCTGCATCACCGAAAACGAAAAGGAAAAACTGGCTATCCTCATTGAAAAAGGCTTTGTGCTGAAAACGAACGGACAGCTCCGGCCCAATTTTGTGATCTTCACCCCAGACCAGTACACCCTTCTGCGTCAGCGTATTTTCCGGCCGCTGGCGCAGCAGCTGCAGCCTGCCCTGCAAGCGCTGACCCGGGATATGGAAGATCTTTGCCGCTCCTCCCTGCCCCGGCATCTGAATCACTTAACACCGCTTCTGCTTGCCCAGTCCCTCAGCAGCCTGGGCTTTGAAACAGAATACCTGGCTTTTCAGGACGGGCATCTTTACCGCCCCAAAGATCCCCATGACGGCGAATTCCTCACCCTGGCCTATTTGTCCCTGTAAGTCCTCTTTTCCCTTTTCTCCGGATGCATTTTCCACCGGAGAAAGCAGCAAAAAAAACGGAGGAGAAAGCTCGCTTTCTCCTCCGTCCATTTTTTGATTGTTTTGATTGTGCCCGTGGTGCTGTTTCTTCTCATTTCCTCCATCAGCATGCGGAAACAACGCTGTTCGATACAATTATATGTCGCACACCGGGTGCAGGGGGGATACCCCTGCTTTCGTCTCCTCACTTCTGCTTCATCCAGGGCAGAGCACGGCGCAGGGCCAGCACGATCACCGGAATCAGCAGAACGTGCACCACCATACCGGGAATGGCATTGGTAAAGGCACCTGCCATAAAGGCCGCCCAGGTGAAGGCCGCCCCGGAAACGCCGCTCATCAGCACCCGGGCCACGCCCCATACAATGCGTCCCCCCAGCATGGCGCAAAGCAGGGACACATAAATATACTGGGTTTTTTTCGGCAAACGGGCATACATAAGCCCGGCGATTGCCCCATAGGCCGCCAGTTCAAAGCACATAGCAAGGCCGGTAGGGAAAAGGGGCGGCATACCCACCAGCAAAAAGCGCACAAGCGGCGCCATGGCCCCCACGCCCATGGCCCACCAGGGGCCGCACACAAAGGCGCACAAAAACACCGGAATATGCATGGGGCACAGGGCATTGCCGATTTCGGGAATATTGGCCGTAAGGAACGGCAGCGCCAGGCAAAGCGCCAGGCAAACGGCAGCCAGGGTCAGTTTCTGGATACGGGTTGCGTTTTCGTTCATGGATGTTTCTCCCTTTTGTTATTTCCTGTCTCTGACGGGAGAAGCGCATTCGCTGCGCCGTTTATCCATTTTCGGTGCACAGCATCATGATCTGGGCTACGGCCTCATCGATCAGCTGGGTACGGGTCATGTTCCCGGTGCCCACCACTGTGCTTTTGCATTGGGATATGGGCAGCAGCACCCGCCGGGCGTCGCTTTGCCCCACGGCCACTGCCATTTTCGGGGTGATTTCCCCAAGCAGCGCATCCGCCAGCACAATGCCCAAAGGCCCTGCGATCACGTCGGCCCTTCTGCACTGCACCAGCACGGCGTTTTCCCCGGTGGCAGCCTGATCGGCCCCGGATTTGAGCATGGCACTGGTGGCCAGCGCATTGGTTCCAATAGCGGTAACAACATGCTTCTTTTCCAGATCAGCCTTTTTCAGCCCTTCGATCAACTGGGCGCCCATCCGGCCGCTTTGGCCATCAATGATCAGAATATGCATCGGCAGAAAACACCTCCTTTTTGCACCCTAGCAATCATAACAGAGGATACTGCTTACGATCGGTCTTCATCTTCCGCCTTGCATCTTTTCGGGCGCAAGGGCAGAAAAATCATCAATACACAGCAGGGCCTTTTCTGCCTGAATACCGCCAATTGCAACGACATCCATTCCGGCGCATTCAGCAGCGACAATACCCGCCAACGAATCCTCAAATACAATACATTCTCCGGCAGACAACCCCATTTCGCATGCAATGTGCAAAAACAGGTCGGGCGCCGGTTTCTTTTTCAGGGGCAGGCTTCCGTCATACAATGCATCAAAATACGTTTCCAGCGCAAATTTTTGGATGTACCTGCCTGCCGCCATACTGGATGTGGCAATAACAATCCGGCAATCCGTCCGGCGCAGCTGCTGCAAAAAAGTAACCACCCCACCAATCAAATCCTGCTGTGAAATCCTGGTGGCATAATGCTCATATCGCTTGCCCTTTTTATCTGCAAGATTTATTTTTTCCTGCTCCGTCAAAGATAAAGAATACCGCTGGCACACCCAGTTGATAATGTGCATTCTTCCTGTGCTCTTCAATGGCAAGTATTCTTTGCTTTCGAGGCGGATTCCAAACGGAGCAAAGACATCACGCCAGGCTAAGTAATGGTATTTTTCCGTATCCAGAATTACACCGTCAAAATCAAATATGCAACATTGATAGCACTTCTCAAGAATTTTTATCGGCATTCAGCCCCTCCAGAACAAAGGCAGACAACTGGTCGTTGGCACAGGCCACCACACCACTGGCACCAAAGCGATAGGGCTGGCCTGCCAGGTCTGTCACAACGGCGCCGGCCTCCCGGCAAAATAGAATACCAGGCACAATGTCCCAAAGATTTTTGGTAATCACCACTGTCCCGTCCGTTTTTCCGCTGCCCACAAAGGAAAAATCAATACAGGCAGAGCCAAACATACGGATCTTGGCAATATGCGGGTAAATCTTTTGGATGACACGATGCTGATATTCTGCCGTTCCGTCTGCATGATGGGGATAATCGCCAAAGCTGACAATGGCATTATTCAACGTAATCTCCCCGTGAACAGACACCAGCTGATCGTTCAACCAGGCACCTTCGCCCCGAACGGCATGATACATTTCCCCTAAAAATGGCAGATAGATCACCGAAAGCGAAATCTCCCCCTCATCAATCAGCGATACCTGTACCCCAAACAACGGAATGCCATGGGCCATATTACAAGTGCCGTCGATGGGGTCAATGGTCCATACCCGCCCCTGCAGCTGTTGGGAAGCAGATGTCTCTTCTCCCAGAATATGATCATCGGGAAATTCCTCCAGAATACGAGCAGACAGATATTCCTCGATATTGCAGTCAATCTCCGTTACCAGATCAAACTCTGTCTTCTGGCGGATACACAGCGGTCCATTGCCAGCATACTGTGAAAAGGCTTTTCGAATTTCTCCGATAATCATCTGTTTTTCAATTTGATACATTGCTTACACCTCTATTTCTACTGCTTCCGCCTTCAGATACTGGTACACTTTCTGCGCAAATTCAAAAATGGGCGATTCGTTTTGCCGCTCAATAAAGAAGGAAGGATTATCAATACCCGGGATATTGTTGGCATAATACTGCAAGATCAGATAATCATCCACAAAAATCATGTTCATCCGCGGCTGCTTATCATAAGTGTACAGTTTGAAATTTTCCGCGTTTTTTTCAATCCGGTCACGGATATCCAAAGCTGTTTCGATATTAACATTGGTGATGGATTTAATCCTGTTTCGCCGCAGGTTTTCCTCTGCTTCCCGCAGCTTGGTGTATTCCCCTTCAGGATCCAGGAACAGGATTTCAATGCTGCCTCCATGTTCAATACAGTTTTTCACAGCGCTTGGATTGATCCGGGCCGTCAATTCCGAATTGGAAATCCCCACCGCCTTCACCGTTTTGGCTGCAGCGATCAGGTTGTCAAAATGGCAGCTTTGCCCCATGGATGCACGTGTAGCAAACACTTCCTTGATTTCAGAGGTGATCTGCGTGTCATTCCAGGTTTTTAACCGCTGAATACGATCCATAATCCAATCGTAAACAAAATCCAACGATTGGTTTTCGTCTTTGTAATACAAATGGGTTCGTTTGGCAAACAGCTCATGGATTTCGGCTTCATCACCGTTAAAATACTCCCCACAGGCCAGCACCTTGGCGTCCTTTAGGGAGGCCTCTCCAATCTGCGTCAACGCATAAAAAGCATCGATTTCCGTGGAAAGTTCGTAATGATATTTGGCATCGATCTGCTTGTCCTTGAGAATATGCATGCCATTGGTACAAATCAGCAAAAACGTCCTGGAACGCATTACATCGATAATATTGGCCTTATAGGCATCGTTCTGGGTGGCAGGGAAATAGAAGCATTTCAGGTTTTTGCTTTTGAGAAATTCGTATACCTTATCAGCATACTTCCGGGAGCCGTTCTGTTCATAACTGCCATGATAGGCAATGAACACATCGTAAACCTTCTTGAATGCCACAATATCACTCCTCTGTACCTGTTCCGAGCTGAAAAAAGAAAACGATTGAATATTGCGTTGTTTCCCGCCGCTATTGTATCATAAACTGCCATTCAAAACAAGAAAAGAATGCCAAAGTAGCCAGCGATTTTTCGCCAGCTGACAATGGTTAATATTCAAAAGTGCCTTCGTAAACCAGGGTGGTGTGGCCGGTGAGGGTCACGCCCCGATCGGAATAGATGACAAAGAGATCGCCGCCCTTGAGGTGCACGGTGATCTGGGTGTCCTTTTCACAGAAACCGTTTTCCACCGCTGCCACCACCGCCGCACAGGCGCCGGTGCCGCAGGCAAAGGTTTCGCCGCTGCCCCGCTCCCACACCCGCACGCGAAGCGTGGTTCTGTTCACCACCCGGACAAATTCCGTATTGATCCTTTCCGGGAATTCCTTTGCATATTCAAACATCGGCCCGATCTTTTCCAGATCCATTCCATCCGGCGCATCCGGGAACAAAACGCAATGGGGATTGCCCACAGACACACAGGTGACGGGATAAACTTCGCCCCCCACCTCCAGCGGATAGCCGATCATCTTTTCCCGATCCACCTCCGCAGGCAGGTTTTTCGCCGTCAGGTCTGCCCGGCCCATATCCACCGATACGGAGGACACCTGGCCGTTGCGCAGGAAAAGACGCAGGCTGTATGCCTTTCCACCCACTTCAATGGTCATCCGCTCGCTGCGGATATAGCCCTTGTCGTAGAGATACTTGGCCATGCAGCGGATGTTATTGCCCGCCATGCGGCCCTCGCTGCCGTCCCGGTTAAAGGTACGCATCTTCGCATCGGCTATTCTGGAATTTTCCATCAGCACAATGCCGTCGCCGCCAATGCCATAGTGAGGCGCACTGAGGCTGACGCACAGGGATTCGGGGCAGGTGATGCGCCCGTCAAAATTCTCAATGAAGATATAATCGTTACCGCAGGACTGCATCTTGGCAAAGGCAATTTTCTGCCGCCAGGCACGCATGCGGTTGATATCCACCAGCTCCGTGTTCCCGGCATTGAACCGGCTTTCCAGCATCTTCGCCAGAGCGTCCGCCGTATCCACAGAGGTGATGCAGGGAATGCCCAGCTGCATGGCACGCTTGTGGAGCAGAATATAGTCTCCCACCGTGGCGTCCTTCACGGCGCCGGTATAGAGGATATAGGCTATTTCCCCGCTTTCCAGCAATTGCATCAGCTGGCCGTCCTCAGTGGCGTTTTTCACTGCCTGCACCGGCACGCCCATCTTTTCAATGGCCGCCGCAGTACCGGAAGTGGCGTACAGATTCAGGCCCAGGTCGCAAAAGCGCCGTGCCAGGGAAATGATATCCGGATAATCGTTTTCCTCCACGCTGATGAGGATGCCCGGCTTTTCTCTTCCGTGCAGGGAGGGAACGGAAAATCCGGCGGCAGTGAGCCCCTTGAACAGGGCCTCTTCCACCGTTTTGCCAATGCCCAGCACTTCGCCGGTGGATTTCATTTCCGGGCCCAGGATGGAATTGGCATCGTTCAGCTTTTCAAAACTGAACACCGGCACCTTCACCGCACAATAGGGCGGCGTGCGGTAAAGCCCCGTGCCGTAGCCCATGTCGGCAAGGCGCTCGCCCAGCATCACCCGGCTGGCCAGGTCCACCATGGGCACGCCGGTCACCTTGCTGATGTAGGGCACGGTGCGGCTGGCCCGGGGGTTCACTTCGATCACGTACAGTTCATCCTGCCAGATCAGGTACTGGATGTTGATCAGACCCTTGGTTTTCAGTGCCAGGGCCAGCTTTTCGGAGCAATCCACCACCTTTTCCAGGTGATGATCGTTCAGGTTGTAGGGCGGATAGACAGAAATACTGTCGCCGCTGTGAACCCCGGCACGCTCGATATGCTCCATTATGCCGGGAATCAATACGCTTTCGCCATCGGAAATGGCGTCCACTTCCAGCTCCGTACCGGGCATATACTGGTCCACCAGCACCGGGTTTTCAATGCCCCCGGCCAGAATGTTTTCCATATAGCGCCGGGTAGTTTCGGCATTGCGGGAGATGGTCATGTTCTGGCCGCCGATCACATAGGAGGGCCGCAGCAGCACAGGATATCCCAGCTTTTCCGCAGCGGCAAGGGCTTCTTCCACCGTGTTCACACCCATGCCCTGAGGCCTGCGGATGGAGAATTTTTCAAGCAGGGCGTCAAACTTGGCCCGGTCTTCCGCGGTATCAATCCCCTCTGCGGAGGTACCCAGGATCCGGATGCCCATCTTGTCCAGAAAGCCCGTCAGCTTGATGGCCGTTTGTCCCCCAAAGGCCACCACCACTCCCACCGGTTTTTCCACTTTGATGATGTTCATCACATCTTCCGGGGTGAGGGGCTCGAAATACAGCCGATCGGCGGTATCATAGTCGGTGGAGACGGTTTCCGGATTATTGTTGACGATCACCACGTCATAGCCCATTTCCTGCAGCGTCCACACAGAATGAACAGAGCTGTAGTCAAACTCAATGCCCTGACCGATGCGGATGGGGCCTGAGCCCAGCACCATGATCACCGGCTTTCCCGAACGGGGGAAGGCCCGGCTTTCGCAGAAATTACCGAAGGAAGAATAGAAATAGGGGGTTTTGGCCGCATATTCCCCGGCACAGGTATCCACCATCTGGTAGGAAAAGGAACTTTCAGGCAAATTTTCCACACCGGCAAGCCCGGCAATCACCTTGTCCGGATAGCCCAGGGTTTTTGCTTCCCTGTACAGTGCATCGCTAAAAGGTTCGCTTTGCAGCTTTTCTTCAAGCTGTGCCAGGTGCAGCATCCGGTTCAAAAACCAGGGATCAATTTTTGTGATATCAAAAATCTGCTCTATGGAAACGCCTTTTTTCAGCGCTTCAAACACAGTAAACAGCCGCCTGTCATCCTGCCGGGCCAGGCGCTCCAATACAGGGGCATCGTCGGTGGCGGCTGCGTTCAGGCTGTTCAGCCCGATTTCCGCACCCCGAACCGCCTTCATCAGCGCTTCTTCGAAGGTCTGCCCGATGGCCATCACTTCGCCGGTGGCTTTCATTTGAGTGCCCAGCTTCCGGCTTGCGTTGGCAAATTTGTCAAAGGGCCATTTGGGGAACTTCACCACCACATAGTCCACCGCCGGTTCAAAGCAGGCGCTGGTCTTTTTCGTGATGTCGTTCATCACTTCATCCAGGGTATAGCCAAGGGCCAGCCTTGTGGTCATCTTTGCAATGGGATAGCCGGTGGCCTTGCTGGCCAGGGCGGAAGAGCGGCTGACACGGGGGTTCACCTCAATCACCGCATATTCGAAAGAATTCGGATTCAGCGCAAACTGGCAGTTGCAGCCGCCGATGATGCCCAGCTCGTTCACCATTTCCAGCGCCGCATCATGCAGCATTTTGTATTCTTTGGGAGACAACGTCAGCGCCGGGGCCACCACAACGGAGTCCCCGGTGTGGATGCCCACAGGGTCCACATTTTCCATGGAGCAAATGGCAATGGCATTGCCCAGGCTGTCCCGCATGGTTTCAAATTCAATTTCCTTCCAGCCGGAAATACATTTTTCCACCAGAATCTGATGGATGGGGGAGGCATCCAGCCCGGCACGGGCCGTGATGCGCAGCTCCGCTTCATCCGCCGCAATACCGCCGCCTGAGCCGCCCAAAGTAAACGCCGGCCGCACGATCACCGGATAGCCGATTTCCTGGGCGATCTGCAACGATGTCTCCACGTCGTTGGCAATGCCCGAAGGCACGCAGGGCTGGCCGATTTTCTGCATGGTGTCCCGGAACAGTTCCCGGTCCTCCGCCTTATCGATGGCTTCCCTGTCTGTCCCCAGCAGCTTTACGCCGAATTCCGAAAGCGTACCGTCTCTGGACAGCTGCATGGAAAGGGTGAGTCCCGTCTGACCCCCAAGACCGGCAAGCAGGGCATCCGGACGCTCTTTTTCAATGATGCGGCGAAGGGTTTCAGGGTTCAGGGGCTCCAGATAAATTTCGTCAGCCAGATGATGGTCGGTCATGATGGTGGCGGGGTTGGAATTCACCAGCACCACATTCACGCCTTCTTCCCGCAGCACCCGGCAGGCCTGAGCCCCGGCGTAGTCAAATTCCGCCGCCTGGCCGATCACAATGGGGCCGGAGCCGATGACCAATACTTTACGGATATTGGGATCCTTGGGCATTACCGATCACCTCCCATCAGGGTTTCAAACAGGGCAAGCACCTGCTCATTGGGGTCAAACTGAACGGACAGGCACCCAAGGGACGGATACAGCATGCCCTCGCAGCCTCCGTCGTTCAAATTTTTGTACACCATTTCGCCCTTGTCTTTCAGGCTGTTTTCATCCACGGAAAGGCCGTGGTTCTGGCTGGTGGTATAGGTACGCCCGTCCAGGGTGCAGAAAACAGGCTGGTTTTGCCCCCGGTGGCCGATATGCATTTTTTTCACGCTGCCGCCAAGGGCCTTTGCCACCAATGGATGCCCAAGGCCTGCGGCCAGCAAGGGAATTTTGCCCAGCAGCGTCTTGATTTCCTTCAGCACTTCTTCGGAAATATCCGCCTTTTCCGGGCCGCCGGAAAGCACCACGGCATCCGGGTTCATGGCAAAAATTTCTTCTGCCTTTGTATCAAAGGGAACAGCAGTCACCCGCCAGCCCCTTTGGTTCAGGGCGTGGGTCAGGCTGCATTTTACACCAAAGTCCCAAAGCACGGCCTGCTTTTTCTCTTCGCCCAGCGCCGGATAAACGGCCTTTTCACAGGGCTGGATGGGCACCTTTTCTTCTTTCGGGAAAGCTGCCGGAATTTCATCGCAGATCATGGCCCGCATGGTGCCCTCTTCACGCAAAACAGCGGTCAGATGCCGGGTATCCACGCCGCAGATGCCGGGGATGCCCTTTTTCACCAGATAATCGTTCAGGCTGCCGGTACTGCGAAAACTGGAAGGGGTATCGCACAAAGAACGCACCACATACCCGGCCGGCGCATATGCGCTTTCCGTGTCCTCCTCCGCCACGCCGTAATTACCGATGACGGGAAATGTCTGCATCACAAGAAGGCCTGCGTTGGCAGGGTCGGAAAGCTGCTCCACATAGCCCACCACACCGGTTGTGAACACCAATTCTCCGGCAACGTCCTTTTTTGCGCCCATGCGCTTTCCTTCAAAGGCCATGCCGTTTTCCAGCACCAGATATGCCATTTTCTTCGCCTCTTTTTCTTACAGGGTGGCAGCCATAACCGCCTTGATGGTATGCATGCGGTTTTCCGCTTCGTCAAAGACGATGGACTGCTCACTTTCAAACACTTCGTCCGTCACTTCCATGCAGGTGATGCCGAACTTCTTGTAGATATCCATGCCCACGGTGGTTTCCAGGTCGTGGAAGGCGGGCAGGCAGTGCATAAAGCGGCACTGGGGGCCGGCGGCATTCATCAGCTGCATGGTCACCCGGTAGGGAGAAAGGGCCCGGATGCGTTCTTCCCACACGCTTTCCGCTTCGCCCATGGACACCCACACGTCGGTATAGATCACGTCTGCACCCTGAACCGCCTTCATGGGATCCTCTTCAAAGGAAAGGGTGGCGCCGGTTTCGGCTGCAATGGCCTCACATTTTGCAATCAGTTCGGCGTCCGGGAAATACGCCCGGGGCGCACAGGCCACAAACTGCATGCCCAGCTTTGCGCAGCCGATCATCAGGCTGTTTCCCATGTTATACCGGGCATCGCCCATGTAGACCAGCTTCCTGCCCTTCAGGCTGCCAAAATGCTCCCGGATGGTGAGCATATCCGCCAGGATCTGGGTGGGATGATATTCATTGGTGAGGCCGTTCCAGACGGGAACCCCGGCGAACTTGGCCAGTTCTTCCACTCTCTCCTGGCCAAAGCCCCGGTATTCAATGCCGTCAAACATGCGGCCCAGCACCCGTGCGGTATCGGAAATGGATTCCTTCTTACCAATCTGGCTGGCGGAAGGATCCAGATACACCGGGTGCATGCCCAGGTCCGCCGCCGCCACTTCAAAGGCGCAGCGGGTGCGGGTGCTGGTTTTTTCAAAAATCAGGGCAATGTTCTTGCCTTCATGCATTTTGTGGGGAATGCCCTGCTTTTTCTGCATTTTCAGTTCGGCAGAAAGGTCAATCAGGTACATAATTTCATCCGGGGTAAAATCAAGCAACGTCAAAAAATGCCTGTTTTTCAAATCCATTGTCTTTTCCTCCTTATGCAGCGCACACAGCCTTGATAACCTCAATGGCCTTTTTCAATTCTTCCATGGAAATATTCAGGGCGGGCAGCAGACGCACCTTTTCCTTGGCCGTCAGGCACAGTACGCCCTTTTCCATGCAGGCCTTCACCACTTCGATGGCAGGCTTTTCCGTCTTAATGCCGATCATCAGGCCCATGCCGGACACGCTTTCAATGCCGGGTGCATCCTTCAGCTGGTCAAAAACCCAGCTTCCTTTTTCGGCAACGGATGCCAAAAAACCTGCATCCAGCCGCTCCATAATGCTGACGGCCCCGGCGCAGCACACCGGATTGCCGCCGAAGGTGGAGCCATGGTCGCCGAACCCCAGCACCTTTTCCACCTTTTCGCTCATCACGCAGGCACCGATGGGCAATCCGCCCCCCAGGCCCTTGGCCGTGGAAAAGGCATCGGGGGTGATGCCGTAATGCATGTAGGCATACAGCTGGCCTGTGCGGCCGTTGCCGGTCTGCACTTCGTCCACCAGGAACAGGATATCATTTTCTTTGCAATAGGTATACAGGCCCTGCACAAATTCTTTGTCCAGTACCCTAACGCCGCCTTCCCCCTGCACGCATTCGATCAGCATGGCAGCAGCCTTGTTTTCCGAAAGCACCTGAATGCAGTTTTCCAGGTCATTGGCCTTGGCGTGGGCAAAGCCGGGGGTGAGGGGCTGGAACAGCTGATGAAAATGGTCCTGACCGGTGGCGGCCAGGGTGGACAGGGTACGGCCATGGAAAGAAGATTCCAGCGTCACAATGGTGAAATGATCCGCACCCTTTTTATCCGCCGCATATTTCCGGGCAATTTTGATGAGGCATTCATTGGCCTCCGCCCCGGAATTGCCGAAAAACACCTTTTTCATGCCCGTCTTTTCGCAGATCATTTGGGCCAGCTTAGCGCAGGGCTCGGTGTAATAGAGGTTGGACATATGCTGCACCTTCTGCAGCTGGGCAGTGACGGCAGCGTTCCATTTTTCATCCGCAATGCCAAAGGCCGTCACGCCGATGCCGCTGCCCATATCGATATACTTTTTGCCGTTTTCGTCATACACGGTGGAGCCTTTGCCGGAAACGATGCTGACAGGAAACCGGTTATAAGTGCCGGAAACAAAGGCTTTGTCCAGCTGCTGCAATTGGCTCATTTGGAATCCCCCTTTACCATGGTACCGGCGCCTTCGTCGGTGAGCAATTCCATCAGGATGGAATGGGGCACACGGCCGTCCATGATGATCACCTTTTTCACGCCTTGTTTGATGGCCGTCACGCAGCATTCCACCTTGGGAATCATGCCGCCGGAAATAACGCCTTCTTTGTAGAGGTTTTCTGCTTCGGAAAGATTGATTTCGGGAATGAGGGAAGCAGGATCGTCCTTGTCCCGGAGGATGCCGGCAATGTCCGTCATCATGATGAGACGCTCTGCCTGCAATGCTCCTGCAATATAGGCCGCCGCGGTATCGCCGTTGATGTTGTAGGCATGGCCCTGCCGGTCGCACCCCAGGGTGGATACCACAGGAATATAGCCTTTTTCCAGCAGGTCCAGCACGGGGTTGATGTGCACCTTGGTGATGTCCCCCACGTAGCCAAGCCGCTCATCCTTCATTTTCGCTTCGATCAGCCGCCCGTCCATGCCGGAAATGCCCATGGCCTTGCCGCCCTTCATTTCCAGCAGGTTCACCAGGGTTTTATTGATCTTGCCGGCCAATACCATCTGCACAATGTCCACCGTTTCTTCATCGGTGACCCTGAGGCCGTCCACAAATTTGCTCTCTTTGCCCAGGCGTTTCATCAGGTCGCTGATTTCGGGACCGCCGCCGTGGACCAATACCACCTTCACGCCGATCAGCCAGAGCAGCACGATATCTTCCATCACCTGCTGCTTGAGCTGTTCGTTGATCATGGCATTGCCGCCGTATTTGACGACCACCACTTTGTTGCTGTATTTTTTGATGTAGGGCAGGGCCTGCACCAGCACTTCCGCCCGTTCGTTATTGGAAAGCACTTTGTCCATTTTTCTGTCCCCTCCTCAGGTGCGGTAATCGCCGTTGATCTTCACATAATCGTAGGTCAGGTCGCAGCCCCAGGCGCAGCTTTTGGCATCACCGCTGTTCAGGCCGATCAAAATTTCAATTTCCTTTTCCAGCAGAATTTCCTTGGCCTTTTCTTCGGAGAATTCCACCCCGGTGCCGTCCTTGCACACCAGAATGTCACCCTTGGCAGACTTAAAGGAAACATCAATCTTGTTCACGTCCACGTCTGCTCCGCTGTAGCCGATGGCGCACAGCACCCTTCCCCAGTTGGCATCGGCGCCGAACATGGCCGCCTTCAAAAGGCTGGAGCAGATAACGGATTTTGCCACCGTCTTGGCCGTCTGCAGATCCTTGGCCCCGTCCACCTTGCATTCCAGCAGCTTGGTGGCACCCTCGCCATCCCCGGCGATCATGCGGCACAGCTGCACCGTGACGGTATTGAGAGCCAGCATGAAGGTGTTGAAATCCGCGTTTTCTTCGGTGATCATTTCATTTCCCGCCATGCCGTTGGCCAGCACCGTCACCATATCGTTGGTGGAGGTATCGCCATCCACGGAGAGCATATTGAAGGAGGTCTGGATATCGCCGCTGAGCGCCTTTTGCAGCATTTTCGGAGAAATGGCGGCGTCCGTGGTCAAAAACACCAGCATGGTGGCCATGTTGGGGTGGATCATGCCGCTGCCCTTGGCCATACCGCCAAGACGGCACACTTTGCCGGACAATTCAAACTCCACCGCCACTTCCTTCATATAGGTATCGGTGGTCATAATCCCTTCGCCGGCGGCGGCATTACCTTCATAGGAAAGACCGGCATACAATTTCTCCATGCCTCCGGCAATGGGGGCGATGTCCAGCGGCTGGCCGATGACACCGGTGGAAGCCACCACCACGTCGTCCGCAGAAATGCCTGTTGCCTTTTCCACCAGTTCGCTCATCATTTCGGCAATCTCAATGCCGTTGGCGTTGCAGGTATTGGCATTGCCGCTGTTGCAGATGATAGCTTGGGCATAGCCGTCGGCCAGATGATTTTTCGTTACCGTCAGGGGCGCACCCTTCACCAGATTCAGGGTATATACGGCTGCCGCCGCTGCCTTCACGTCGCTCACCACCAGGGAAAGATCCCGCTTGGTTCTGTTCTTGCGGATGCCGCAATGCACACCGTTTGCCTTATAGCCTTTTGCGGCACATACGCCGCCGGAAATCATTTTCATTTCATTTTCCTCCCATCACAAGGCCGGCATCCTCCGCCGCACCCAGCACTATATTCATATTCTGCACCGCTGCCCCGCTGGCGCCCTTGCCCAGATTATCAAACCGGGCCGTCAGCAGGATGCGTTCTTCATTGCCATGCACCGTAATTTCCATATCATCTCTTCCCGAAAGGGCCGCTGCGGACAAAAAGCCGTTTTCGTCCCCCTGCTCGCTGAAATAAATAAGCCCCTTCTGATAATAGCTTCGGTACACGTTTTTGATATCTTCCATGTTCCCTTTCACGTCTTCTGCAAACAGGGAAACCGTCACTTCCATGCCGCTGTAGAAATCCCCCACGATGGGGCAGAACACCGGCATTTTTTCCAGTCCGCAGAGTTTGGCCATTTCCTTGAGATGCTTGTGCTGCTGGGTGAGGCCGTACATCCGGGGGGCGTTCAGAAGCGGATCTCTGTCAGCACCTTCGTACTGGGCGATCATCTGCTTGCCGCCGCCGGAATAGCCGGTGAGGGAAACGCAGGCAAGCGCCGTATCCTTTGCAATGAGACCCTTTTCCACCAGCGGCGCCACCAGCGCCACAAAGCCGCTGGCATGGCAGCCGGGATTGGCAATGCGTCTGGCTGCCTTAATCTTTTCCCGCTGGAAGGATAGCTCCGGCATGCCGTACACCCAGCCTTCCTGTGTCCGGTGAGCGGTGGAGGTATCAATAATTACGGTATTTTCATTTTCCACAAGAGATACCGCTTCCACCGCTGCCGCATCCGGCAGGCACAGAAAAGCAATATCTGCCTCATTCAGCATCTCTTTTCGCGCCTGCGTGTCCTTTCGCTTTTCCTCCGGCAAAATCATCAGCTGTATATCTTTTCTTTCCTGCAAACGGTCATAAATCCGCAGGCCGGTAGTGCCCGCACTGCCGTCAATAAACACTTTCTTCATTCGGAACCCTCCTGTTGACAGATGCATAAAAATACATCTAATGTGTATATGATACACACTTTTAATAAAAAATCAAGTGTTTTTATTGAATTTATACATTGTAGAACAATCTTTGCACAAATTTTTCATCTCAGCCGTAAAAAAGAACCGTTTTTTGCAGCAATTCCCTTTCATTTGCCCTTGTTTTTCCGCTTTTCCCTATGCTATACTGCCATTGATTGACAAAAGATATTAGGAGGAAGAAATATGCAATACCGTCCTTTCGGCAATACCGGCGTCAATATTTCCGCCCTGGGCTTTGGCTGCATGCGCCTGCCTGAAATTCAGCAGGAAGACGGCACCTGGGAAGTGGACCAGGAAAAAGTAAATGCCATGCTGCTCCACGCTTATGAGCTTGGGGTCAATTATTTCGACACCGCCCCCTTCTACTGCCACCAGAACAGCGAAGCCGCCGTTGGCAAGGCACTCAAATCCATCCGGGACAAGGTGTACATCTCCACCAAATGCCCCCTGGACCATGTGAAAACGGTGGAGGATTTCCATTTCTACCTGAACCAGAGCCTGGAAAGACTGGGCACCGATCATATTGATTTTTACCATTTCTGGGGCATCAACAAAAAGGAATTTGACGAAATCATCGTGCCTTTGAACCTGATCGAAGAAGCAAAAAAACTGAAGGAACAGGGCCGCATCCGCCACATCTCCTTCTCCTTCCACGATTCCCCCGAAGCCCTCAAATACATCATCGACAACGGTGAGGGGCTGGAAAGTGTATTGCTCCAGTACAACCTGCTGGACCGTGCCAATGAAGACATGATCCAGTATGCCCATGAAAAGGGCCTGGGCGTGGTGGTGATGGGCCCGGTGGGCGGCGGCCGCCTGGCTGCGCCCACAGAACTGGCAAAAAAACTGAACGGCGAAAACCTGAATACCTACGAGCTGGCCCTGCGCTTTGTGCTGGGCAACCCCGGCGTGTGCTGCGCTCTGTCCGGCATGCAGACCTATGATATGGTGGACAAGAATGCCGCCGTAGGCTCTCTGGAAGTGCCCATGACCGAAAAGGAATGGCGGGATGTGGGCGAAAATCTGGAAAATCTGAAAAAGTTTTCCGAGCTCTACTGCACCGGCTGCGCCTACTGCCAGCCCTGCCCCAAGGGCATCAATATCCCCCGTATCTTCCAGGCCTACACTTACCTTAACGTCTACGGCCTGAAGGATACCGCCAAAGGCACCTGGCAGCGCTATGTGAACAACGAAAAAGAGCCCGGCGCCACCTCCGCCGACTGCATCAACTGCGGCTATTGCGAAAAGAAATGCCCTCAGCACCTGAAAATCCGGGAACTGCTGAAAAAAGTGGAGGGCACCCTGGGCCAGCTGTAAAAACACTGCAAATCAAAACCGTCTGTTTTTCGGGCGGTTTTTTTGTGCGCTCCTCTTGATTGCAAGGGCAATGCGTGCTATCATATCCCTCGCTGCGCTTTGCAGCCAACAATCTGCCAAAGAGGTATTTTATGGATCTTCATCTGCACGTTGGTCAGAGAAATATCAAAACCGCCCTGGCGGCCACCATCTGTGCCCTGCTCTATTTCCTGGTGGACAGAAACCCCACCTTCGCCTGCATTGGTGCCATCTTCGGCATGGGCAGCGATATGAGCACCTCCCGTCTCCACGGCGGTAACCGCTTTTTCGGTACCCTGTTCGGCGGTTTGCTGGGCATGGCCCTGTTCCGGCTCTACATCATTTTCTACCCCGACGGATCCAAGCATTTTCTCATGCTGCTGTTTTTGTTCGTGGGTGTGGTGATCCTTATTCTGGTCAGTCAGCAGTTCCGCTGGCCCGGGGCTGTTCAGCCCGGCGGTGTGGTGCTGTGCATTATCCTGTTCAATACCCCTGTGGATACCTATATCAGCTACTCCCTGGCCCGAATTGTGGATACCGGCATCGGCGTCATCGTCGCCATCCTGGTCAACTGGCTGCTGCCCCGGGAAAGAGTGGTGCATTTTCTGGAAAAACTGCACCGAAAGCAAACAGGTACGAAAGATTAACGAATGCGGGGCTTCGCCCCACACCCCACAAGGGGCATCGCCCCTTGACCCTTTCTCCGGAAGTAACAATCTGTATTTTTCATACGGTTTCCCGGTGGTGCGTGGGGAACTATGCGGGGCTTCGCCCCACACCCCGGCAGGGACATTGTCCCTGCACCCTTTCTCCGGAACTAGCAATCTGTATGTTGCAAGCAATGTCCCGGTGAAACAAAGTAACATGCACACATACTTTTGCAGAGAACGAATGTGTTTTTGCGAATTGGGTGCGCCACAGCTACACGCAGAAACCCCTTTGCAAAAAGAACATTGTGATTTTGCGAGTTGGCTGCCCGCACTGCGGGCCACGGGCAGGGCGGTGTGAAACACCGCCGGCTGGATGCTGTGCATCCGGGGAAAATGAGAAAAAACCGGCAGGAAAGTTCACTTTCCTGACCGGCTTTTTTCTACATTTTCATTGCGCCCGTGGGCACTCATTCCGTTTCCCTCAAGCAACATGCGGAAAACAGTTTGTATATCAGTTTTGTTCTTCGCAGAACGGGTGCAGGGCTGATGGCCCTGCCGTGGGGGGTACGGGGGCGAGGAGCCCCCTGCTCCGTTTTCCCAAGCAACATGCGGAAAGAAGAATGTAAAAGAAGTCTTCTTCTTCGCAGGTTGGGTCCAGGGGCAATGCCCCTGGCGCAGGGGTACAGGGGCTGCGCAAGCCCCTGCTCCGTACCTCAATTAAAAAAACCTCCCCATGGCATGCACAGGGAGGGGAAAATGTTATTGCAGCTTGATGGCGTACATGTAGGCATCCTTGCTGCAGGTACCGATCACCAGAATATCCTTATACACAGCAGGGGAGGCTTCCACTTCGCCGCCCAGGCTCAGGGTGTTTTTCACCCGGCCGTTTTCGCCGTCCAGCAGGTACAGCGTGCCTTCGCCGTCCGCCTGAATCACCCAGGCTTTACCGGCACTGTTGTACACCGCCACGGGAGAGGAGATGCTGTCCGCTTCCATATCATGGCTCCAGGCCAGGCTGCCGTCCGCCTTGCGCAGGGCCAGCACGCGGCTGCCGCCGCCATCCACCTGGTTGACGGTAAAGATCACCAGATCACTGATTTCATGCTGACCCACAACGGGGCTGGCCTTCACGCCGGACAACTGGCTCTTGTTATAATCACACTTGACATTGTATACCCACACTTCTTCACCCGTCAGGGCGTCCACCCGGCGGATGGAAACATCCTTCTTGTTGCTCAGGCGGGAATAGGCGGTATTGCCGGTATAGAGGCTGACGCCGGTATCCCCGTCCATATCCAGGGCGATGGCGGCGTCGGTATTATCGCCGTTGTCCATGGTCCACACCGTTTCCATGGTATCGCTGTTCACGCAGCGCAGCACGCCATAGGTATCCGCCATGTAGATGTATTTGTCGTACATAGCCACGCTGCTTTCCACCGGCACCTGGGCATCCTTTTCGGCGCTGGATTTGGTGCGCAGATAGGTGGTTTTCTGGTTGATTTCCAGCTTGCCCTCGGTATCGGGCTGATTTTCATCCGGGAATTCGAAAGTGGAGTTCAGATCAATGGTATACAGCAGCCCGTTCTCGCCGGCCACCACAATGGCGTCAGCCGTGTGGAGGAAAAGGGCCGTGCCGTCGAAAGCACCGTTGGTGAAATACTGCTTCTGGGTATCGCTCTGGCGGCCGTTAAGGAGGAAGAAGGGCTTGCCGTCCATCAGGTTATACACATGCAGGCCGATCTTGCCGGTTTTGCCGCTGGCCAGCTTGGAAATGCCCTGGCCCACGGTCAGCATAGGACGGCCCTTGGTATCCAGAGAAACGCTGCCCTTGAGGGGGAAGCCCACGTTGATGGGATCCCGGGTGGCTTCGCCGGTGGTGAGATCCAGGAAATAAATCTTGCCGTCCTGTGCGCCAAAGATCACTTCTCGCAGGGCGGAGGTATTCTTTTTTTCTTCGTACAGGTTCATCATCTCACGGGCCTGCTTGCTCCATTTGATGATGGCAGGCTGGCCTGTCCAGCCAACGCCGTACAGGGTACCGTTATCCTCTGTCCGCAAAGAACCGATGGGGCTCTTCCACAGAACGGTCATTTTTTCTTCTTCCATTTCCACCGTGCCGTATGCGGCATTGCGGCGGAAGTTATCCCCGCGGAAGGTGAGCACACCGGCGGCGGGAGAGGTGCCGGAGGAAGAAACATACACATATTGATCGGGATTGGGGGCCACATAGCCCACTTCTCTGCTGAAATCATCCTGCGCCTTGGCGCCGATAAACACCGTGTCCGTCACCTTCAGGGCCATATCGCCGGCTGCATTCAGCCGGGGCATGGGAGAAGCGGTGGGCACGGGCACCGGCGTGGCCGTGGGTTCAGGCGTGGGCACCTGGGTAGGTTCGGCCGTAGGTTCAGGCGTGGGCGCTTCCGTGGGTACCTGGGTGGGCTCGGCCGTGGGTGCTGCGGTGGGCGCAGGGGCCCAGGTGGGAATCACGGGCACATCAGTTGCCGGCATCTGGGTGGGTACGTTCACCACAACAGCCGGGACATGCGTGGGTTCCAGGGCAAAAGCCGCCGGCATCTGAACAGGCTCCTGCACAGGTGCCTGGGTGGGCAGCTCCACAGGGAAGGCCGGCGCATCCGTCACCACGGGTGCCTGGGTCATCACCGGGGCCTGGGTAGGCACCTGGGTGGGGGCCAGCACCCGCATGGACACCATCTTGTCCGTGCGGATCCATTCTTCGCCGTCCTGACAGGCGGCATAGATCACGCCGTCAAAGACCTCATCAAACACCACATAAGCGGACCAGATCTTGTTGGTCTCTTCCGTTCCGTTGATCACGCTGATGTCAGCATCCAGCACACGGCCGTCTTCCGTTTCCAGCCGCAGGGCCTGCACGGAACGGTTGGTGGTGATGTTGAAAAGCGTGCTGCTGCCCACCTGAGAAGCATTGCTCTGGCCCTGGAAGGAGATCACCTGGGGCTGTTCCTTGGGTGCAGCACTGACGCCCACCACGGAATTGACAAGCCCGGTAATTTTTTCCTTCACCGGCTGCAGCGGGCCTGCGTTGGGCACAAAATACAGCGCCACGCACAGCGCCAGGGCAATCAGCACCACGGCTGCCAGCACCCGGGGCCAGATACGAATTTCTTCGTATTCGTCGTCGTCATAATCGTCGTACTCTTCTTCAGTGCGGCCGGAGCGGGGCTGCTGAGGCTGGGCATAATCCTCCGTATACCGGGGAGCCGGGGTCACCTGCGGCTGCCCTTCATAGACCTGCCTGTCCTGCTGCGGCATCATTTCCTGCACCGGAACATTTTCTTCGCCAGCAGCTGCACGATACTTATCGCTGCGGCGGTGCCGGGGCGTGGCGGAAGGCGCTGCTTCCATTTCCGGCATCTGGGGCACATAAGGCGCCTGCCAGGGCTCCTGCTGCATCTTCACCGCCTGTTTGGTGGTGATATCGGATGTTTCATTGTATTGATTACGATCATCAGTCAAAGAAGTTGCCCTCCTTGTTTTCATTGGCTATACATACCCACCTGACAGTATACCAGAAAAAATGCCGGCAAACAAGCCCCCGACCCCTTTGGTCAAAGAATGTTTACAATGCTGAACAGGTTTCTTTTTTGCGGCAGATGTGGTAAAATGAACACGAAAAAATGCGCAAGGGGAGGCCGGAAGGAAAATGCACCGTTTTTTTGCCGAACGAATGGATGAACATCTGGCAAAAATGAATAAGGAAGAAAGCCTGCATGCCCAAAAAGTGCTCCGGATGGCGCAAGGTGACGTCTGCCAGGCCATTCTGGAAGGCAGCCTGTACGCAGCCCATATTGCCCAAACAGGGGAAGAAGTGCTGCTGGAGCTGGAAGAAATGCTTCCCTCTCCCGAACCCTCTGTGCGCATCACCCTCTATCAGGGCCTGCCCAAGGGGGACAAAATGGAATACATTCTGCAAAAATGCACGGAAATGGGCGTGCACCGCTTTGTGCCCGTTACCTTCTCCCGATGCGTGGTGAAATGGGAAAAGAAAGACACCGATAAAAAGCTGCCCCGCTGGCAGCGCATCGCTCTGGAGGCGGCCAAGCAATCCGGCCGTGCCCTGGTACCCCAGGTGGAAGCGCCCATTTCCCTGAAAGAACTGTTAAGCCGCATCCCCGGCCATGAAAAGACGCTGATTCCCTGGGAAGAAGAAAGAGGGAACGGCATCCGCAAAAAATGGCAGGGGGAAAAAGACGTGGCCATCATCATCGGCCCCGAAGGCGGCATGGACGAAAAGGAAGTGGCCCAGATGGCCGCCCTGGGTGCGGTGCCCGTGACACTGGGCCCCCGCATCCTGCGTACAGAAACCGCCGGCCTGGCCGCCGCCTGCGCCCTGCTCACCTTAAGCGGCGATATGGAATAAAGAAAAAAGAGGAAAAAATATGCCCACAGTTGCCTTTCATACCCTGGGCTGCAAAGTGAACCAGTACGATGCCCAGGCCATGCTGGAATTATTCGAACAGGCCGGCTACACCGCCTGCCCTTTTTCAGAAAAAGCGGACGTGTACGTCATCATGACCTGTACCGTCACCGGTACCGGCGATAAAAAAAGCCTGCAGGCCGTGCGCCGTGCCCACCGGCTGAACCCGGAAGGAAACATCATCATTGCCGGCTGCCTGGCCCAGCGGGACGGAGAAAAGCTGTTGGAAACCACTCCTGCCCGCCTCATCATCGGCAATCAGAAAAGGGCCCAGGTGGTGGAATTATTGGAAGATGCCATGGAAAAAGACCAGCGCATCGCCTGCGTATCCGACGTGCTGCGCATCCCCTTTGAACCCCTCACCATCTCCGCCCACGAAGGGCACACAAGGGCCGTGCTGAAAATTCAGGAAGGGTGCGACCGCTATTGCACCTACTGCATCATCCCCTTTGTCCGGGGCGGCATCCGCTCCCGGCTGCCGGAAGAAATTGCCCTGGAAGCAAAGCGCCTCAGCCGGGCCGGCTTTTCGGAGCTGGTGCTCACCGGCATCCACCTGACCAGCTACGGCCGGGATCTGGAAGGAAACATCTCCCTCATCGACGGCATCCGTGCCTGCATGCAGGAGGGCATCCGGCGCATTCGTCTGGGCTCGCTGGAGCCGGTGATCGTAACGGAAGAATTTGTGCGCCAGCTGAAGGAAACCCCGGTTTGCCCCCAGTTCCATCTGGCCCTGCAATCCGGCTGCGACGAAGTGCTGCAAAGAATGCGACGCCGCTACACCACCCGGGAATTTGGCAGCGCCTGCGCCCTTTTGCGCTCCGCTTTCCCTCATTGCGCCATCACCACCGACGTGATCTGCGGCTTCCCCCAGGAAACGGAGGAAGAATTTGAAAAAACCTGTGCCTTCTGCAAAGAAATCGGCTTTGCCCGGATGCACGTTTTCCCCTACAGCGCCCGCACCGGCACCAAAGCCGCCCAGATGAGCGGCCAGGTGCTGAAAAAAATCCGGGAGGAAAGGGCACGGCAGCTGATTGCCATCGGCAATGACCTGAGCCATGCTTATCATCAGCAGCTGGTGGGACAGGAAGTGGAAGTGCTGTGCGAAGAAATCACAGACGGCCTCTCCACCGGCTATACCGACACCTATATCCCCTGCCGCTTTCAGGGGGGCACCCCGGGGGAAATGGCCCGGGTGCGCATCACCGGCCTTTCCGATGACGGCGTTACCGGCGAAATGGTGCCATAAGCAAAACCTCCGTATCCCCTGCCGCGCACCAACCGGACGGATATGCCGAAAAACATTCCCCTTCAGGCTCTGGTCATCAGAAGCCTGCGCCTGAAAGACAAAAGAACAGCCCGCAATGAAACAGATTGTTACATTGCGGGCTTTTTTCGTTAACGTGTTATGCTGTCTCTGCGGTTTGCCTTCATGATAATGGCCAATCCTGCGATGCTCAGAAACATCAGAGCAAACCACAACGTGATATTGGAATTGTCACCGGTCTGGGGGATATCCATCTTTTCCGGCACCTTCAGGGTGAAGAAGGGGCTCTGGGAATCACCGTTTTCATTGCTTACAACGCAGTAATAGGTGAAGCCGTTATTGTCGCAGGTCACAGCGCTGGTGATGTAGGTGGAAGAGGTTGCCCCGCTGATGGGCACATATCCCCGGCCGTCATAGCGGTTGATGTACCACTGATAGCCGGCGGCATCCGTTGCCGTGACAGTCATGGTTCCCCGCTCGCCTTCGTATACTGTCACCTCCTGATCAACATCAGGTGCGTCAATGACAGGCGGTTTGCCGTCGGGACGGCCGGCATCCGCACCGGTTACAGTGATCGTGCCTGCGGCGGGGACACCCTCTGCCAATTCACAGCTGGCCAGCTGAGCAGGGACTGCCGTCCAGGTGAAGGTGTTGATCGCCTTGGGGGTTGCATCGTAATCGGGACAATTCCAGACCACATCCACAAGCACGGTGCTTCCGTCCTCGGCAGTATAGCTCACCTGTGCGGGCAGCCTGGAAATGGCCGCATCAGCATCAGCACAATAGACCGTCAGCGTCTGATCAACCGGTTCTGTCACAGCGGTCAGGATGGCCTTGGTGATTTCATAGTCCAGCGCAACTGTGCCGGTGTAGTTGCCAATACCGGTAACGGTGATGGTTTTCCTGCCGGCATTCACCATATCTTCCGGGCAGGTCAGGGTGTAGTCCTTACCCGCTGTCATCAAAGGATAATTTACCTGGGGCTTATGCGCCTGGCCGTTGTACACGCCGGACGCATCATAGCCGGCGGGACGTCCGATCTGCGCCGGGGCCACGGCCATCGTGCCGGAAACGGATACACCGCCCAGGGCCATCGTCACCTTATATTCGCCTGCATTTTCAGGATTACCGTTGCTGTCCAGCATGGCGTTGCCCGGCAGCGCCTCATAGGTAAAGGCGGGTTCCGTACCGGTACCGGCAGCAGGCACCACATGACAGGTGGCGCTGCGCTCAGAAACGGCCGAACCATACACCGCCTCGGCAGGAGGCACCAGCTTGAAGGTCACCGTGCCGGTGGGGCAGGTGCCGATGGTACCGCCACAGGTGGCAACGATGGTGCTGCTTTCCGCATCCGCCGCATAGTGCCACTCATGCAGGTGATCAACGGCCTTCAGCATAAGAGAACCGGTGGCAGACTCATAGTTCTTCGCATCTGCAACATAGTACAGCGTCATGCTCTCGCCCACAGCCAGGCTGCTGATGTCCGCATCCGTGGCAGGGGTCTGCATGGCTGCATCAGTGTAGAAGGTCACATTGGTGATCTGCACCGTTTCGCCGTCAATGCCTGTACCAGCGGTCGGGAGGGCCACCGCATTCAGGCCGCTGCCCACCAGCACATTCTGGGGAGAAGCCATACTGACGTTCCACTTGTCTGCCGCAGCCCTGGTGATGGTGGCCTTGGCGAAAGACACCTCTTCCGGCATGAGGGTATAGTTGCCGGCATCCTTGCCGGTCAGCTCAGGCGCGGCCTTGACGGTCGCCTCCGTGTACTCGCCCACATCGGCGCCGGGCAGGGTGAACTTCACCACGCCGCGCACATCGTCGTCGTTCATCACGCCGCTCATTTCAAGCGGAGCAACCCACTCAGCCGTAGCATCATAGGCCCGGGAGCCTTCCAGCGCCACAGCGGTCAGGGAGGCAGGAGTGATGGTAAAGTCTGCGCTCACGCTCGCTTCGCCCCAGGTCATGGTAGCGGTGTAGCTGCCGGCATTGATGGGCTCATCCACCGCCTGGCCGTTCAGGATATAGGTCACCACAGGCACGTTTTTGCTGTCGGATGCCTCCACCGTGGCAGGGTGTGCTTCGCCGTCGTACACCAGGGGAGACGCAGGCACAGCAAGCTTCGCCGTCCGGGTACCCACGCCGCAGGAGCAGGCATAGGTGATGGTGTCGGTGTCATCGTCTGCGGTGCAGATGTAGGTGTGGTCGGGGTGGCAGGTGATGGTTCCGATCTCGCCCGCCGCCAGCTCGGTGACGATCTTTTTGTCCATGAACACATAGAAGCCATCGGGCAGGGTGATGTAATCGTCCAGCACCAGGGTGTCCTCTGTGGTATGTTTGATTCGCCAGCCCTCCGGCACAGCGGTATTCTCGATGGTAACGGTGCCGCCGGCGTTAAAAATCTCTGCGGCATCAGCATCGTCAACGCATTCCAGACTTCCGTTGCTGATGGTCAGATCGCCGTAATTCTCAATGGCGTAGCTGCCTGCGATTGCAGTAGTTACAACACGGGCGCCGGACAGATTGACCACACCGAAGTTGAAAATAAACTGCGTTATCGTGCCGCCCGTTGCATTCAGCGTACCATAAACGGAGAGCATACTGTTCAACCCGCCGCTCTTGTAATCAAGCGTAGCACCGCCGTTTACATTCAGCTCATAGCCGTCCATGTCCAGCTCAAAATTGCCGCCCTCGAAGATATAGCTGCCACCCATAAGATGAATGGGGTAGGCATAGCTCACATTATCCAGCAGGGTCAGGGTGCCGGCGTTGTTCTCCCAGTCGTTGATGGCAACGTTGATATCGCTGTAGCAGGTGTCGTCCACCATGGCCACGATCTTTGCACCGCAAACACACTTGCCCTCGGCATTGGGGGCAAAGTGAGGAATTTCTTGGTTGCTCACCGCACCGCAAACACAGCCAAGATCATGGCTCTTGCCGTCTTTGTTGTCAATTAGCAGGAGCTCGTGGGTATGCTCCGTGATGGTGCCGATCACACCCGCCTCCAGGTTGGGGATGAACTTGCCATCATCGTCAAACACGTAGTAGCCATCGGGCAGAGTGATATCTTCACCGATGGTGGCAGTCTCGGCAGAGCTTATGACCTTCCAGCCGTTGCATCCGGTGGTCGTGATGGTCAGCGTACCGTCTACTCGCCAGATGACAACTTCGCCGTTGCCGGCGAGCGTGCCGCCGCTGATGGTCGTTTTGCCGGAGCTGCAGAACACCGCAGGGTTATTGCCCTCTGTGGCCAGGTCAGCCCCGGAGAGGGTCGCCGTACCGAAGTTGTTCAGCGCATAGCCGTCGCTTGCGGTGACCGTGCCGCGCTTCAGCTCTGCGGTGCCGGAGTTTTCAATGCAGGAATAGCCCTCGATGGTGCCACCGTCCAGGGTCATACTGCTGTGGTTAACAATGGCGTAACCACCCAATCCCGGTGCAGAAACCGTGCCGCCGGTGATGTTCAGCGTACCATCCATGTTGTCGACAGCAACGCCGCCCACCGCCGTTGCAGAAACCATGCCGCCCTCGATGTTCAGCGTGCCGCTGTTTTGGATGGCATAGGAACCCTCCGAGATGATCGTGCCGCTGGCGATGGTCAGGGTACCGTCGTTGTCTATCCAGTTCGCCTCGCTGGCCAGCGTCAGGGTATGCTCCCCGCCTGCAAAGGTGCGGGTGCCCGCCCCAAGGTTGATGTCGCTGTCATAGCTCACATCGTCCAGCAGGGTCAGGGTGGTGCCGCCCGTCCAGGCAGCCACCGCCTTGGCAAAGTCGCTGTAGCAGGTGTCGTCCACCATGGCCACGATCTTTGCACCGCAAACACACTTGCCCTCGGCATTGGGGGTGGTGTGGGGAACGTTGGTAGCGCCTATGCCGCAAATGGTGCAGGATTCGTCGTGGGTTATGCCGTCCTCGTTGTCCTTGTTGGCAGGGGTGTGGTCTTCGTCGGTGTGCTTCCTGATGGTGCCAAATCTCACCATGCTGGTCACCAGCTGTTCCGGGGCCTCAAAATCAAGGGCCTCAAACATATAGTAACCCTCGGGCAAAAAGATGTCCGTGCCAATGGCTACCATCACATCCCGGGTGTTCCTCACTTCCCAGCCATCGCAGTCTCCAACAATGGTCAGCTTGCCTTTGGTGTACTCGATCTCGGTTTCCTGGCAGTTAAGCGTGCAGTTGGTCAGCGCCGCAGTATCAACATCGGTAGAGAGGCAGGCAGACTTGGCATTCAGCTCAGCGTTTTCTACAGTCAGCGAACCCCGATTGCTTATCGCCGTGCCTTCGCTGTTGGTGATGGTGCTTTCCTTGATCACCATCATACCCTCATTTTCCACCGCACAAGCCCCGTCGGCATTTGACGTGATCTTCGCATTCTGAATGGTCAGCGTACCTTCATTCAACAAGTGCTTGCCAGCCAGATCCAGCGTGTAGTCGCCGCCGTCAAAGGTGCGGGTGCCGCCCCCAAGGTTGATGTCGCTGTCATAGGTCACATGGTCCAGCAGGGTCAGGGTGGTGCCGTCCGTCCAGGCAGCCAGCGCGTTGGCGAAGTTGGCGTAGAGGGTGTCGTCCACCCTGGCCACGGCCTTCGCGGTACAGTCGCACTCATCGTTGGTGAACTCATGGGGGATTTCCTCCGGCCCGGTGTAGGTGCAGCCGCTGCACCCGACGATGTGCACTTCCTTACCGGTGACGGGCGTGTAGGTGAAGGTGTGCTCCACCTTCTCCGTGGTATCGCCGCAGGCGCAGACCGTCCAGTGGTGGTGGTCATCGTTCTTGGCTGTGGTGTAGTTGTGGGTCTTGTGTTCTACAATGGTGCCTGTTTGGTCGTCAGCCAGACTGGTGACGAATTCCTCGCCCAGCTTCAGCTTGTAGTCGTCAGGCAGCTTGAGGGTTTGGCCGATCACCACGCCATCTATGGCGTAGTTGTTCCATACGCACCAGCCGTCCATGCTGCCGGTCA
>JAFSBN010000207.1 GCA_017437265.1 Clostridia bacterium
CAAAAATCCTGCCGGAAAAGGATGTGGACGGCTTCCATATCGAAAACGCCGGAAAGCTGTTCACCGGCCAGGACGGCGTGGTGGCCTGCACCCCCAAGGGGATTATGTATATGCTGGAATCTGCCGGCATTCCCCTGTCCGGCAAGAATGCGGTGGTGATTGGCCGCAGCAACATCGTGGGCAAGCCCATTGCCATGCTGCTGTTGGACGCTAACTGCACCGTAACCATCTGCCATTCCCGCACCCAGAACCTGGCGGAACACACGAAGAATGCGGATATTCTGGTGGCCGCTGTGGGCCGCCCCCGGTTCGTCACCGCCGATATGGTGAAGGAAGGGGCCGCCGTGGTGGATGTGGGCATCAACCGGGTGGATGGCAAGCTGTGCGGCGACGTGGATTTTGACGCCGTATCCCAAAAAGCCGCTTACATCACCCCCGTGCCCGGCGGCGTTGGGAAAATGACCATCTGCATGCTGATGGCAAACACCGTGGAAGCCGCCCAGAAGAAAGTGCAGTAACATGGCCTGGACGCTGACCGTCACCCAACTGAATGAATACGTAAGCCGCTCCCTGGCCGGGGACCCCACCCTGCGGTTTTTATCCCTGCGCGGGGAAATCAGCGATATGAAGCGCTACGCTTCCGGCCACTGGTATTTCATCCTGAAAGATGAAGAAAGCCGCATCCAGTGCGTATGCTTCCGCCAGAAGAATATGCACATCACCTTCCCCGTGGAAAACGGCATGAAGGTGGTTTTAACCGGAGCGGTGGGGCTGTATACCGCAAGCGGCAGCTATCAGTTCTATGCCGATACCATCACCCTGGACGGCATGGGGGATTTATACCTGCGCTACGAAGCATTGAAAGCCAAGCTTTTGAAAGAAGGCCTGTTTGATGTAGCACGGAAACGGCCCCTGCCCTTCCTGCCCCGGATGATCGGTGTGGTCACCAGCCGCTCCGGCGCGGTGATCCACGATATTGCCACCGTCACCAGGCGGCGCTACCCCGGCATGCAGCTGGTGCTGCGGCCCTGCCTGGTGCAGGGGGAAAATGCGGCGCCGGATATTGCCGCAGGCATTGCGGAAATGGCCCAGGTGCCGGGCATCGATGTAATCATCGTGGGCCGGGGCGGCGGCAGCATGGAAGATTTGTGGGCCTTCAACGAAGAAATTGTGGTGCGGGCCATTGCGGCCTGCCCCATTCCCATTGTGTCCGCCGTGGGCCATGAAGTGGACGTCACCCTCAGTGACCTGGCCGCCGATGAACGGGCCGCCACCCCCACCGAGGCCGCCGAAAAATGCGTGCCGGAATACCGGGCGGTGGTGCAGGCCATGGAAAAATATCGCTCCGCCCTGCTGCGTGCCGGGCAAAACCAGCTGCTTCGGCAAAAGGCCGTGCTTTCCGGGCTGGAAAGCCGCCTTTCCCGGGAACACCCGGCGGTGCGGCTGAAAAAGGCCCGGGCCCTGTCCGATTTATACACCCAGCGGCTGCACGCCCTTTCGGAAAAAATGCTTTTGCAGAAAAAGGCGGATGTGCAGCGGCTTTCCCAGCAGCTTTCCGCCCTGGGCC
>JAFSBN010000208.1 GCA_017437265.1 Clostridia bacterium
ATGTCAATATATTTTTATTGTTTTTCGATAATTTTTTGTCGCAACAGAAAAAGAGCACCGTTTTCCGGCACTCTTTGTTCACGTCATAATTCTTCTGTTTCTTCCACGTCGGTCACTTCGCCAAATAAGCCATCATAAATCTCTTTTGCCTTTTCCAGATGATGATAGGGCACGTACACGCTTTCCAGGTCCAGATATTGCCCGATGGTCATCATCATACCGGCACCCAGGGTGCCCCGGCGCAGGGAAGGAACGCCCTCCTGTCTCAGCACATCGCACAGCATATCGCTCCAGGGATGGCCCTTTTCCGCCAGAAATACAGGATCCATTTCTTCCGGTGTCCGCCCTTTTCGTTCACATTCCGGGCACACATCCCCTTCGATCATTTTCTGACAATGTTCACAATACATATTCTCCATATTTTCCTCCTGCTGCTTTGGCAGCATCGCTTTCCTGTGCTGTTCATAGCTCTGCCAGACAGACAGAAAATCAGGCGTTTTTTCTTCCCAATCCGGATAAAACTGCAGCATCATTTCGTCATAAGTCACCGCCGCCGCATACAGCTTTTTCGCGATGCGGTCTCGGCTCTCATCCCCGGTGCACAGTGGACATGCATGCAGCTGCTTTTCATACGCCCTTTCTTCCTCATAGCCATAGCGGTGGTGATTGGTGCCATGTTTCATATCCCGCAGCACCATCTGCTGCACCAGCGTTTCATTCAGCCCCATATGCGCCAGATGATCGGCAATCAGGTAATCCCGGCGATACAATTTTCCCAGCGCCTGTACCTGCACAAACCAGAACCTGTCCGCATTTTCCATAGGCCAGCGATCGTTTTCCTTTTCCGCCTCCACCGGCGGCAAAGACAACATTTTTCCTTCCTCGCTCCATTCAAAGGAAAAACCGAAATCGTAGCGCATGCCATTTTTCAGCACAATCCGCCACATCCTGTTTTCCTTCACCAGACTGCGCCCCAGGCAGGCGCTTCTGCTCAGGCCAAAGCGATCCACCCTGGCCATGTATTCCGCTTCCGACACATCCGCTTCCGGATGCAGGCACACACACACGCACAAATCCACATCGCTCATGCAGTCATGCCAGCTTTTTTCCACCGCTTCCTTTATCTTTTCCGGCAGCAGCTCCCCCCGCTCCATCACCGCATCCCGCACCTGAATACATTTCACTTCCGGCAGGGAAAAAGCACGGGTTGCCAGCGCTGTCAGCTCCTGTCTCATTTCGTCCTGGTTCATGATCATTTCTCCCGGCATTTTTCTGCATTGTACCACACCGTCATTTCCCGGTCAAATCAATCATTATTGAATTTCAGTCTATGTTCGTGTATAATCTTCATATGCACTAAATATCACACGGAGGAAAACCATGTTGAAAAAAGCTGTTTTTCGTATACTTTCCGGGTTCATATCGCTTTGCATTGCATGCCATATCCTGTTCATGCCCCGTTCTGCGCAAGCTTCCGGCTATGAGTTTTATACCATTGCCCATTCCAATCTGTATTCGTCTGCTTTTCCCGTCCGGCTTTATTATGACGATAACCAGCTGTATATCGATGATTTTTCACTGGCAGGTGTCTCCGGATACGAAAGAATAAGCCATAATGAATTCTATCTGAACGGGCACACCATTTTTCTCACCAATTCCCGTCTGGTTTCCCATACCCGGTATTATCCTCTGGAATCCACCCTCAAAGCCTTTGCGGTCAAGGTTTGGGCAAAGGACAATGAGCTTTACTTCCTTTCCGGTCAGGTTCTGGTACAGCCTCTTCTGGCTGCTGACAGCGAATCCTGGCGCTTCAGTTCCCTTGTAGACAAAAACAACGGCATAAATACTTTCGGAACGGCATTGGCCCATATCTGGAATATCATAACCACATGGGATTTCAAACCGCTGTTGGACCAATACCGCGACGCCATGTATAGCCTGGTTCAAGAGGATTTGAACACAGAATCCCCCTCCGCCCTCCAGAAGAAAATAGAAGACGAAATTGCCCTTCCGCTCTCCACCATATTAGGTTTCCTTGAGAAAGGATCAACTGACGCACAAGTAAAAGCCTTCTACCAATGCGGTGCCCTGCGCTCCCTGACCATCTACCTGGAAGGCCTGGAACTGACTGAAAAGGCGCTTGGTATGCCGCTGTCCGAATATCTTGGCCGGCTGGAAGAAATCTCACTCCTTCTGGATACCAACGTTTACGTGCTGGAAGCCATGAAGTATACTGCCGACACATATTCTTCCAATTACAATCACAAGCAAATCATCAGCGCTGCCCAGGAAATTACCGATTGTGCCCATATGGATCCTGCAGATTGGAGCACCTTCGTTTTTTGTCGATTATCCAAAGAACACGTTTCATCTCTCTTCAGTTCCGGCGTCGCCACCTTTTTGAAAAATGCCATGCTGAGCAAAAATGAGCTAGCCGAAAAAACAATCAAACTCATCGCACAAAACCTTCCTGTTGCAAAGAATATGGAAGGACTGAGAACAGCCTATACACTGGCGATCCTTCAGGATTTTTTCAAAACCCAGGTTTCCCTGGCCAAGGAAAGCGGAGATTGGATCCGCATGAAATATATGCTGATCATGTATTACCGCTGCTTCTATGCCTCCTGCGAAGCATTGAAGAGTGTGGAAATGCAGGCGATTGATCCCAACTGGAAAAGCAGGATGGACACACTTAAGAATGATGCCCAGGATCAGCTGCTTTCCATCGCCTGTATCCCCAACAGCATCCTGGAATACATAAGCACTGTCAGTCCCCGCATCTCTCCCGATAAACTGCTTCACCAAAACATCATGGCAGATATGTACAGTTCTCTTGTACCTTTCCCCGTTGCGGAAAATGAAGAAGATATTACCTATAATATGGAACAAATTGCCTTTGATATATGGGAAGAATACCAGTTCAACAACGGTTTCTTGGAACTGAAAGAGTATAACGGTAAAATATTCATGGATGAAGGTTCCGGTGCAGTCCTGCCTTTCCTTTCTTCCTCCGGCGGCCTGTGCCACCTGATTATCCTGGTGCAAGATCAATATGACCTGTACCAGGTAATCTATCGAATTGAGCGCGACGGTACTTATGAACTTGTATTCAAAGAACGGCTTTTGTCTGTTGGAAGCAGAGACAGGCTATACCTTTATGCCCAATCTGATACCGGTCTTCTTGCCGAATTGGATGCAGATATCGACATCTTCGCCTATGCGGCAGGTACAGAAAAACTGGAAGAATATTTATTCCTGGGTGATGCCGATGAAGACAGCATTGCAGCCATGGGCCTTGCAGCCAGAGCAGCTTTCCGCAGCATCTTCGGAGAGCCGCAGTGGGATGTTATGGTGGATGCCAATTACGGCCAGTTCATGCTGGAAATTCAGGACCCCTATTCACTCAAACGTATTTTTTATATCGATATTCCCTGACTCACACAGGGGCCTTCACCGGCCCCTTATTTTTTCCCAATTTCTGAAAACAAAAAAACCACTTCTTCCGAAGTGGTTTGGTGGAGCATAGGAGACTCGAACTCCTGACCCCAACACTGCCAGTGTTGTGCGCTACCAACTGCGCTAATGCCCCGCGAACAAGATTGAGTATATCACAAAGGAAATGGTTTGTAAAGGGGTTTTTTGAAAAAAATTTTGATTTTTTTGCATTTTTATATTTTCATCGTTCTTTCGCCTGATATGCAAATAAAGAAGCTGTGCTTTTGAAGCACAGCCTCTAAAAATGTATTAACCGATTTTGCTGTTCTTGGGCTTGGATTTGCCAAGATATGCTTCCTTCACCCGGGGATCATCCATCAGCTCTTTACCGGTGCCGCTCATGGTGAGATGGCCGGTTTCCAGCACGAATGCGCTGTCGGCAATCCGCAGGGCCGCATTGGCGTTCTGTTCCACCAGCAAAATGGTGATGCCTTCTTCATGAAGGGTTTCGATGATCGTGAAAATATCCCGGATCACCAGCGGCGCAAGGCCCAGGGAAGGTTCGTCCATCATGAGCAATTTGGGCCGCATCATCAGCGCCCGGCCCACGGCCAGCATCTGCTGTTCGCCGCCGGACAGAGTGCCGGCCAGCTGCCAGGCACGCTCCTTCAGCCGGGGAAACAGATCATACACATGCTCCAGATCCGCCTGCAGGTCGTCCTTGCGCAGGTATGCACCGATCCGCAGGTTTTCCAATACCGTAAGGTTAGGGAACACACGGCGCCCTTCGGGCACCATGCAGATGCCTTCTGCCACGATGCGCTGGGGGCTCATGCCGCTGATTACCTGGCCGTCATAGGTGATGGTGCCCTGGCTTCTGGGGATCAGGCCGGAAATGGCCCGGAGGGTGGTGGATTTACCGGCACCGTTGGCACCGATCAGAGCCACAATCTGTCCCTTTTCCACGTCCAGGGAAATGCCCTTGAGGGCCTCAATGCCGCCGTAGGAAACCTTCAAATCCTTGATATGCAGCAGGCTCATTCGTCCTCACCTCCCAGATAAGCAGCAATAACCGCCGGGTTTTCCTGAATTTCCGCCGGGGTGCCTTCGGCGATCAGTTTACCGAAATCCACCACATAAATACGGTCGGAAATCTCCATAATCAGATTCATGTGATGCTCGATCACGAAGACGGTCAGGTTAAACTGATCCTTGATGCGCTTGATGAAAGCGCTCAGTTCATCCGTTTCCTGGGGATTCATGCCGGCGGCCGGTTCGTCCAGCAAAAGCAGCTTGGGCTCGGTGGCCAACGCACGGGCAATTTCCAGCAAACGCTGCTTGCCGTAAGGCAGGGATGTGGCCATTTCGTCCTGCAGCTCCTTGAGACCCACTGTTTCCAGCAGATCCATGGCCTTTTGCCGCATGGCCTTCTCTTCCTTCATGTTCAGATGCAGCGTGGCGGTGAACATGTTGCTCTTGCGGCGAAGATGCATGGCGGTCATCACGTTTTCCAGCACCGTCATGCCGCCAAAGAGGCGGATGTTCTGGAAGGTGCGGGCAATGCCCAGCTTTGTCACCTGGTCAGGAGACATACGCACAGTTTTATCGGTAAACGCATCGGGCATGGTGCCGGCATAAATTTTGCGCATTTTCTTGTTGGGGCTGTTCTGGGCAATGGGCTTGCCCATGAAAGACACCCGGCCGTTGGTGGGTTCATACACGGAGGTGACACAGTTGAAAGCAGTGGTTTTTCCGGCGCCATTGGGGCCGATCAGGGCCACAATTTCACCTTCATTGATTTCCATGCTCAGGTCATGCACGGCCACAACGCCGCCAAACTGCATGGTCATGTGTTCAATTTTCAATACATTCCGGCTCATGCTTTCACCTCCTGCTGGGACTTCTTCTTACGTTTGAAAAGATCCGGCAGTTCCTTGGTGCCCATGATGCCCTGGCGGAAGAACAACACCACGATCATGATGATGATGGAGAACACCACCAGACGGAAGCCGTTGCGCAAAAGCGGCACTTCAAAATTGCCGATCATCTGCTTCTGGTCCAGGAAACGCAGCCACCATTCGGAACAGGCCACAAACAGGAAGGAGCTGATGCAGCTGCCCGTTACGGACCCGATACCGCCGATGACTACAATCAAAAGAATTTCATAGGTCATGGCAGAGGTAAACGCCTTGGCCTGGATGGTGCTCTGGTACATGGCCAGCATGGCGCCGCCGATGCCGGCAAAGAAGGAAGAAATGCAAAAGGACATCTGCTTGTGATGGAACAAATTGATCCCCATGGCCTCGGCAGCAATTTCGTCATCCTTGATGGCACGAAGGCTGCGGCCGAAGGTGGAATTAATCAGCATCACAATCAGCGCAATACACACGCCGGCAATCAGGAAAGGCACCAGCGTGGAAAGATACAGTGTCACTTCCCCCTCCGCATTGCGGATGTTGAAATCATTGAAGGTGGGGAACTCACGCAGAATGTTGGAGCCGTTGGTCAGCGCACCCAACTTGTTCCACTGGAAAATGGCGCGGATAATTTCCGCAAAGCCCAGCGTGGCAATGGCCAGATAGTCGCTCTTGAGGCGCAGCACCGGCAAACCAATCAGGAAAGCGAACAGCGCCGCCGCCAAACCGGCCATGATCAGCGCAGGCACAACGGGCATGGCAAACTGCACCAGGCCGCCGTTGTAATACTGATATACATTCATACGGTCCGCCACCGGAATGGTAAAGATAGCATAGGTGTAGGCGCCAATCAGCATAAAACCGGCCTGGCCCAGGCTGAAAAGCCCGGTAAAACCGTTGAGCAGGTTCATGGAAACGGCAACCAATGCGTAGGTGGCACCCTTTTTCAGCACGGTAAACAGCATGGAGGATGCAGGCAGCAGCTGCTCAGTAATAAACACGGCCACATACACCAGCACAATCACCAGTGCCGCCCAGAGCATTGCGGGGTTGAACTTCTTTTTCGTCTTCATTTTGCTCACCTCACACCTTATCCGTGGTCTTTTCACCGAACAGGCCGGTGGGCTTGACGATCAGAATCACAATCAGCAAGGCAAACGTGAACGCATCGGAGAAGGTGGCCAGCCCCAGATTCTGCTTGGTGATGCCGGCCTTGAACAGGATAATATCCAACCCTTTGATGATGTTTTCACAAATGCCGATAATGAACGCACCCACCACAGCGCCGGGAATGGACCCAATGCCGCCAAACACAGCGGCAACAAAGGCCTTCAGGCCGGGCATGGCACCGGAGGTTTGAATAACGGTGTTGTAGTTGGTGAAATACAGCATGGAGCCCACCGCCGCCAGGAAGGAACCGATGATGAAGGTGGTGGAAATAACGCTGTTGATCTTGATCCCCATCAGCTGGCTGGTTTCAAAATCCTTGGAAACGGCGCGCATGGCCATACCAATCTTGGTATGGTTAATCAGCTGCACCAGCGCCACCACCAGAATTACCGTCAGAATGGGCGTCACCAGGGTCACCATTTTGGTGCTTGCACCAAAGATGGTCACAGAATCGCTGATGAAGGACACCTTGGGATAGAACTGGTTCAGACCGCCGGTGATATACAGCACCAGGTTCTGCAGGGTGTAGCTCACACCGATGGCAGAAATCATGATGGACATACGGGGTGCCGTGCGCAAAGGCTTATAGGCCACACGCTCAATGGCAAAACCGATGACCACTGTGATCAAAAGCGTCAGCAAAACAGACAGCCAAAGCGGCAGGCCGCTGGCATTGAGATACACCATCACAATACCTGCCACCATGAACACGTCGCCATGGGCAAAGTTGATCAGGCGCAGAATGCCGTACACCATGGTATAGCCGATGGCGATCAGGGCATACTGGCCGCCCACGGAAATACCGGTGAGCAGATAGGGAAACACCGTGTTAAACATGAGGATTGGCCTCCTTGGAGATAAGCATTGTGGCGTGAGCGAAATTGCCCACGCCACAAACATCAGGTTATATCAGCCTTGCGGCAGCATTGGTAATTTTTAGTTCACGCCCTGCACAGCCACAAAGTCCCAGGCACCGTTTTCGGTGTTGACGGTCTTGATGTAAGCGGTGTCGCGGATAGCGTCGCCGGTTTCGGCATCGAAGGCGATAGCGCCGGAAACGCCGTCCAGGGTCACGTTCCACAGAGCTTCGTTCACAGCCTTGGAATCGGTGGAGCCGGCAGCCTTGAGGGCTTCCAGAGCGGTGAAGTAGGCGTCATAACCCATGACGGACACAGCAGCGATGATATCGTTGCCGCCGTTGTTGGTCATGGCTTCGGCATCTTCGTTCAGCCAGGCCTTGAAGCCGTTGTCGAATTCAGCATTGCCGCCTTCCTGATAGAAGGTGGAAACCAGGATCTTCAGGTTGGTACCGGCAGCAGCTTCCAGCACCATGTTGCTGTCCCAGGTGTCGCCGCCCATGAGAGCGAAGTTCACGTTCAGGCCGGCAGCCTGGTCCACGATGAGGGTGGAGTAAGCCAGGGAGCAGGGAGCGAAGAACACGCCGGCGCCATAGCCGGTGGCGTTGTTGATGTAGGAGGTGAAGTCAGAGGTACCGGTGGGGAAGGTTTCGGAGATAACCATGCCGCCCAGGGCTTCGAAAGCCTGCTGGAAGTAGTAGGCCAGGCCCACGTCATAGTCGTTGCCCAGTTCGGCCAGGCAGTAGGCAACCTGAGCGCCCATTTCCTTGAAGGCGTAGTTGGCCAGAACAGTGCCCTGGAAGGGATCCAGGAAGCAAATGCGGAAGTAGTGGGTGTTGCCCAGGGTTACCTGGGGATTGGTGCAGGTCACGCCGATGGCGGGGATGCCGGCATCAGCAAAGATGGGGGAACCGGCCATGGACACGCCGGAGCCGTAGCTGCCCAGCACCACGCTTACCTTCTGGTTCACCAGTTCGGAAGCGGCGGAGGGAGCCTTGTCGGTCGCGGACTGGTTGTCAGCATACACCAGTTCAACAGCGTATTCAGTATCGCCGATCACAACAGTGGGGGCCACCTTGTTGGCGTACTGCATGCCCAGCATTTCCTGCTTGCCGCCGGCACCGGAGTCACCGGAAGCGGGTTCGAAAACGCCGATCTTCACAACGGGCATATCATCGGCCAGGGCGAATGCCGGGGCCATCAGGCAAAGAACCATCACAATAGCCAGAAACTTTTTCATGAAATTCACTCCTTAAGAGATTTAAGATGGTATGATTATACAAAATCATCCCCATATTTGCAAGAAATATTGAAAATAAATGCAAAGCAGAAACAATTCAAAAAACTGTGAATGAAAAAATGCATGATTTCCCTCTTTTTTTCGTCTTTTTGTATCATTCGTCATACAATTGCAAACATTTCTGTTTCTGCATCAAAAAAACGCCGCCTGCATGATACAGACGGCGTTTTCAGTTTCAATTATTCTGCGTCTTTCTTTTTGCGGTTGCCGGCCTTATCCATCACAACCAACACCAGAATGATCAGGCCGGTCACCAGGAAAATGCCAACCAAACCCTTGAGCATATACTGCAAAGAATCCACAAAACGATCCGGATAGAAGCCGAACTGCATCTTGGGCGCATCCGCTTCTTCGGTTTCTTCTGCATTCTCATCTTCGGTGGTATCTGCCACCAAAATGGCCGTAGGGCCATCGGCACCGCCGATGATGGCAAGCGTTTCTTCTTCCGCCACAGGAGCTGCTTCTTCCGCCAGAGCCATGGGCATCACAGCTGCAAATACCAACACCAGAAGGAACAGGCAAGACAATACTTTTTTCATTTCATTTTCCTCCTTAATGCTGCATGAAGAAGCTGAGGATCAGGCCGCCGGCGATTACGGAAGCAATCTGGCCGGAAACATTCACGCCCACAGTGTGCATCAGCAGGAAGTTCTGAGGATCTTCCTTCAGGCCCATCTTATGCACCACACGGCTGCTCATGGGGAAAGCGCTGATGCCGCAGGCACCGATCATGGGGTTGATCTTCTTTTTGCTAAACAGGTTCAGAAGCTTTGCAAACATCACACCGCCGGCGGTATCGAAAATGAAGGCCACCAGACCCAGACCCATGATCAGCAGGGTGTCGGGCTGCAGGAACTGATCTGCCTGCATACGCACGGCAATGGTAAGGCCCAGGAACAGGGTGATCAGGTTTGCCAGCACCTTCTGGGCGGTTTCGGACAGGCTGTCCAGCACACCGCATTCACGCAAAAGGTTACCGAACATGAGGAACCCAATCAGCGCCACAGCATCGGGGGCCACCACGCCCACCAGCATCGTTACCACAATGGGGAAGAGGATGCGGGTGGTTTTGGTCACGTTCTTCTGTTCGTAGGGCATACGAATGAGACGTTCCTGCTTGGTGGTGAGCAGCTTGATGACGGGAGGCTGCACAATGGGCACAAGAGCCATGTAGGAATAAGCAGCCACCATAATGGCACCCAGGTATTTGCTGTTCAGGGCATTGGCCACCACGATGGAGGTGGGGCCGTCAGCCGCACCGATGACGGCAATGGAAGCTGCGTCCATCAGGTCAAAGCCAAACAGCCGGGCCATGGACAGGGTAAAGAAAATACCAAACTGAGCCGCAGCACCAAAGAGCATGAGCTTGGGGTTATTGAGCACCGGGCCAAAGTCGATCATGGCACCGATACCGATGAACAGAAGCAGCGGGAACAACTCATTGGCAATACCGGCGTCAAACAATACCGTCAGCGTTTCCACAGCGCCGGACAGGGGCAGGTTTACCAGAATAGCGCCAAAGCCCATGGGCAAAAGCAGGCTGGGCTCCATATCCTTTTTGATAGCCAGGTAGATCAGCACACCGCCAATCACCCACATGACCGCCATTTGCCAGGTAATATTGGTCACATTCCCCAGCAGACTCTGAAAAAAATCAGCCATGATGAGAAAACCTCCTCGATAATCATACATCTTATATAATAGCAGATTTATCCTTTCTGTGCAAGAAAAAAACAATCAGTTTTACCCTTTCTTTACCGGCCACACAACCCGGAATTTTTCAAACACAACCATCATCTTTTCATGAAAGCAAAGCCCTGCCTCCCCCATATCTTCCCGGAAAAAGCGCTCATGCACCTTGCGCCACATGGAAAGGCTTTTATCGTCTTCCCCCTCCATGGCCGCCATCTCTTCCGTCACTTCATCATAGGCAAGCACAGCCACTTCCAGATTTTCGATAATGCATACCGCTTCCCCCCGGCTGTCCAGAACCACGCTTTTGTCCCCTGCACCGGGGATTTCCTCCCCTTCCAACGCATACAGATCAAAGGCCGAAGACGTGGCCGTTTTTTCTCCCTGTAATACCAGTGCAGCCAGCATATCCGCCTTTTCTCCAAAGGCCCAGGCGTCGTATTCCTTTTCCTGCAGCCCCAGGGCATTTTGATATTTATTCCACATTTCCTGTGCGTTCATCCCAGTTCCACCTCTTTTCGTTCCCTCTTTTCGCTGGAAGCATTGGTTTTTCCTGCCGGGGCTTGTGAAAGCATAGGGAAATATGCTAAAATATACAGAATCTATGTGAAATGAAGGAAGTGCTATTATGGCGCAGAAATTGCAGGGAATGAAAGCCGGCATGATCGCCCTGGGCTGTGTGAAAAACCGGGTGGATTCGGAACAGATGCTGGGCATGCTGAAAAATGCCGGCTGCATCCTGACGGATGATCCTGCTCAGGCAGAAATTCTCATCGTCAACACCTGCGGCTTCATTGCCCCCGCCAAGGAAGAAGCCATTGATACCATCCTTGAAATGGCCGAATATAAACAAACGGGCAAATGCCGGGTGCTCTGCGCCACCGGCTGCCTCACCCAGCGCTACGGCGATACCATCCGGGATGAAATTCCCGAAATTGACGTGATGCTGGGGGTGAACCGCTACGAAATGCTGATCCCCCTGATAGAAAAAGCCCTGCAGGGCGAAAAGGGTGCCGATATCAAGGCAAACCATGCTTTTCTGGAATGCGGCCGGGTGCTTACCACGCCCCCCTATTCCGCCTATATCAAAACCGGAGACGGCTGTGATAACCGCTGCGCCTACTGCGCCATTCCTCTCATCCGGGGCCCCTACCGCTCCAGAAGCCGGGAGGCCATTCTGAATGAAATGAACCTGCTGGCAAAGCAGGGTGTAAAGGAACACATCCTTATCGCTCAGGATACCACCCGATACGGCATCGATATGAACGACAGCCTTTCTTCCCTTCTGGAAGCGGCCGCCAAAGTGGAGGGCGTGGAATGGCTGCGGGCGCTGTATATGTATCCGGATGAACTGGACGAAAGAACCCTGGATGTGATGGCGAAGCACGAAAATATATGCAAATATCTGGATTTACCCCTCCAGCACGCCTCCCCTTCCCTTCTGAAAGCCATGAACAGAAGGGGCACCCTGGAACATATCCGGAAAATGCTCCGAGGCGCCCGGGAGCGGGGCTTCTGCCTGCGCACCACCTTCATCGTGGGCTTTCCCGGCGAAACGGAAGACGATTTTCAGCAACTGATGGATTTCACAGAAGAAATGCAGTTTGACCGCATGGGTGCCTTCACCTTCTCCCCCGAAGACGATACCCCGGCCTTCGATATGCCGGGCCAGCTGCCGGAGGAAATAAAAGAAGAACGGCTGGAAAAACTGATGGCCCTTCAGGCAAAAATCAGCCGGGAACGCAATCAGCTGCGTATCGGCAAGGAAGAAAAACTGCTGGTTACCGGCTGGCAGGACGGCACCTATACTGCCCGATCCAGCTGGGAGGCTCCGGATGCCGACGGCGAAATTCTGCTGCTTTGCGACCGGGAGCTGATCCCCGGCACATTTGTTCAGGGCCGCATCATTGCTGCCGACGTATACGACCTGACCGCAAAAGCCGAATAAACCAAATGCGAAGCAGTTTGTGCTTCGCATTTTTTCTCCTCATTCCTTCTTCGGTTTTGTGAATATTGTCTGTTTTAGCACTTATTTATTCTTGCAATATGGTTTAGACAGTTGTATAATATAAGCATGGAAGTATAAGTTTTATTCAAAATAGTTTTTCAGGCGCACGCAGGAAAGGGGTGCGATGGATGCACACAGAACAATATGAAAGAGATAGCCTGACTGGCCTTCTTTCTTATACATCTTTCCAAAAAGCGGTGGCATTATATACCGAGGTGGACCCCAAGGGCATGGAAAACGGCAAATACGCCATGCTCTGCTTTAACCTGCAGCGTTTCAAGGTAATCAATGATCTTTTCGGCTCCGATGGCGGGGATAAGCTGCTTTTGTTTGTTGCAAAGCAAATTGAACGGCTGGGCGGCGAAAACTGTCTGGCCAGCCGCACCCATTCCGACCATTTCTGCCTTTTTATCCCCATCACGGACGACTCTCTGCCCGGGCGACTGGATGCGTTTACGGAAACGATTGAAAACTGTGCTCCGGATTTTGAAGTCATCTGCCACGTGGGCGTCTATGTCACCAACCGCTCCGATATCCGTCCCGACGGTATGATTGCAAGAGCGCTGCTTGCCTGTTCCTTTGTGAAAGAAGCGGTGGATAAGCGCTATATCTACTATAATCCCTCCATGCGCACTCAACTGCTGCTGGAACAGGAAATTATCAACAACATGGGCAAAGCGCTGGAAGAAGAGCATTTCAAGGTATATTATCAGCCCCAGTATAACCACACCACCGGCCAGCTGGTGGGGGCGGAAGCGCTGGTCCGATGGCTGCATCCCACCCGGGGCATCATCTCCCCCGGTGTTTTCATCCCTGTATTGGAAAAGAATAATTTCATCGTCAAGCTGGACTTGTTTGTATTCGAAAAAACCTGTGCCCTGCTTCGCCGCATGATTGACGAAAAGGTACAGCCTGTGCCCCTTTCGGTCAACGTCAGCCGGCTGGATATCCTCTACCCCGATATGCCGGAGCAGATGGAAGCTATCCGCAGGAAATACGATGTGCCGGTGGAATGGCTGCGGGTGGAGATCACCGAATCCGCCATTATGGACGGCATTGAAAAGCTCACCTCCTTCATTGAAAAAATGCACAAGCTGGGCTTCAATGTGGAAATGGACGATTTCGGCAGCGGCTATTCCTCCCTGAATATGCTGAAAAACCTGGATCTGGATACATTGAAACTGGATATGCGTCTGCTTTCCGATGAGGGGAGCAGCAAAAACAACGGTGCCATGATCCTCACCGGCCTTGTACGTATGGCCAAATGGCTGGGCCTGCCCATCATCGGCGAAGGGGTGGAGCATAAAGAACAGGCCGATTTCCTGGCCTCCATCGGCTGCAGCTATGTGCAGGGCTTCCTGTATTCCCGGCCCATCCCGGAAGAGGATTTCTTTGAGATGGTGAAAAATCAGTCCATCGGGGAGATCAAGCCCCCCATGCAGCTGATTGAAAACATGAATTCTGCCCAGTTCTGGAACCCCATGAGCATCGAAACTCTGATTTTCAACAGCTATGTGGGCGGCGCAGCGGTGATGGAATACCGCAACGGCCGGGTGGATCTGGTGCGGGTGAACAAAAAGTTCATCAAGGAGCTGGGCGAAGATTTAACCGAAGAAGACGTGCTCAAGTGGCAGCCCTTCGATTATATGGACGATAAAAACCGGCAGATCATGCTGGACACCGTGCATCTGGTCATCGAAACCAATGAAGAACAGGAATGTGAAACCTGGAGCCAAACCCCCATCCATCACAAGCCCATCTGCATGCGTGTTTCCATGCGCATGATCGGCAACAGTTCCGATAACGTGATGTTCTATATTCTCATCCGCAACGTGACCACCGAAAAGAACACCATGTGCGATATGGTTCGCAGGGAAAAATTGTTCCGGGCCGCCAGCGAACAGGTGAACATCTACTATTGGGAATACGATATCAAAACCAAGAAGATGAGCCCCTGCTTCCGCTGTATGCGCGATCTGGGGTTGCCGGAGGAAGTAACGGATTATCCCGAATCTGCCATTGAACAGCACGTGATCTCCCCCGAGGGTGCAGAAAGATACCGTGTGCTGATGCAAAGCATCGATGCCGGTCTGGCCAGTGCAGAGGCCGTCATCCCCCTGACAGATGATCATATTCCCTTCCGCATCCGCTATACCACGGAGTTTGACGAACAGGGTAATCCTGTAAAGGCCTACGGCTCCGCCGTTCCTGTCGGGGAATAATATACACACGTTTCCTGCCCTGCCTTTTTCGAAAGCGCAGGGCTTTTTTACAGAATATCCGCCGAAAGGAGCCTCTATCTATGATGAACTGGAAAAAAATTCTCTCCCTTTTGCTGACCGGCAGCCTGCTTTGCGGCATCGCCCTCCCTTGCGTTCAGGCTGAAGACAGCCTGTTTACGGAAGAAATGGTGCAGCGTTCTCTTTTGAACATCGGCAACACCTCCCGGCTGCACGCTGCCATTGAAAAAGCAAAATCAGGCAAGGACGTGACACTGGTGTATCTGGGCGGCTCCATCACCGAAGGCTCTGCCGCCAAACCCCAGCAAACCCACTGCTACGCCGCCCTTTCCGCAAAAATGTTTGCAGAAAAGTTTGCCGCCGCACCGGAAAAGGTGCATTACGTGAACGCCGGCATCTCCGGCACCCCTTCCCGCCTTGGCATCACAAGGCTGGAGCAGGACGTGCTCTCCAAATCCCCGGACGTGGTGTTTATCGAATTTGCCGTCAACGACTCCAATGACAAACAGAGCCAGATGGTGTACGAAAGCCTGGTACGCAGGCTTTTGCAAAGCGAAACATCCCCTGCCGTCATCCTCATTTTCACCCTGCTCAACTCCGGCTATTCCTGCCAGCCCCACATGAGCCAGATCGGCGGCTATTACGATCTGGGCATGATCAGCGTGAAAAATGCCCTGCAGCCCGAATTCACCTCCGGCCGCATGACCTTCCAGGACTATTCTGCCGACTATGCCCATCCCACCACCGAAGGCCACGCATTCATTGCCGATATGGTGGGCTATTATTTCGATCAGGCAGCGGCCACCCCTCCGGAAGGCTATACCATGCCCGAAAATCCCGTTATCGGCAATTTCTGCGAAAAGCTTGAAAACATCCGCCCCGGTTCCCCCCTGATTGTTGCCGAAGGCAGCTTCCCCCAGGCCGTCACCTCCTGCTATTCCTATATTAAAGGCTGGAAGCACACCATGTTTACCAAGACCGACCCCATGGTGCTGGAAGTGCAGGGCGGCCCCCTGTTCATCGTATTCAAGCAGGAAAACAATGAAAAATGCGGCAAAATGGAAGTATGGGTGGACGGCGCACTGAAAACCACCCTCAACGGCCACAGCACCTCTGCCTGGGGCAACCCGGTGACGGAAATCATCGGCCTTGGCAATGTAAAGGAAACTCACACAGTGGAGCTGCGCATGGCGGAAGGCGACCATATGAAGGACTTCTCCATTCTGGATATCGCCTACGTGCCCGCCACTTGACCCAACCGCAACTGCCATTCATTCTTGAAAACAGTTTCTGCAAAACGAATCACCAGCGCTTCCCTTGTGAAAAAAGAGCTGGCCCGCAGGGCCTGAGGGATTGTCGTCTTCCCTCCAAGAAACACGCAGAAACTCCTTGGCAAAAAAAGATTGTAACTTTGCGAGTTGGAGGTGCCACTGGCACCCACGGGCCCGGCGGCGGAACGCCGCCCACCGGATGCAAGGCATCCGGGGAAAACGGAGAAAAAGACGGAGGAGAAAGCTTGTTGCTTTCTCTCCCGTCCTTTTTTGATTGTTTTCATTGTGCCCGTGGTTCAGTTTCTTTTCGTTTCCTTAATCAACATGCGGAAACATCCCTATTCGATCAAATTGTCTGTCGCACTCCGGGTCCAGGGGTGATACCCCTGGCGAGGGGTACAGGGGGCGAGA
>JAFSBN010000016.1 GCA_017437265.1 Clostridia bacterium
CTGCTGGAAAAGCAGAAGGAAGGTAAAAAGCGCATGCGTCAGTTCGGCACGGTGGAGCTTCCCGGCGAAGCCTTCATGGCTGTGCTCAAGATGGGCGACGACTGATGCAAGAATTTCCCCCGTTTTTCCGTTCATTCCATGAAGAATGTACACAGGAGGTCATTTATTCATGAATGTGATCGATATTGTGATTCTGGTCATTTTGGGGCTGAGCGTGGCCTACGGCTTTTACAAAGGCTTCATCCATTCGCTGCTTTCCATGGCCTGCGGCCTGATTGCCTTTGTGCTGGCGTTCACATTTGCCCCCCAATTGTCCACCTACCTCAGCGAAAGCGCCGGCGTTTCCTCCACCCTGGCCACCTATACCGACGCCGTGGCACGGGTGGGCGATTATAACCTGGCCACTGCTTCCGTGGACAGCCTGTCCGATGATACCATCAGCCAGATCCTCACCAATGTGGAGCTGCCGGAAGCCATCGAAAACGTACTGGAACAGAATTTAATGAGCCATGCCTTTGTATCCACCGGCCTGGAAACAGTAAACGATTATGTTTCCAATACCATCGTGGGTGTGGCGCTGAACGTGCTGTGCTTCATCGTCTGCTACCTGGTGGCATACCTGCTTTTGTCCGTCGTGATTAACCTGATCCATCACGTGTTCAAATTGCCTCTGCTCAAGCAGATGGACTGGCTGGCAGGCGGTTTTTTCGGGTTGCTTCGGGGTGCGCTGATCCTCTATGTGATCTTCCTGGCCCTGCCCCTTGTGAGCACCGTCATCCATATGGAAGCCCTGGACACCCTCATCAACGAAAGCACCCTGGCTGCTATTTTCCAAAGCGACGGGCTGCTTGCCCGGGTGCTTTCCGGCAGCCTGTAATCTTCTTCCTGCGCATCATTTATTGATTTTCAGGAGGCCGTTTTATGGTTCGCAATCTGACCACGGGAAAACCCGGCAAGCAGATATTGCTTTTTTCCCTGCCCATATTGCTGGGCAATCTGTTCCAGCAGCTTTACAGCATGGTGGACACCATCATCGTGGGCCAGTTTCTGGGAAATGAAAGCCTGGCCGCCGTAGGTACCACCGGTGCTGTCACGTTTTTCATTCTGGGCTTTGTCAACGGCACCACCACCGGCCTTACCATCATCACCGCCAAGCGCTTTGGGGCAGGAAACCATGCCGGGATCAAAAGATCCATCTTCAACTGCTTCCAGGTAGCTATCGCCATGGCCGTGGTGATGACCGTCATCAGCCTGCTGGGCATCCGGCCGCTGATGCGTCTTTTGAAAACCCCGGACGATATTTTCGAAGAAGCAGTTACCTATATCACCGTTATCTGCGGCGGCATGGGTGCCACCATTTTCTATAACCTGATGGCTGCCACCATGCGTGCCCTGGGCGACAGCCGCACGCCGCTGATATTCCTGATTCTTTCCTCCGTGCTCAATGTGATTCTGGATCTGCTTTTCATCGCTGTATTCCACACCGGTGTGGCAGGGGCAGCCTTGGCCACCGTGATTTCCCAGGTGATCGCCGGCGCGCTGTGCCTTCTCTATGGTCTGCGCCACAACGAATACCTGCATGTGGGCTCCCCTTTCAAAAAACCTCGTTTCAGGGAATGGCTGGAACATCTGCAGGTGGGCATCCCCATGGGGCTGCAGTTTTCCGTCACCGCCATTGGCTCCATGGTGCTGCAGCGGGCATTTAACCTGTTTGGCACGCCGGGCGTGGCTGCTTACACGGCGGCCTCCAAGGTGGATAATCTGCTCACCCAGCCCATGATGGCTCTTGGAACCACCATGGCCACCTATGCCGGGCAGAACCGGGGCGCAGGAAACTATAAGCGCCTGATGAAGGGCGTCCATATCGCTTTTCTCTTTTCCCTGGCGGCAGCCGGGCTGGCCATGCTGATCAAGGTGGTCACCGGCGATGCCTTCATCCTGATGTTCCTGGATGAAAAGACGGACCTGATCATGGATTACGCCAACACCTATATGCTCTGGACGCTGGTTTTTTATCCTTTTCTGGCCTTCATTTTCCTTTTCCGCAACACGCTTCAGGGGCTGGGCGAAACCCTGTTTCCCATGCTGGGCGGCGTAAGCGAATTGGTTGCCCGAACCGTTGTCAGCATGGTGCTGCCGGGCATGCTGGGGTATTTGGGGGTGTGCCTGGCCTCCCCCATTGCCTGGATCGCCGCCGGCTGCCTCACCGGCATCCGTTACCTGTATATTGAAAGCCGCTGGAGAAAGGACCCCGGCATTATGAATTCCCCCGCCAATGCATAGCCTTACTGGGACGCTGCCTATCAAAGCGGCGTCCTTTCTTTTGTGCGAAATATGCTGCTTTTTGGACCGGTGCGGTTGACAGTTGATAAGAAAAAAGGTATCATATTTATTGGATAAAATTTTGAATAACAGGCAGGGATTGATATGACCATTCAGGATATTGTAACCGTTTTGCACGCCAAAGTGCTGTGCGGGGAAGAAAAACTGTCCCTTCCCGCAAAAACCGCCTGCTGCTCGGACCTGATGAGCGATGTGCTGGCCTTCGTCAACGAAAAAACCGTGCTGATCACCGGCCTTACCAACCCCCATGTGATGCGTACCGCCGATATGCTGGACCTCAAGTGCATCGTGTTCGCCCGGGGCAAGGTGCCCACCGATGACATGCTGGAACAGGCGCAGGAACAGGGCCTGGTTGTGATGACCACCCCCGTCACCGCTTTCACCGCCTGCGGCATGCTCTATGAAGCAGGTCTTCGCGGCGTGCCCATTGACTGGCCCAAGGAGGACGTGCAATGAGTACCATGATCCATGCCGTATATCCGGTAAATGCAGATGACTATACCTGTGCCGGTGAAGCCTCTGCCGATATCAAGCGGAAATTAAAGCAGCTGGGTGTGGACAGCAAAGTGCTGCGCCGTGTTTCGGTTGCCAGTTATGAAGTGGAATTGAACCTGGTCATCCACTCCGACGGCGGCGAACTGATCATGGATGTGGACGAAGGCGGCGTCACCCTCATTTCCAGGGACGTGGGCCCCGGCATCCCCGATATCCAGATGGCCATGCGGGAAGGCTATTCCACCGCCGATGAAGAAGCCCGTTCCCTGGGCTTTGGCGCCGGCATGGGCCTGCCCAATATGAAACGCAATGCCGACGATTTTTCCATCGAAAGCGAAGTGGGCAAGGGCACCTGCATCACTATGCGGTTTAACCTTGCTTGATTGAAAATGTAGGAGCCATAGATCAAATGGATAAAGTAATCCGTTACCATTCCGTGCGGCTGGATAAAAGCCGCTGCAAAGGCTGCACCAATTGCCTGAAACACTGTCCCACAGAGGCCATCCGGGTGCGCAACGGCCGTGCCCATATCATCGATGAGCGCTGCATTGACTGCGGTGAATGCATCCGCATCTGTGATTATCACGCCAAGATCGCCGTGACGGACGATATTGCCGCCATCCACGGCTATCCCCACGCTATTGCCCTGCCTGCCCCCTCCCTGTACGGCCAGTTCCGCAACCTCAAATCCGTCAGCCCCATTCTGGACGCCCTGAAGCTGATCGGCTTTGATGATGTATTTGAAGTGGCAAGAGGTGCCGATATCGTCAGCCGGGCCATTCACCAGAAGCTGCGGGAGCCCGGCCTGCCCCGGCCCCTTATTTCCTCCGCCTGCCCGGCGGTGGTGCGCCTGATTCAGGTGCGCTTTCCCGACCTGATCCCCAATATCGTGGACGTGCGCCAGCCCATGGAAGTGGCTGCCATGATTGCAAGACGGGAATACTGTAAAAAGCACGATTGCCTGCCGGAAGATGTGGGCGTATTTTTCATCACGCCCTGCCCCGCCAAGATGACCGCCATCCGCACCCCTCTGGGCCAGGAAAAATCCGCCGTGGACGGTGCCATTTCCATGGTGGAAATCTACGGCGCACTCCGTTCCTTTATCAATAAAAACATCATCACCCCCACCAGGCCCCATGCCACCGGTTTTGGCCTGGGCTGGGCTGCCTCCAGCGGCGAATCGTCCGCCGTGTGCCCGGAAAACAGCCTGGCTGTGGACGGCATTCAGAACGTGATCCGGGTGCTGGAAGAAATTGAAAACGAAAAGCTGAACGACCTGGTGTTCTTCGAAGGCAATGCCTGCTCCGGCGGCTGTGTAGGCGGCCCCCTCACCTTCGAAAACAATTATGTGGCGAAAAACACCATCCGTAAATTGGTGGATATCTCCGATAAAACCCATCCCATCGAAAGCGTGCCCGCTTCCATGATGACCAAATATCCCCTCTATTTCGATACCCCCATCACCCCCAACAGCGTCATGAAGCTGGACGACAACATGGCCGTTGCCATGCAGAAGCTGGAGCAGATCGAAAAAATCCTGGAAGATCTGCCGGGGTACGATTGCGGCTCCTGCGGCTCTCCCACCTGCCGCACCTTCGCCGAGGATATTGTCCGCAATTTTGCCGGCGAAATGGACTGCATCCACATCCTGCGCGATAAGCTGAAGGTCATGGCCCAGCAGATGGTTGAACTGGCCCAGACCAAGCGTGAATAAAAGGAGGTTTTTCCCTTGAAAGTATCCGAACTCATTCCCCTCATTCAAGCAGAATACATGACCCCCTCCGTCTCCACCGATAAGGAAATCACCTGCGGCTATACCTGCGACCTTTTGTCCTGGGTGATGGCCCACGGCGATGAGGGCATGGCCTGGGTGACGGTGCAAACCCATATGAACGTGGTGGCCGTGGCCATGCTTTCCGAAATGGCCTGCGTTATCCTGCCCGAAAATATTGATATGGACCAGGACAGCCTGGAAAAGGCAGAAGAAGAAGGGCTGTGCGTGCTCAAGTCCCCCCTTTCCGCCTATGCCATCTGCGGCAAAATGGCCGCTGCCGGCATTCCTGCCGAAAACTAAGATGGAACGATTGTTTGCCGATCTGCACATCCATTCCTGCCTCTCCCCCTGCGGGGATGATATGATGACCCCCGGGAACATCCTGGGCATGGCCCATCTCAAGGGCTTGGACATGGTGGCCATTGCGGATCATAACTGCGCCCGGAATCTGCCGGCGGCCAAAATCATCGCCGATGCTTACGGCATCCTGCTGGTGCCGGCCATGGAGATCACAACAAGGGAAGAAGTGCACATGCTGGCGTATTTCCCGGATGTGGACACGGCGCTCCGGGCCAGCGAGGATTTGCGTCCCCACCTGCCAAAGAAGAAAAACAAGCCCTCCTTTTTTGGGCATCAGCAGGTGATGAACGACGATGACGAAGTGATCGACGAGGAAGAAGCGCTGCTCATCGGCGCTACCGACCTGCCCCTGTCCGATTGCCGGGATTTCATCCATGCCCACGGCGGCGTGGCGGTGCCCGCCCACATCAACCGGGGCTCCAACGGGCTGCTCATCAACCTGGGCCTTATGCCGGAAGAACCCTTCTTCCCCTCTGTGGAAATCTGGCCCAAGCTGCCCTGCCCCATGGAAGCGGCAGACGGCAAGCATGTTTTGCACTCCTCCGACGCACACTATCTGGAAGACATTCTGGAACAAGAATTTTCCCTCAAACTCAGCGAACGTTCCGTGGCCGCTTTTCTCCAATGGCTGACGGAAAAGAAATAAAAGAAAGAAGGAACGTTTTATGGACATGACCCTCCGTTGGTACGGCAAAGGCTTTGACAGCGTATCCCTCAAGCAAATCCGTCAGATCCCCATGGTGAAGGGCGTGATCACCACCCTCTACGACACCACTCCCGGCGAAGTGTGGAAAAAGGAACGCATCCGGGAAATGAAGCAGGACGTGGAAGCCCACGGCCTGAAGCTGTCCGGTATCGAAAGCGTGAACATTCACGACGATATCAAAGTGGGCCTGCCTTCCCGGGATCAGTACATCGAAAACTACATCGAAACCCTCACCCGTCTTGGCGAAGAAGACATCCACATGGTGTGCTACAACTTCATGCCCGTCTTCGACTGGACCCGCTCTGACCTGAAGAAAATGCTGCCCGACGGCAGCACCTGCCTGTCCTACGATCAGGAACTGGTGGACAAGATCAACGTGGAAAACATGCTCTCCAGCATGGAAGAAAAGGCCGACGGCTTCATCCTCCCCGGCTGGGAACCCGAACGTATGGCCCGGGTGAAGGAACTTTTCGAAATGTACAAGGATGTGGACGAAGAAAAGCTGTTCCAGAACCTTGTCTATTTCCTCAAGGCCATCATGCCCACCTGCAAAAAGTACGATATCCGCATGGCCATCCACCCCGACGATCCTGCCTGGCCCGTGTTCAATCTGCCCCGCATCATCACCGGCAAGGAAAAAATCCAGCGCATGCTGAACGCCGTGCCGGACATGGAAAACGGCCTGACGCTGTGCACCGGTTCCCTCGGCTCCAACCCCAACAACGACATCATCGACATGATCCACGCCTTTAAGGGCCGCATCCACTTCGCCCACGTGCGCAATGTGAACCATCTGGCCCCCGGCAAGTTTGACGAAGCGCCCCATCCCACCGAACTGGGTTCCCTCGATATCTACGGCATCATGAAGGCCCTCCACGATACCGGCTTTGACGGCCCCATCCGCCCCGACCATGGCCGCATGATCTGGGACGAAGTGGCCATGCCCGGCTACGGCCTCTACGACCGTGCCCTTGGTGCCCGCTATCTCTCCGGCCTGTGGGAAGCCATCAGCAAGAAATAAATATATTTTGCGAGAGGGGGATTTTGAGTCAAAAGCACCCTCCCGCACCCTCCCGAAAACCTATTCGGAATATTTCTCTTTGAATATCCACTGTGTGTTTCTCCGTGAAACGATAAAATATCCTTCGAGGTGAGCACTATGCCGGACCCGGACGATTTCCACGTCTTTCAAAGCACCACAGACCCTATGACGGACCTGGACGATTTCCACGCCTTTCAAAGCACCACGGACTCTTCTCGAGTGGAGCCCGGAGGCTTCCAAAAAATCGCTCTTTGGCTTTTTATTATCCTTGGCCTGCTTTGGCTGATCGGAAAGCTGAGCTAATTGAAAAGCAAAACCGCTGCTGCAAATAGCAACAGCGGTTTTCATTTACATTATCAATTCTTCATTCTGAATTCTTCTGAATTACTTGCAAATCATCTGTATTGCTTCTTGCACCGTCACACATTTGGCATACCTTTTCGGCCACATAAAATGATTGTAATATGCATAGGTTTGTTCGCCGGTCATGAAATCATTATCGAAAGTGGTGTTTCCACCCTCCGGCACGATCATCCGAAACCCATGCTCAAAGCCGCATTTGATGGTAGCATCCATGCAGTAATCCGTCTGTAAGCCCACTACCATCAATTGCTTTTCGCCTTTTTCCTGCAGATATTCCAACAGGCCGCTGCTCCGAAAAGGGCTGTTCACTTTCTTATCAAACACCTTTTCGCCGGGGAGAGGAGCAAAAGCTGCATCCACTTCAAAGGCCGCATTCCCTTTTGTCAGCATCTGAGCCGCCCCGTCATCATGGCGCACAAAAACCACTTCCACGCCTTTTTTCCGGGCAACGGAAATCAGGGTTTTCACCGTGCTGACAAAAGTATCATATTGGTACAGTCCCTGATTACAAATCCCTTTTTGCGCATCAATGACCAGCAAAATCATAGCTTGTTCCTCCGCATCAAAAAACAGGAGGGGCATGCCCCTCCACTGTATCAGATATGATCAAAGAACGCTTCCTTTTCTTCGTTCCGCAGCACGCCCATGTCGTCAAACTTCAGATAGTCCGGGCGGCTTTCGGTGTACTTGCAAATTTCGTCCAGCCGGACGGATTCGGTGAAGGTAAGCAAAGTGAAGGCCACGCCATGCTTCCGGGCACGGCCGGTGCGGCCGATGCGGTGGACATAGTATTCGTTTTCGTTGGGCAAATCGTAATTGATGACGGCTTCCACGTCGTCCACGTCAATGCCCCGGGCGGCCACATCCGTGCACACCAGAATGGGGAAACGGCCCTTTTTGAACCCCAGCATCACCTGATTGCGCTTGCCCTGGGGAATATCCCCGTGCAAGGCTTCAGTTTCGTACCCGGCCTTGTTCAGCCGCTCGCTAAGCCTGCGCGCCATATCCTTGGTGTTGGTGAAGATCATCATCCGGCCGTATACGTCCGCATCCAGGAGATACAAAAGATGTTCGTACTTTTCTTCCCTTGTGGTGGGGATCACATACTGGGCGATTTTGGGCTTGTTCTCCTTCGTCGCTTCCACGGTAATTTCCACCGGGTCATGCTGATATTTCCAGGAAATCGTCAGCACATCCTGATTGGTGGTAGCGGAGAACATGACGAACTGGCGGGTGGTGGGCACCGCTTCGATGATCTTGCACACGTCCTTCACAAAGCCCATTTTCAGCATTTCGTCCGCTTCGTCCAATACCAGCGTATGCACGGCGCCCAGCCGCACATTGCCCCGCTGCATATGGTCCAGCATGCGGCCGGGGGTGGCCACCACGATCTGGGGCTTGCGCTTCAATTGGTTCAGCTGCTTCACAATGGGCTGGCCGCCATACAAAACAGCAATGCGCACTTCAGGAATGAACTTGGCCAGCTTCTGCAATTCCTCGCCAATCTGCACCGCCAATTCACGGGTAGGCGCCAGCACCAGCTCCTGAATACGGTTATCGGTGAGGGAAATGTATTCCAGCATGGGAATGCCGAACGCGCAAGTTTTGCCGGTGCCGGTGGGGGCGATGGCGATCACGTCATGGCCTTCCATCATGATGGGGATGGTCTTTTCCTGCACCGGGGTGATGCTGGTAAAGCCCATGGCGGAAACCGCCTGCATGATTTCTTTGGAAAGATCCAGGCCCTCAAAGCCTGTCATTTTTTCTTCGGGTTTCAAAACAAAATTTCCTTTCTTGGTTCCAAATCGGCTAATAAACGCACATCCTTGGCAGTATAGCACATTCTTTTTCCCCGGTCAACTTTTTCGCATAATGCCCGCATATCATGATGAAAAAGGAGGGGGTATAACATGCAAAACTGGCTGGTGCTGACAGCTTTCTGGCCGGCTGTCGCGGATGGAAGGCTTTCCCTGTATGTCTTTCAAAATCCACTGTTTTTGTTATTTCCGGCAGGAGCGCTTCTTTTATCCTTTGCGGTTCAGCGTTTTTCCCGTCTGCGTATTCTCTTCCTTTTTCCATACCTGTATCTTGTTTTTGCTGCTTTGCAAAATGCAGGGCATCTGTTCCTTCTGTCCTTTTTCCTTCCCGGGGCGGCCATCGGCGGTATTCTCTTATGCGGCATCCTTTCCCTTTGGATATTACGGCAAAAAGAAGAAAGGCTGCTACTTTTTTTCCTGCCTCTCCTGCCTCTGTTCCTTGGCCTTTTGTTTTCTCCAAGACAGGCATTATCCATTTCCGGTTCTGCTGCGATGCCAGATTGTCTGCCGCTTTTGCTGCCCGCAGCCATACAAAAAACGCCCGCCGGAGGAAGCGGCGTAAAACCCTTCCTCTGGCAGGCCATGCTGCTTTTTGATTTTCTTTTGCTCTGTTTCCTTGCCTTCAGCCGTCTGCCGCCGCAGCCGCTGCCCATCACAGGGCTGGCCGCCGTCTATGGCAAACCCGGCCATTATGCCGCCGTTTTCATGCTGTATACTGCCAGCATTCTTCAATGCACATTGGCCCTGAAAGGCATCATATCCGCCTGCCAAAGCGGCCCCAGACTTTTTTACGTTTTTGCCGCAGAGCCTGACGGGCAGCCTTCCCTGCCGGCGGATGATAGGATGTGATGGCATTTTGCAGCCCCTCCGGCGCCCTTTCTGCCATATAGGCATAGGCAGGCACCGCATTCCCATAAGCCGCCTTATTGCGCATACGGTGGGGAATGCTCATGGATTGCAGCAAATACCGCAAAAACACTTTGGGACCCGTCCGGGCGATCAACGCTTCCATCCTGGCCGCCAACACCCGGATGGTTCCCTTGGGCAAATAGCGCCTGCCTGTGGTGGCGTAATAGGTTCTTTCCACATAACGGCGCAAAAACCGCAGCCCATTTTCCATCCTGCCGCCCAATGCACTGCTTATACGCTCGGGCAATATCCGCGCCAGCATGGCAGAAACCGCCTTTACCGTTTCCGTGTCATCCAGCGCAGAAAAAGCACGGATCAGCGAAAGCAGAAACAACAGCGCATCCTGATTGCCGCGCACCCGCTGAACCAGGGCAAATACCTGCCGGAACGAAGGATCCTGCCACACATTGCCATAGCATGCACTTCGCATTTCTTCTGCGGGCACAGCCACAAAACAGGTGCCCATATGCACTCTTGCCCCCAACCGGCACACCAGGTCGTCCCCGTTGAGAAGATGGAACAAGGGAATGCTGCGTACATCCATTTTTGCCTCTCTATACAAAACGCTGGGAGACGCAAAGCCATAGCCGATCAGGTTTTGCCGCAGCACACCCTGCCGGATGGCACGGTATGCAAAAACCTGCATCACGGCAGCGCCCTGGCTGTGACCGGCCAGCCACAGTTTGAATCGGCTGTCCTTCCTTGTACATTCCAGCAGAATGTCCTCAAGCGTCAGCCTTTCCAGGCCCAGCTCTGCCGCCGTTTTCTGAAATACAATTTCCTTCAGGCTCTCTTCAAAATGCCTTGTCAATTGCAAACAACCCTGATGCAGCCCTTCTTCGTCCGAAAAGCGGAAATTGGCAATCCAGTCGTACAGCCTTTTGCCGGTGCCCATAAAACCAATGGCCACCAGATACCGGCCGTCCTCCTGCTGTTTGATCATTGCCACGGCTTTGCAGGTGTCGCTTTGCTCTTTTTGCCTGACAGTCCCCAGCACCTGACCGATCAGATTGGTGCTTCTGGCCTTCAGCCTGGCCATGAACTGCTTATATTCGCTCATCAGCCCCGGCAGCCTGCCGCCGGAACCGCCATTGGCGTCCTCCCCCGTCAGCAGGGCGTTATCCACATGGTAGGAAACGTCCGTCCAGCCTTCCCTGCGCCATGCATCCACGTCCAGCGAATAGGCAAGGGATGCCAGCTGCAACGAAAGCTGTGCCCCTTCTCCGGAAAATACCGGCCGCTCAAGCCCGCCCCGCCATTGCGTGGGCTGCATCAGCGCACGGCAGCCTTCCTGCATCCTTTCCACGGGCACTCCCTCCTTTCCTGACAGGTGTATATTGTACCATGTTCCCCCTTGCGATTCAATGACGGAATTTCACCTGATTTTCCACATTTTACATGCGTAATATTTTCGTAACTTTATTTACAATTTCGTTATAACATGTTATAATCTATACGTATTTTTATAAACACAGGAGGACAGTCCTTTGAAACGGAAGCTGATGCGCATTTTGTGCCTGGCCATGGTGCTGATTTGCTGCTGTACAAGCGCCCTTGCTTATACAAAATTATCTCAGGGCAAATCCGGCAGTGAAGTAATGGCCATGCAAAAAGCACTGAATTTACTGGGCTATAATTTGAAGGAAGACGGAAAGTTCGGCTCCGGCACCAAAAAGGCCGTGGAAAACTTCCAGAAAACTTATGGGTTGAAAGTGGACGGCATCGCCGGCAACCAGACGCTGGAGAAGCTTTATTCCCTCACCAATGGCAATGCCCCTGCCCCCACCCAGGCCCCCATTCTGTCTCCCACCAAAGCTCCTTCTGCCTCCGCAGGCAGCACGTCTTATCAAAAGCTGCAAAGGGGCGATAAGAACAGCCGGGTGGCCGATATGCAGCGGGCGCTGACGAAGCTTGGATTCCCCTTGACCGCTGACGGCAATTTCGGCTCCGGCACCTATGCCGCCGTTCGCGCCTTCCAGCAAAAGTACGGCCTGAAGGTGGACGGCGTGGCCGGCAACCAGACACTGACGCTGCTTTATTCTCTGGCAAACGGCAGTGCCTCCACCGCTGTACCAACGGCCGCCCCCACCATGCAGCCCATTGCCACCGTACCTGTCGCCTCCTCCGGCACCACTGCCCGGGTGACCACCACCGGCGGCAGCCTGAACTTCCGGGAAAAGGCCAACGATTCCGCCACCGTCATCACCACCATCCCCAACGGCACCCTGCTGAACATTATCACCAGGGGCAGTGAATGGTGCACTGTATCCTATGCCGGCGAAACGGGCTATGTGATGACCCGCTTCCTCACCTTCCTCTCCACCGGCACCCCTGCCACTCAGGCCCCCACCCAGGCACCCACGGCCACGCCTTTGCCCTCCGGCAGCAATGCCTCCTCCATCGGCGTTGCCATCGTGTCCACTTCCGGCGGCACCCTGAACTTCCGGGATAAGCCGGACGGCTCTGTCCTCATGCGCATCCCCAATACCGCTGTGCTGCAGCTGCTTGAAAAAGGCAGCACCTGGTGCAAGGTATCTTATCAGGGCCGGGAAGGCTATGTGATGACCAGCTTTATCACCATCATGGTGTCTTCCGGTACGCCTGCCACCCCCACCGCAACCCCCAAACCCACCACTGCTCCCAACAACAATGCTTCTGCCGTCATCGGTAAGGCCATCGTGTCCACCACCGGCGGCACCCTGAACCTGCGTGAAAACGCTTCCGAAAACGCTTCCGTGCTGATGCAGATTCCCAACACCTCCGCCCTGGACCTGATGGAAAAAGGCGGCTCCTGGTGCAAGGTATCCTATAACGGCACCACGGGCTATGTAATGACCAAATTCATCACCATCCTCTCCTCTTCCGCCCCTGCCGCCCCCACTCAGGCACCCGCCGTTCAGCTTCCCTCCGGCAGCGGCTCCAACGCCACCGAAGAAGAGGAAAACGATCCTTCCCGGTATACCCGCACGCTGAAAAGCGGGATGTATGGCGAAGATGTAAGATGGGTGCAGGAACGTCTGAAGGAACTGAAATACACCGTCAACATTACCGGCACCTATGACACCACCACCATCAATGCCGTAAAGGCTTTCCAGACTCAGAACAGCCTGACGGCCGACGGCCTGGCCGGGGCGCAAACCTTTGCCCTCTTAAACAGCAGCAATGCCCGGGCCGCCGATGATGCGCCCCTCACCTATAAAACCCTGCGCATTGACGATCAGTCCGGCGCCGTAACGGCCATGCAGAACCGGCTGAAGGAGCTGGGCTTCAACGTAAAAATTTCCGGCGAATATGACGTAAAAACCCATGACGCCGTGGTGGGCTTCCAGCAGCGCAATGCACTGGTAATCTCCGGCATTGCCGACGCCCTCACCCAGCAGGTGCTCTATGGCAGCAACGCCAAGGGCTATTCCACCCCCGTCACCCAGCTGGAAGCGGATGCCGGAAAGGCCATGGGCCCTGCCATGAGCCAGGTGCAGCTTTTGCATTGGTTTAACGACGTAAAGCCCACCGTCAAATCCGGCCAGACGGTTGTGATCTTTGACCCTGCCACCTCCCTTTCCTGGAATATCAAACTCTACTCCCTGGGCCGCCATGCGGACAGCCAGCCGGCCAGCTTCCGTGACACCCAGATCATGAACCGCTCCTTCGGCGAAGGCAGCTGGACCTGCCATCCCGTTTATGTGCAGCTGCCCGACGGCAGATGGACCCTGGCCAGCATGCATAACCGGCCCCACCTGTACGGCAGCATCAATAATAACGGCTTTGGCGGCCACCTGTGCATCCATTTCCTCCGGGATATGGACGAATGCAAGAAGAACGACCCCAACTATGGCGTTACCAACCAAAACACCATCCGCAACGCCTGGAAAGCCTTGACCGGCGAAGTGGTGGATTAAAATCACAAGAAACGGGGATGAACCATGAGAATTGCCATCATGGGATACGCCGGCAGCGGAAAAACCTTCCTTGCCAAGTATCTTTCGGAAAAAGAAAATATCCCCGTTTTGCATCTGGATGAAGTAAAGTACACCAAAGAATGGAAGCCCATTGAAGACGAACGTGTGCTGCCCGTCCTGGCCGATTTTCTACAGAAAGAAAGCTGGATTGTGGATGGCAACTATACTTACCTTTTCCAGAAGGAAAGGCTGGATGCCGCCGATATCATTCTGCTGGTAATGCTGCCCCGGATTTCCTGTCTGCTGCGTTGCATCCGCAGAAGGAAAGCGCGGCGGGCGGAGGGGTACACAAACGATACCAATCTGTGGTTCATCCAGTTTGTGCTCTTCGAAGGACGCAGCAAAGAAAGGCGGCAGAATTACGCCCGCATCATGGAAGCCTATCCTGAAAAGTTAATCGTCCTGCGCTCTCAGAAAGAAATTGATCTGTTCCTGTCTCAGGTGGATCAGAAGGGACTGTCCCTTCCCCAATAAAACGCACACCCCGGAAGAAATCATCTTCCGGGGTGCTTTTTATTCATTCAGTTTTCCGTAAATGTATGTATCTTTCCAGATAGGCTTTCCCTGTGCATCCCGAAAGATAAAAACATTCTGTTTCAGATGCGCTTCCCTTTCAAACCCCAATCTTTCCAGCAGCCGCCAGGGGGCACTGTTTTCCGAATCTCGCATTCGGCACAGATGCGATGGATCCCCTTTGAACCTTCAAACCGGCGCAAAATCAGCCTGTCCGTTTCCATTCTCATTGTCCGTTTCCTCGTCAGCAAAAGAAATTTTCATCATATAGCACGCAGCGCCTTCTTCATCGGTAAAGACGCCGGCATTCTGAAAGCCTGCCTTTTCGTAGCATTTCACCGCCCGGATGTTTTCCACCTCCGGATCAATGAACAGCGTGGTCACATCCGGGTGTTTTGCATGAATGACCGCCGCCATCTGCCGCAGCGCATCCGTCCCATAGCCCCGGCTGCGCTTTTCCTTTTCGCCGATCCACATATCCAGGCCAATGGTTCTTTCATCCTGCATGTAATACTGAATAAAGCCGATAGGCTGCCCCTCTGAAAGGATGAAATATGGAAACACATCCGTTTGCGCTTTCACCCTGCCGCCGTATTTTTCTTCAATTCTTTCAATGGATACCAGTCCTTCGCCCTTTTCATCGCACCAGACAAACTGCTGCAGTTCTTCCTCTGCAAACCATTTTTGCATGGCCCGGTAATCGGAAAGGGTGGCTTCCATGGGTCTGAGTGTGATCATCCGTTTTCCCCTTATACAATGAAAATAAAAAGGCAGGCACATGGCTTTTCGCCCGTGTCTGCCAGAAATGCTTTCTGAGTGTTTATTGCAGCGCTTCGTGGAATGCTTCAAAGAATTCCGGGCAGGCCCAGGTGCCGCAGGCCATCATGCGTTCACCGTTGACGGCCATCTGCAGCGTCAGCCCGTTTGCCAATTGGATCAGCAGGGAGGTGTTGGTTTCGCTGCTGCCGGAGCGGAGGAAAGATGCATTGTCCGTCAAAATACCCATCAGATAACGGGCCGTTTCCGCATCATTGATGGTGCCAACGCCGGTCAATTCCAGCGCCACCACATTTTTCGCCTGCAGCGTGGCAGACAGCCCTTCGCCGCCCATCAGCCCGTTTTCACCAAAGGACACCCGCTGGAACGCCCGCAGACTGCCGTCCACCTTGGCCGCCACCACAGCGCCCTGCATGCCCTTCAGGGCATACACCGTTTCGCCTTCGTTTACCTTATTGGACACAATGCCACCGTTTGCTGCCAGGGCCGGTTCGCTGGTGAAGGTGTTCACCTGGCCCAGAGCGCCGCCCAGCAGGCTTTCAGGAAGGGCGGTGGGGTTGGTAAGCATACGGTAATAGCGTCCTTCCACGCAGATGAGGGGGAAATTGCCGCCGGAGGATTTGGCCCAGATGCTGCGGTAGGATGGATTGGAGGAGGATTTGATCACGATGCTGCCCATGGGCACATCCAGCGCCAGCTGCGTTCCGGGAACAGCATCGCCGTTGCCGGCTGCAATGGTGCGGGTAAGCTGGGCCGGCACAGGCTGCACGCTGTCTTTATGCAGGGCAGACACACCAACGGCCACGGCCCCTACCAACAGCACCAGCGCACACAGAACAGGCGCCAGGCGGCGGAAGGTGATAGCACTGCTTTCCTTCTTTTCTTCCCTGGCCATGCGCAGAATTTTCCGTTTCAATGCTTCGTCTGCTTCCAGGCCCATATTTTCTGCAATTTCGGGCAGCTGATGCAGCCTTTCTTCCACGCTTTTCATGCCAAGCCACTCTCCTTCAAAATAACCTCCAGCTTTTTCCTACCCCGGCTGAGACGGCTGGATATCGTCCCCTCCGGCACGCCCAGCATCTGCGCAATTTCCGCAATGCCAAGGCCCTGGTAATAATGCAGCAGCACCACATCTCTGAAATCGGTGGGCAGCTTATGGATGGCGTTCATCAGCTCCTGCTTTTCCAGCCGGTCGTCCATGCTGCCAGGGGCAGGGGTCAGTTCCATGGCCGGGCTGCCCAGCACCACCCGCTTCACCCAGGCCGCACGCCACACATCCCGGCATTTATTCAGCGCCACTTTCAAAAGCCACGCCTTTTCCTTCCCTTCCACCAGATCGGGATTGCCGGTGTACAGCTTCAGAAACACATCCTGTGTCACATCTTCTGCCTTTTGCCTGTCGCCCAGGTAAAAATAGCTCATGCGCAATACGTCGCTTGCATACGCCGTATACAGCTCTTCAAACCGCATTTCATCCATACGGTATGAGGATGCGCATCCCTTCTCCTGTTCATTCATATAACGGCATACCTTTCCCATTTCATGCAGCAGATAGCAAATTTTTTGAAAAAATCTGCCTGAATTTCATTATAATGCTTTCTCCTTTTCCGGTCAAGCGAGTTTCTGGCTCGCCATACGTTTTCCACAGCTGTGGTCAAGGCAAAACTGCCCACTTTTTTGTTTTCATCTTCGGTCAATAGCCGTTGTTCAGCATCCACTGGAACACCTGCTTTGCAATGGGTGCGGCCACGCTGCCGCCGCCGCCGGCATCCTCCACCACCACGGAAATGGCGTAAGGATGGGCGTCATTATCAATGAAGCCCACAAACCAGGCGTTGGTATTTTCCTGGGTGTCCACCTCGGCAGAGCCTGTTTTGCCGCACACCTGCACGCCCGGTATCTGGGCGGCGGTGCCGGTGCCCGATTGCACTACCGTGCGCATATAGCCCTTCAGCACCTGGGCCGCTTCCGGCTTCATAGCGGTTTTGTATACCCTGCTTTCCGCTTCCGTGCGCATAATGCCGTTGGCAGATACAGTGCGCATCACGGTATAGGGCTCCATCATCACGCCGTCATTGGCCACAGCAGATGCCACCATGCACATATGCAAAGGGGTGGCGGTCAGCCCGCTTTGCCCCACGCCCGTCCAGGCAATTTCCCGCTCGGTGCGGTTTTCCCTGGGATAGGAGGAATTTTCCACCACCACATCCCGGAACAGGAAATTATCGTTAAAGCCAAAGTTTTCCGCCGTTCTTTTCAGCTTCTGGTCTCCCAGGTTCAGGGCAATCTGGGCAAAGGTGTTGTTACAGCTCACCTGAAACGCACGCAGCAAATTCAGCTGCCCATGGCTGACGATTTTGCCGGAGGCCATGTCTGTTCCGGCATCCGTCACAAACCGGTCCCCCACCTGCAATTGCCCCGTGCACTGCCAGGCCCGGGTGGCGGCATCGGTGAAGTTTTCCAAAGCCGAAGATGCAGTAACAATCTTGAATGTGGAGCCGGGGGCATACAAGCCCTGCACTGCTCTGTTATAAAACGGTTTCTGGGGATCGTTTTTCGCCTGCGCCGTCACATTCTGGGGATCATACTGGGGCAGAGAAATTTCCGCCAGCATTTCCCCTGTTTTATAGTTCATCACAACCAATGCCCCGGCCTTCCCCTTGGGAAACAGCCCGGATGCATAGGCGGACAGGCGGCTGTCCAGCGTCAGGCGAACATCGTCGCCGGTGCGCTGCACACCCCGGAAAAAGCAGGAAAACCTTTCCACCAAACTCATCTGAAAACCATACAGGGAAGACGCCATAAAGCTTTCCACCCCATTGTTCACATTGCCCTGGCTGTCCCCCACCACATGCACCATGGCCCGTCTCACCAGCGGGTCGGTGTGATAAAGACGGGTGGTTTTTGTGCCCTCCGCCGTCTGGCTTTGCTGGTTATAGGCCAGCACCTGGCCGTTCCTGTCCAGAATATGACCGGCGATCACGTCTTTTTTCTTGCTGCGCACAAAGGTATTGGCGCCGGAGGAAAACCAGCGGTTGCCGTTCACCGTGATGGAATAGCCGCCGTAGGCTGCCAGCAGCGCAAACAGGATGCACAGAAAAATGCACACCCGCCGGATATTGTTCTTCACCTGTTTCACTTCAGGCCACCCCCTTGCATGGCCAGTTCCCGGTCTTCATTCACCCCGGCTTCGCTTCTGGCCGCCACGCCCTGCATGATGCCGATGATACACAGACTGGATACCAGCGACGTGCCGCCGTAGCTGATGAAAGGCAGGGTGATGCCCGTCAGGGGAATCAGTTTGATATTGCCGCCGATAATCACAAACACCTGCAGGGCAATCATCGCCGCGCAGCCGGTGGCCAGCAGAGCATGGAACAGGGTTCGTGCGTTCCTTGCGATCATAATGCCCCGGATCATGATGAATGCGTACATCAACACCACCAGCAGCCCAAAGATCATTCCAAATTCGTTCACGATCACAGCAAAGATAAAGTCGTTATAATGCTCCGGGATCACCGTGGCATTCCCGGCTCCAAGGCCCACGCCCCACAGGCCGCCGTTTGCCATGGCAATCAGCCCCTGAACAATCTGATAGCCTGCCCCCTGCACATCCTGCCAGGGATCCAGCCACACATTCACACGGCTCATGGCCCGGGCAAACCTTTCCGGCATAATCATATTGCCCAGCACCACCGCCGCCCCGGCGCCGCCAACCCCGGCCCCCACCAGCAATACGCTGCCGGTAGCCGCATAGCCCAGCACCAGCGCCGTGCCAAAGTACAAAAGGGCGGTGCCAAAGTCGTTCTGCACGGCCAATACCAACACGCATACCGCCGCAAACCCCATGGTCAGAATCACTTTCCGTTTGGCCAGCATATGAGCCATGCTGATCAAAAGGGCAATCTTTACAATTTCACTGGGCTGAAAGCTGCGCCCGCCAAAGGTGATCCAGCTGTTGGCGCCGTTTCTTTCTGTGCCGATCAGAAGCGGCAGCGCAAGCAGCGCCACACTGCCCAGCATAAATGCCCAGTTCACAAAGCGGAAGGAGGGCATGTACCTGATCAGCAGCGTGCAGCCAATCATGGCCGCCACCCCCACCCCATAGTTCAGCGCCTGGGTAAGCCCTCTTTCCGGGCTCAGCCTGTACAAAACCAGCACCCCCAGGGCGCACAGAAAATTCACCAGAGAAAGCAGCAGCGTATCTGCCGGGAACAATCTGGAAATCCCAAAGGATCCAAACAGGATAATGACCGGCACAATCAGGGCAAGCGCCAGGCTTTGCCAATTGAAATCCTGCAGGAACAAAAGGAAAAAAGCCAGGAAGAAAAACAGCATCACCGCGCTCACCATGGCCCTGCCCGGGCCCGAGCGACGGCGCTTATGATTCTTTTCTTTCATCGTCTCTCGCTCCTTCTGTGGCGCACCACGGGACTGGCATAGGGAACATAATCTTCCGGCATCTCTTCTTCCAAAGCAGGCACAGCCATCTGCCCGGGCATCTGCGGGCCCGGCTGCTGCACCGCCTCATCCGGGGAGATGGCATCGTCCCACGGCATCCGGGAAACAGGCATCTGCACAGGCATGGCCTGCGGCACCTGCTCAAAAGGCTGCGGCACGTCCGCATATACCATTTCTTCTTCCCCATACATAGGCTGCACGTCCATCTGGAAAGCGGCAGGGTTCGGCACATTCAGCCCGGCAAACAAACGAATGCGGATATGGGCATTGCCAAGGGTCACATTGGTGCCGTGCAGGGCATAGGCAGGAGCCTTGATCTCCACCCCTTCCATGGCCACTTTGCTGCCAAAGTGGGGCTTGATCTTCAGGCCCTTTCCTTCCACAAATTCAAACAGCACATGCCGCCGTCTCACGCCTCTGCGCTTGAGACGGATATCGCATCCGCCGCCGGAGCCCATCAGCCCTTCCCGGGGCAGGGGCTGGCTTTTGCCGGTATCCAGATCCACCACTTCGCCAATCAGCCCGGCATCGGGCAGGCGCTTCATTTCTTTTTTATGGGCACGGGCGTCCTTTTGCAATTGACGGGCAGCACGCAGCAAAATCACCACGCCCAGCGCCACAAACACGTACCGCATCAGCATGGCCAGCAGTTCATACGCTTCGCCTGACATTCTCCGTCCCCCATTCTTTTTCACATGCATCCATTATACCACATCTACCATCTTCCGTCTATGAAGGAAAAGCAGCGAATCTTGTAAATCTTTCTGTGTGCTTGCGAAACGGGCCGGATTCATGTATAATAGGCAGGGTACACAAAACCAATGAATTGAAGGGAAGAAATCTCATGAAATTAGGTGTCGTAGGGCTGCCCAACGTGGGCAAGAGCACCCTTTTTAATGCCATCACCGGTGCCGGCGCACAGGCCGCCAATTATCCTTTCTGCACCATCGAGCCCAATGCAGGCATCGTTGCCGTGCCGGACGACAGGCTCACCAAACTGGCCGAAATGTATCACCCCAAGAAGGTGACCCCCGCCACCGTGGAATTTGTGGATATTGCCGGTCTGGTCAAAGGTGCCAGCAAGGGCGAAGGCCTGGGCAACAAATTCCTCTCCCATATCCGGGAATGTGAAGCCATCGTCCATGTAGTGCGCTGCTTTGAAGACGATAACATCATCCACGTGGATGGCTCCATCGATCCTGCCCGGGATATTGAAACCATCAATCTGGAACTGATCTTCGCCGATATGGAAACGGTTTCCAAGCGGGAAGAAAAGGCCCGGAAACTGATCAAAACCGGCGAAAAGAAATACGGCGAAGAAGCAGACCTGGCCAGGAAGGTGCTCTCCCATCTGGAACAGGGCAAGCCTGCCCGCACCTGCCCCCTCACCGATGATGAAAAGGAGACGGTAAAGGGCTGGTTCCTGCTCACCACCAAGCCTGTCATCTACGCCGCCAATATCGCTGAAAGCGACGTGGGCGAAGGCGAAGAAGATTTGGAAATGGTGCAGAAGGTAAAAGCCATTGCCGCCGACGAGGCCGCAGAAGTATTGGTCATCTCCGCCCAGATTGAAGAAGAAATCGCCCAGATGGAACCTGACGAAAAAACCATCTTCCTGGAAGAAATGGGCATCGGCCAGAGCGGGCTGGATCGTCTCATCCGCAAGTGCTACCACCTGCTGGGCCTCATTTCCTTCCTCACCGCCGGCGAAGACGAATGCCGCGCCTGGACCATCGTCAACGGCTCCAAGGCACCCCAGGCTGCCGGTAAAATCCATACCGACTTCGAACGGGGCTTCATCCGTGCCGAAATCGTGCCCTTCACTTCCCTTGTGGAAATGGGCAGCATGACCGCCTGCCGTGAAAAGGGCCTCATCCGCTCCGAAGGCAAGGAATACGTCATGCAGGACGGCGACGTGACCCTCTTCCGCTTCAACGTGTAATGTATATGCAATAAGGAGAGCTCCGGCTCTCCTTTTTTGTGTGAAGAACGACGGAACAGGGGGGCTCCTCGCCCACTGTACCCTGACGAGAGCAGGGGCCTGTGCGGCCCCTGTACCCCGCACCAGGGACATTGTCCCTGGACCCAGAGTGCGACACACAATTTTATCTAACAAGGTTGTTTCCGCATGAAGGGTGAAGAGACGAAAAACAGCACCACGGGCACAATGAAAACGAAGAAAAAGCCGGTTGGGAAAGTGAACTTTCCCGCCGGCTATTTTCTATCGTTTTCCCCGGATGCTTTGCATCCGGTTGGCGGCGTTCCGCCGCCGGCCCGTAGTGCGGGCGCCAGTGGCACCTCCAACTCGCAAAGTTACAATCTTCTTTTACAAAGAGTTTTTGCGTGTTTCGTGAAGGGGAAACGACAATCCCTCAGGCCCTGCGGGCCAGCTCCCTTTATACAAGGGAGCCATTTTTACTTGTTTCAGCGGGATTTTCTTGTCTCAGCGGGAAATTGTTTGTTGGATAAGCCAAGCAATTTCCGCTTCTGGGTGCAGGGCCGATGGCCCTGCTGTGTCCAGGGATGAAATCCCTGGTCACTTGCCCACTGCCTTGCGCAAAAGCGACGTCAGTTCCTGTTTCACGGCAGCATTGGTCTGAGGATTGCGGTCCTTTTCCCACAGCTTTTTCAACTCCAGCGCACGCTTTTCTTCTGCCGCAGTAATATGCCCATGGCCCACTTCATCGTGGATCCATCCTTCGAAGGTTCCGATCCAGTCCGCATCGTAGCCGATATCTTCTGGGCAGCGTTCGATCTTATCAAAATCCAGCCGATCGTAATAAAGGCGGTAATTCTTCGTTTCCGGAGTGTTGCCGGAAGCAATCATTACTTCAAACACCGGGTCCATGGCCAGCATGCCGTAACCCGCCAGCCGTCCCTTTTCGTTTTCCTCCACCAATGATTTGTGCACCGTGCCGTGGACGATTTCCACAATAAAATTCACCCACCGCTTGCCCAATTTATGCACATGCAGCACTTTTGCTTCCAGATTGATGGGGCATTCCTGAATACCGCAGGGCTTCACCACCGTGGAGGGCAGGGGCGTGCAGCCCATCACATCGATCTCGCTGATGCCCTTGGGCACGGGACAGCCGGCGATCCAGCTTTCTTTGATCATATCATGGCCAAAGTAGCTGATCACGCATTCCGGCACTTCCCGCAAATTGGCATAGCCCTGCTTGATGCCATCCTGCCAATCGTTCTTGTCCAGATCCCATTGCGCTTCGTTGGTATGCAGGTTAGAAAGGGTAAAGGAAAAGAAATTGTGGGCAATGCAGGTGCCCATGGTGACGGGCGTGGTGTTCATATTGCCATAACGGTCGCAGGTGGTCACAAAATAAGCAATCTGAGGCGGCTGAATAAAGCGATGATGCAGCCCGTTCAAATTGCCGTCCTCACAGGAATAATGTACGAATTCCATATGCTCTTCCCCTTTTTCATTTTTTCTGTTGTGCTCAGTATATCAAAAGATCTCCCTTTCTTCAATGCCAGAACAGGAAAAATGACTACCGTTTTGACAGATGTTTTTGTTGCAGATGGAGCTGGTGGCTCTGCGGCGAACCGGAGCAGGGGGCTCCTCGCCCCCTGTACCCCGCGGCAGGGGTATCACCCCTGCACCCGGAGTGCGACATGCATATTGTAACCATCATACGTTGTTCCGCATGAAAGTTGAGGAGACGAAAAACAGCACCACGGGCACAATGAAAACGATAAAAATAGCGGCTGGGAAAATGTATTTTCCCACCGC
>JAFSBN010000209.1 GCA_017437265.1 Clostridia bacterium
AAGAGCAGATTCGCAAGGCGGAGGCGGAAGCGGCCTTTGAACGCAAGGCGGTGGAAGCCCAGACGGCGGCCCGGATGAAAGTGATCGGCGCCCAGGGGGATGCGGATGCTATTCGCATTCAGGCCCAGGCAGAGGCGGAAGCCTACCGCCTGCAGGCGGAAGCGGAGGCCCAGGAAATGCGCATGAAGGGCTACACCTATCAGCAGGAAACCGCCCGTCAGGTGGGGCTGGAAGCGGTGAAGGGCGAAGGCGGCTTTGTAGCCGGCGTTGGCGGCATGGTGGGGGATGTGATGCAGCTGGGCGTGGGCCTGGGGGCCATGGGCAGCGTGATTGGCATGACCAAGGACGCCATCAACCCCATGATGCAGCAGGCCGTTTCCATGGCCGGCTGGGATTGCGCCTGCGGAAAGACGGGCATCTCCAGCAATTTCTGCCCCAACTGCGGCAGCAAGAAACCGGAACTTTCTTCCAGCTGGAACTGCGCCTGCGGCCAGACGAACATTACCGGTAATTTCTGCCCCAATTGCGGCACGAAGAAGCCTTCGGCCCCCGCCACCTGGGATTGCGCCTGCGGAAAGACGGGCATCACCGGCAATTTCTGCTCCAACTGCGGCCATAAGAAAGGGGAATAAAAAATGAAAAAGCTGAATGTACATGCCCTGGCGCTGGGCGCCCTGGCCCTGATCGTTTATACGGCGCTGGCCTTTTTGCTGCCGTTTATGCAAAATGCGGTGTTCTTTGTGGCCTTTGCCTGCACGCTTTTGATGTTTGCGGTTACGGGGGCGGCGTTCTGGCGCTCCTTCCGCAAGGATGAAACCCTGGAAAGCAAGGTGCTTGGCTGGCCCATTTTCAAGGCGGCGGTGCTGGGCCTGATGGTGCAGGCGGCGGTCAGCTTTGTGCTGATGGCCCTGGCCGGGCTGTGCCCCGTTTGGGTGGCGGTGCTGGTGGAAGTGGCGGTGCTTGCGGTGTGCGCCGGGCTGTTGATTGTAAGGGATGCCGGAAGGGAAGTGGTGGCCGCCTCGGAACAGGCCCTGCCCGATACCACCAAGGCCATGAAGGCCCTGCGCCAGCAGGCCAAGGCCGTGGCCGCCGTCCAGCAGGATGCCCAGGTGCAAAAGGCCGTGGAAAAGCTGGCGGAAGCCTTGCAGTTTTCGGACCCCGTTTCCTCCCCGGCAACGGAAGAAATGGAAACGGCCCTGGCCGGGCTGCTGGCCCAGATCAAGCTTGCGGATCATAAGGAAGAGGCCCTCAAACTGGCAGAACAGGCAGCCAACCTGCTGCGCCAGCGCAATGATGCGGCCAGAATGGGCAAATAAACAGGCCTTGCGGAACAACGGAAGGAAATTGAACAGGAACGAAACAAAGAACGTGAATATACCGAAGGAGCATCTCCCATGATTATCAAATGCAAAATGTGCGGCGGCGATATTCTTTTCCAGCCCGGAGATACCTATGGCACCTGTGAGTTTTGCGGCAGCGTGTGCACCATTCCCAAGGTGGAGGATGAACAGCAGGCCAACCGCTATAACCGGGCCAATCATTTCCGGCGCCAGTGTGATTTTGATAAGGCCATCGGGGCCTATGAAAAAATACTGGAAAGCAATGAAGGGGATGCCGAAGCCCATTTTGGCATTGCGCTGAGCCGCTATGGCATTGAATATGTGGAGGACCCTGCTACCGATAAACGGGTGCCCACCTGCCATCGGGTGCAGGTGAAATCCATCCTGGCGGATGAGGATTATCTGGCGGCGCTGGAATATGCGCCGGATAACTACAGCCGGGA
>JAFSBN010000210.1 GCA_017437265.1 Clostridia bacterium
ATGGCCATGATGGTGGAAGTGGCGGTGGGGGTGTTGAACGAAGAATAGGAATACCACATGGGCTTTGCGATTACCGGCCATTCCCACCAGGGGGAATAGAAATCGTGATCCATGCCCAGCCCCGGCTGGCCGTGGTAGCCCAGCATGCCGCCCATCTGGCCGGTGGTGAAATAGCTGCCCACAGCGGCCTCGATCACCTTTTTCACCGTTACGCCGCCTTCCCAGGCGAAGTAGGGGATATAGGACAGATAGTAAATGAAAAGCGGAATGGCAACAAAAAGCAGAAGACAGCTGGCCACGGAAAGCAGCATGCGACGGCCGCCGTTGGCAATGAGCTGTTCTTCCTGGGTGCGGCTGGATGCAGGAATGGCTTTTGCGTCCTGCCAGGTACGCCAGCGGCGGAAGATGCCCCAGAAGAACAGGATGGCAAGGCCTACGCCGTTATACACGCCTGTCCATTTGCTGGCGATGGAGAAACCGAAAAACAGCCCGGAAAGCCCAAGGGGCACCAGTGTTTTCCAGAAAGGCTTTGCAAAGAAATCCATCCGGAACCAATACAGCATAAAGTATACGGACCAGATGATGAACAATACCACAAAGCTGTCAATGGTGGCGATTCGGGTTTGAGTGAAGTGCATCAGGTCAAAGGCCATCATCAGCATGGCAAAAAGGCCGCCCCATTTGTTCTTTGAAAGCAGTTTGCCCAGCAGATACATGCCCGGCAGCATCAATACCCCGGCCAAAGCGCCGGCAAAGCGCCAGCCGAAGGGATTCATGCCGAAAATGGCGATGGCCCAGCTGATCAGCACCTTGCCAAGGGGCGGATGGCTGGTTTCATAGGTGCGCAGGCCGTGAAGATGTTCATAGCCGGTGCGGGCATGGTAGATTTCGTCAAAATAGGTGGAGTTATACCAGCCGGGTTCCCCTTCCAGGGTGTCCTGCTCGTCCAGAATATACTGCACAGTATCGTTTGCGTAGTTTTCCGCGATGGTGTAGGGGATGGTATCGCCGGTTTTGGCATCCCGGATCAGGATTTCGTGGAGGGTCAGATCCGGCTGACTTGCGGTGATGCGCACATAACGGCCGGTGAAGGGGGAATACTGGGTGCCGGTGACATACTGCCATTTGAAGCAGTCCCCTGTGTTTGCCGCCCCCTGACGATGAGACCAGGTGAGCATATCGGAACCCGCTTCCACATCAAAAGACAAATCCATCCAGTGGATGCCGCTGTAATAGAGGACGGCAAATTCTCTTTCTTCACCCAGATCAAGCACAATGGATTCGTTTGGGTTCTCCGTTACCCAGGCTGTTTCCGGGGCTTTTGCGGAGCCCAGATTGGTGAAAGCCAGCACGGCGTACAAAAGGGTGATGGAGGCCATCAGGAGGAAATCCCAGCCTTTGAGGCGGGGGATGGAAGGCTTTTCGCAGGGGGGCGGAAGCGGCTTTTCCGTTTCCTGCATTTGCCGGTTTTCTTTCTTCGCCGGAACAGGGGAAAACACCGTATACAGGCACAGCATGGTGCTGATAGTGATGAGGACGGAAGAAAGGTATTCCAGGAAGGAAAGATCGCTTGTGATGTTGCAAAGGGGGGCAGACAGATGGCCGTCCACGCCGCCGATGCGGATATTGCGGTCCAGCACGCAGGCAATATTGATGAAGCTGGCGATGGAGACAAGCAGGGAAAGGTACAAAAGACGGCGGTCCTTCGTTACGGCATAGCCCACAAGCAGCAGCACCGCCACCGGGAACAGGTATCTTTCGTGCATCATGCCGGCGCAGGCGAAAAGCAGCATCAGCATGGCGGCCGCAAGAGAGGGCAGCCTTTTCATATCGCCTTTGATCAGGAACTGCACGCAGCACAGGACCACGCTATAGACGATCATGCAGGTGGAAAGGGCAGCATAGGTGAGGGAATGGCTGAGTGACAAAACCAGGACGGATACGGCCAGCATAAAGGAGAGGCCGATCACACAAAGCAGGGAAATGTCCTTTTTCCATTCCTGCTGCCTGTGCATTACGCAGGCAAAAACGGCGGGCAGAACGGCAAGCAGCGGAATGACCACACAGGCTGCGGCAGAGGCGTTGTTTTCCGCCGGGAACCAGTTCAGCCCCAGCAGGAAGTAGGGATTGCAGGCGTTGATGGTGGCGTAGCCGTAGGAGGACATGGTGTTGCCATAGAGGGAAAGAAGGAAGGAAAGCCCACGCTTTTCCCCCTGGATATCAACGATGAAAGGAAGGGCCAGAGCGACAAAAACCACCAGAGAAAGGCCTATGCCCATCAGCAGATCCTGCAGGGCTTTTTTGCTGCTTTTTTCGTTTTTCAGGTGCAGGACCAAAGCAGCCACACCCATGGGGCCGAACATCAGCGCCTGAGGCTTCATCAGCACTGCCGCCACATAAGCAGGCAGCGCCCACGTCCAGCGGCTGCGGAGTACATTCACCACCGCAACCAGCAAAAGCAGCGCCATCAGGCTGTCCGTCTGTCCCCAGCAGGCGCCGGAAACGAAGGATACGGGGTTCAGGGCGAAAAAGAGGGAAATAAGCAGGGCGGTGCGGTGATTGGTGCGCCGCTTGCCTTCCTGATAAAGCACAAGGCAGATCAGCGTATCGCACAAAACGGCGGGCATTTTTACCATCCATTCCGTCACGCCGTTAAAGGCACGGCCGATGAGACCGATGATCCACAGGATATTCATATATCCGGGAGGATAATCGCAAAAGCCCACGGTGTTATAAAACTGTACCGGGCCAACTTCTGCCATATGGGCGGCCCAGGATGTGAAGCAGCCGATATCCACGTCATATCCGGGCACGGCAAGCATGGCGATTACCCGGGAAACAAAGGCCAGCAGCAAAACCAGCAAAACGGCAAGCCGCTGCCTGCTTTTCCGGGGCACCGCAAGGGGAGCACGGGGCAGCTTATCCTTGAGGAACAGGAAGGCGGCCGTATACAGGATGCAAACAAAAACGATGGTGAAAGCACCGGTTTTTTCGGCGGTGGTTTCCGGTTCAAAATTGTTATTGGACGGCTGAACAAAGTTCTGGACAAAATAGCCTTCGGGCACATGATCCACCCGGTTCAGGGTGATATCCCGGAACCAGGCTTCGCCCTGGCTTTCGCCGCTGTAGCCTCCCAGACGGGCATAGATGGTGACATAGTTCTGTTTTTCGCCGGTGCGGCCGTACAGAAATACTTCCTGCCATTCGCCCTGGGAATCGTACACGGAATCAGAGAAGGTGTACACCCCTTCGATGGACAGGTTGGCCCCAAGGCCATCGGTTGCCTGTGCACGGATCAGGCCCCTGAGGCAATAGAGGGTATCCGGCGCAACGGGCACGGTTTGGGCAAAGCGGGCGTCATTGAGACGGGGATTGACGATATGGGCGCCTTCCTGCGTCACTTCCCAAAGCGTGTCCGCATCATGGAAATAGGCGCTGGTGTGCCAGCCTGCGGGCAGGCCGCTTTCGTCCACGTCCAGGAAGCTACCGTTTTCAATCAGGTTTTCATAGGTGATTTCCGGCCCGGAGCGGGTCAGGAAATAAACGCCGCACAAAAGAAGAAGGGCGGCAGCCAGAATGAGGAGGATGCGTTTATTCTTTGCCTGCATAAGCACTCCTTAAAATGCATTTGGAATATGCCGGATGCCGGCGGCGGTGATTTCCACCACGTCGAACCGGACAAAAGCGTTGGGGTGATCTTTCAGATACCGCCTGGCGGCATAATGCAGCCTGTTTTGCTTTTGCATATCCACGGCAGATGCACCATCGCCCATCTGCCCGGCAGGACGGTATTTCACTTCGGCAAACACGATGATTTCACCGTCCTGCAAAATGAGGTCTATTTCGCCGTGGGGCGTTTGATAGCGGCGGCGCAGCACACGCATGCCCTGCTTTTTCAGGAAACGTTCTGCTTTCCATTCGCCCATCAGCCCGGTTTTTACAATGTTCATACGAAATTTTTGATGAAGGAACGCCGGTGGGCGGGGCAGGGCCCCAGTTCCTTCAGGGCGGCAATGTGCTGGGCGGTGCCATAGCCCTTATGCTGCTGAAAATTGTAGCCGGGGTAGAGCCGGTCCAATTCTTCCATCTGACGGTCCCTGGTCACCTTGGCAATGATGGATGCGGCGGCAATGGAATAGCACACGGCGTCACCGTGAATGATGCCCCTTTCTTCGCCGTTTAACCCAAGGCCCTGCAAAGCGTCGATCAGATACAGGGAAGCAGGACAGTTTTCGGCAGCCCGCCGCATGGCGTTTTTGGTGGCTTCCAGGATATTCACCCGGTCAATTTCCTCCGGATCCGCCTGGCCGATGCCCACATACAGGGCTTCTTCCATGATCCGGTCGTACATTTCTTCCCTGCGTTTGGGGGAAAGCTTTTTACTGTCGTCCACCCATTCAAGCAAAGGCTCCTTGGGCATGATCACACAGGCGGTGACCACATTGCCGCAAAGGGGGCCTCTTCCTGCTTCGTCCATCCCGGCGAAAAGGATGCCCTGTTCCCAAAGGGGCATATCCGTCTGGGTGAGCACCTGCAGCCGTTCCATGCGTTTTTTATTCATTTGTTTCCTCCGCTTTGGGGGCTTCCAGCGTGATGCGGCCCAGCTTGCCGCCCCGGAATTCATCCAGCACAATCTTGCAGGCACGCTCCCAGTCCATCACGCCGCCTTTCATCAAAAAGCCGCGGCCTTTGCACACAGCGTCCAGCAAATCTGCCCCGGAAACGGACATATCCTTGATCTTGAACCTCTCCTGCATGGCCTGAGGTGCCATCACCTTCAAATCTTCCAGCAGCTGAATGGCCAGATGGGCAGTATCCAGCACTTCGTCCCGGATGGCGGCGATATAGGAAAGGCGCTTGGCGGCCACCTGATCGTCCAGCCTTGGCCACAGGAGACCGGGGCTGTCCATCAGTTCCAGATAGGGAGATACCTTCACCCACTGGTTGGAACGGGTGACGCCGGGCATATCGCCCACCTTGGCAATGCTGCCGCCGTGGAGACGGTTGATGAAGGTGGATTTGCCCACATTGGGCACGCCCACCACCATGGCGCGTACCGTTTTGCGGATGCCCCGCTGGGCAGCGCGTTCCACGGTTTCCTTGGCGGCCTGGTCAATGAGACGCAGGGCCTGTTTTGCCTGTTTGTTCATATCCAAAGCGGCGCAGGGGATATTTTCGGCACGGAAAATGCGCAGCCATTCGTTGGTGAGGTTGGGGTTGGCCAGGTCCGCCTTGCCAAGGATGAGCACCTTTTCTTTCTTTTCCGTCAGGCGGGCCAGGTCAGGATTGCGGCTGGAAAAAGGCAGACGCGCATCGCAAAGCTCAATCACCACGTCCACCCGGTTCAATTGTTCAGATAAAAGGCGTTTGGCCTTGGCCATATGCCCCGGATACCAGTTGATTTCCATGTTTTTTGGTCCTTTTCTGTGATAATTCCAAAATATGGAACATAAGGATGCAAATGCATTCTCCTTAAGTAATAACACTTTTTTCATTAAAATGCAATAGCGAAATCGTAAACCTTTTATGACTGAAAATGGAATGGGGGAAAACAGGCATATGAAAAACAGCTGGCGCACATAATAGAAGAACAAAGAAACAAAAAAAGGAGCGATGCGTGTGGATATCCGGGCGATCATCATGGCAGGAGGAGAAGGGGTCAGGCTGCGTCCCATGACCATCCATTGTCCCAAGCCCCTGGTGCCTCTCCTTGGCAAGCCGGTGATGGCATACACGCTGCAACTGCTGAAAAAGCACAATATCAGCCGGGTGGGCGTGACGCTTTGGTATCAGCCGAAAAAAATTCGGGCTGCCTTTGGGGAAGGCGAAAAAGAAGGGATGGAGATATCCTATTTCGAGGAGACGGAGCCCCTTGGCACGGCGGGCAGCGTGCGCATGGCCCGGGAACATATTAAAGACACGTTTTTTGTTTTGTCCGGGGATGGGCTGACGGATTGCGACCTGACGGCGGCCTTGGCATATCATAAAAAGAAAAATGCCCTGGCCACGCTGGTGTTGAAAAAGGTGCAGGTTCCCCTGGCATACGGTGCCGTGATGACGGACAGGGATGGGCGCATCACCCGCTTTGTGGAAAAACCGGACTGGAGCCGGGCGTTTACCAATCTTGTCAATACAGGCATTTATATTCTGGAACCGGAGATTTTTTCATACATTCCCGAAAACGGCATGCCGGACTTTGGAAAGGACGTATTTCCATCCTTGCTGGCAGCGGGTAAAAAACTGTATGGCTATGAAATGGATGGCTATTGGTGTGATGTGGGCAATCAGGAGGCTTATCTGGAGGCGCAAAAGGATTTGCTGCAGGGAAAAGTGGCACTTGATGCGGACAAGGGGATTCATCCGGAGGCAAAGCTTTCCCACGATGTGCATCTGAGGGGACATTTTTACATTGGCCGGGATGCTGTGATTGAAAAAGGCGCCGTGATTAAAGATGCAGTGATTGGACAAGGGTGCCGTGTGGGTGCAGGTGCGGTGATCGAAAACAGCTGTCTATGGGAAAATGCCGGGGTGAGCGCCAAGGCAAGACTGGAAGGCAGTGTGCTTTGCAATGGGGCCAAAGTGATGGGCGGCGCTGTGCTGGAGAACGGATGTGCCGTGGGCAGCGAAGCCCGGGTGGGCGCCCATGTGAATATGCACCCGGGGGTGAAGATATGGCCGGATATCCGGGTGACATCCGGGGCGGTGCTGCGGGAAAGCAGGCAGCGCCAGGCGGGCTGTGAATGCCTGTGGGAAGAGGATATGGCGGTATGCCCATCGGCGGATGCGGCCTGCAGGCTGACGCAGGTGTATCTGGCGGCAACGGGAATCAAAACCGTGATCACAGCCCATCGGTCGGCCCAGGGAATGCAGGCAGTGGCAACAGGCACGGCGGCGCTGGGCGGAGCCAATGTGATGAGCGGCGAGAGTGCTTCGCTTCCCATGCTGCAGGAGGCGGTGCATATTCTGCATGCAGACGGCGGCATTCTGGCTGCAGCGGATGGATTGTATTTTCTGGAAAAAGAAGGCATGCCTCTTTCCTCACAGACAAGAAGAAAAATGGAAGGCCTGCTGCAATCCGGGTGGAAAAATGAAAAAGATCAGCAGGGAGAAATTTCCTTCCTAGCCGGAATGGAGGAAATCTGTCTGGCGGCGCTGACAAAAGGAATGAGCAAAAAAGCGCTGAAAACACCCATTGCTGTATTTTGCGCAGATGCGCAGGTTTTGCATCTGGCGGAGAACGGGCTGAAAAGAATCGGCGTTGAAAAAATCCGCACGGGGAAAGGCGCGTCCACCGCCCTGCGAAAGGGTGAAGTGGGCTTTATCATCGCAGATGACGGAAGGGATTTGGGCTGCATCACCGAAAACGGGCCCATAGAAAAAACGCAGCTGCAATTGCTGCGCCTGAAAATGATGAAGGAAAAAGGGGATAAGGTGTACGATCTGGAAGAAGTGCCAAGATGTGCCGGTATCATGTTTCCGCTGCATCCCAAGAATAAAAGCGAAGCATGTCTTCAACAGGAAAGAAGAATGGGGGATGGGGTGGCCGGTTTATTGCAAATATGCGATGACATGAAGGAAGAAACACTGGAAAATATGCTGCAAAAACTGCCGGGGGCCCATGTGGTGTGCCGTGAGGTGGACTGCCGGGACACGGATAAGGCCAGAATATTGCATGCGCTTTGTTGCCGGGCAGCGCTGCCTTACACGCTGGAAAGGGGCATGCAGGTGCAGCACGAAAACGGATATGCCAGCATTGTGCCCCACCAGACCCGTCCGTCCGTCCGAATTACCGGGGAAGCGGAAACCATGGAAGCGGCCAATGAATTATGCGATTTTTACGACAGGGAGATCCGACGCGCACTGGAAAACGACCCGGACAGATGATTGACAAGCACGGATGATTCTTGTATAATAAAAGCAGAACCTGAGGTGTTCGCCAGTTCTCTGTTTTTACCCACATTTCACAAAATGGAGCCCGGGTCGTGTGGTCGGCTGTCAGGCCCCCTTGCCGCAAGGCATGCCAGGGGAAGGCAAAAAATCATCGCAGGGCACCAGCCTGCTTAACATAGCGGGTGAAAAGATGGGGGACAGCGGCATCTTGGGGAGAGCAACGTCTATAGGACGTTGTTCTTTTTTTATTTTGCCCAGTTCGGCAGGGCGGAAAAGACCAGCGTTTCACCCTTCCAGGGGAAGGAAATGCGGAAGGAAAACAATTGCGGCGCTTTTTCATCATCCCGGGCACCGTATTTATGATCGCCCAGAAGGGGAAAGCCCCGGCTGGCAAACTGTACCCGGATCTGGTGGGTGCGGCCGGTGAACAGGCGCACCTGCACCAGGCTGTTTTCCTTTTCCGTTTTCAGCACCTGATAGGAAAGCCGGGCTTCCTTCACGCCGTTTCTTTTTCTGTTTACCACAAACACTTTATTTTTCCGGGGATCCTTATACAGCAAATCTTCCAGCGTGCCTTCCTTTTCCGGCGTGCCGTGCACAATGGCTACATATTCCTTTACCATGCCGCCTTCCTGAATACACCGGGAAAGAGCGGCTGCCGTCTGCTTGTTTCGGGCATACACCATCACGCCGCCCACGTTTTTGTCCAGCCGGTGCAGAGGGTATATTTCGCCGCCCAGCTGTGCTTTTAATGCTTCGGGGCATTCCTTTTCCGCATCCAGGCCCACCGGCTTGATGATCACGGCAAAATCTTTGTTCTGATGCAGGATCTCCAATCTTCTCTTCCTTTGCATTTTGATAAAAGCAGTATAGCAGAATAAATGGGGAAAAGAAAGCCAAAAATGAAAAAACGATTGCAAAAGAGGACAATTGTTGCTATAATAGGAACATGAAAACGTTTGCAATACGATTTGGAAAGGATGAAAATCAATGTTTGGCAATGGCAGAATGCTTCGTTTGCTTTTGTGCCTGACGCTGGCTGTGCTGATGGTTTGCCCGGCGCTTTCTCTGGCAGAAGGGGATGACGGGGTGATGCGCGAGGGGCTTACCGCTGTGGAACTGACCCGGCTGATGGGCAACGGTACCAACCTTGGCAATACCATGGAAGCCTGCGACGCACGGAAATTTGGCCTTGGCGGCAATACCGGCAAGGAACCCACGGCATATGAAGTGGGTTGGGGCCAGCCGGTAACCACCCAGGAAATGCTGTATGGCCTGAAGGAAGCAGGCTTTGATACCATTCGCATTCCTGTGGCATGGATGACCAACGCTTCCCATCTGGATAAGGGGGACTATACCCTGGACGAGCCTTATCTGGCCCGGGTGAAGGAAATTGTGGATTATGCCCGCAATGCCGGTATGTATGTGATCATCAACGACCATTGGGACGGCGGCTGGTGGGGCATGTTCGGCTCCGAAAAGGCGGAGACCCGTGCCCTGGCCATGGAAGCCTACAAGGGCATGTGGCAGCAGATTGCCGAATATTTCAAAGATTATTCCGATTATCTCATCTTTGAAGGGGCCAACGAAGAAATCGGCGCCCGTTTTGACGAGGATTCTGCGCTGTATTGCAACGACTCTGTGGTCAGCTATCTGTCCGATAACGAACGCTATGCCCTGGCAAACGAAGTGAACCAGGCGTTTGTGGACACGGTTCGTGCCACCGGCGGCAACAATGCCAATCGTTTCCTGCTGATTCCCGGTTATGGCACCAACATCGAACAAACCTGCGATAACCGCTTCAAAATGCCCACCGATACGGCGGAAGACAAGCTGCTGATCTCGGTGCATTATTATGATCCCTGGTCCTATTGCGGGGCCGAAAGCGTATCGGGCGCTACGGCCTGGGGTACCAAGAAGGATTATGAAGCCATGGACAAAATGCTGTCCCGGATGCAGAAGTTTGTCAAGCAGGGATATGGTGTGGTGATTGGCGAATACGGCGCATTGCCCATCGGGACGGAGCTGAAGGCAAACACCCTCAACTATCACACCCGTTTCCTGGACAATTGTGATTATTATGATTACACTTCCTGCCTGTGGGACTGCAGCGGTTTTTATGTGCGCAAGGAACTGAAGATGAGCGACGAAGAGATGGCAAAATTGTATGCCGGACGCAATGTGGCTTCCGAAGAAGGAAAAGCCCTGGAAGAAGTGCAGCAGGCAGCAAAGGAAAACATGGACGCCATGCTTTCCGAAGCCCCTGACACCTTCCGCACCGATGTGGTTGCTGCCGGCACTGACAAGGCTGTTGCCTGGATCATGTGGAGCGATGGCTCCTGGGCCTATTCCTACAGCGTGGGAGATGAATACCAGCCCGATTCCATCAGCGGCGGCCTGGTGGCCACGGACGTGGTGATCGACGGGGAAGGCACATACAAGGTGGCGCTGGATTTCACCGGCACCGATAAAGGCTATTCCGCATCCATTGCCTTTGCCGCTCTGGGCATTGCCAACGGCGAAACGCTGCATCCCGGCTGGGTGGTGGACATCACCGAGTGCAAAATCAATGGGGAAGTGTACCGCTTCAAGGGCCGCCCCTATACCACCAGCGATAACGGCATCTGTACCCGGGTGAACCTGTATAACAGCTGGGTGACCAAAGTGCCCCGGGAAAGCGCCCGTGTGCGTTACGGCGATCTGACCGGCACCACGCCCACCCCCATTGATCTCAATTCCGCCGGCATGGATCAGATCAAAACCATTGAAATTACCTTCTGGTACGGTCTTCGGAAATAATGAAAAAACAATAAAAGAAAGCAAAAAGAACAGGCTTGTCCCGGTTTTTCCGGGGAGAGCCTGTTCTTGTTTTCCCTATAAAATCGCCTGTGAAGGACGGTGTTTTTTTGTTTTATCAGCGCTTTTGCGTTTTCTCGTTTGCGGGGGAAGGGTTTGCCTGGTCACAACGTCCGGTCAGGTAATCCAGAGAGACATTGTAGAAATCGGCCAGGCGGATGAGCAGGTGCAGGGGGATGGTCTGGTAGCCCCGCTCATAACGGCTGTAGACGGTTTGTGCGATGCCAAGGTGTTCAGCGATCTGGGTTTGGGTCAGGTCGGCGTCCTCTCGCAAATCACGGATACGCCTGAAATGCATGGTGGTTTCCTCCTTTTGCTGGGGTACCTGCTTATTATGCCAAAGAATTGGATGCATATTTATGAATGAGTATCAAAAAATACTAAACAATTTATGCACAGCCGGAGAATGAAAAAACCGAAAGCATTCAGGATGCCTTCGGGCGGAAAAGATACAAAATATTGGGAAAATATTACAGGAAACAGCCCATCTCTATGCGCACTTCGTGTTTTTCTTTGTCCTCATTGGAATATTCACAGGCGTTGAAGCCCATAAAGGAGAGGCCTTGGGAGAGGTAGAATGAAATGGCGGCAGAGTTGCAGGATTGGGTTTCCAGAATCAATGCCCGGCGTCCCTGAGCCTTGGCAATTTCCCGGGCGCGGGTCATGAGCAATGTGCCGTAGCCCCGGCGCCGGTAGCCGTCCTGCACAAAAAGGTTGGTGATGCGCAGGCGGTTGTTCCAGTTTTCCGGGGTGACTTCCATCACGGCCAGCAGCTTCTGCCCGTCCCACAGGCCGAATGCCCGGGGGTCATCCCAATGGGGGGCAAACAAAGCATCGGTAAATTCCTTGTGAATCAGGGGGCAGGGGGTGCGCACAAATTCCACGGAAAATACATTCTCCGTGGTACGGATGCGCAGATCGTAATAAGCCCTGCTGTCGTAGGAAAACACCAGTTCATAGCCTTCGAATTGCTCTCTGTTCAGTTCAGCGATGCGCATGGGTACACGCTCCCTTGTGTTATTGGAAACAGTATAACACAAAATATGAAAAATAGAAAGGAAATTGCGAAAAAAGTAAAAAATGTATCGAAAAGCAAAAAAACGGGAAAAAGAGGGATGGAAAATGTGAAAAAACGCTTGCAATTGGAAACTGAATGTGTTACAATAGCAAAGCTGTCAATTATGGATGTATCGCAGGAAACTGCGTCACCAAAAGCAATTTACCCGGGGAGGTAATTAAAAATGGGCAAGTTTTGTGAAGTATGTGCCAAGGGCCGTATGAGCGGTCACAACGTGAGCCACTCTGAACGCAAGTCTAACCGCACTTGGGCTCCCAATGTGCAGAAGGTGCGCGTGGTTGTGGAAGGCCGTCCCATGCGTCTGAACGTGTGCACCCGTTGCCTGCGCAGCGGCTATGTGCAGCGCGCCGCCACCCAGACCGTGGCCACCGAAGAAGCCTAATTCAAACGGTTTTTTCAGGCACTGCAAAAACCACCTGAAACAAAGGTGGTTTTTTGCGTATAAAAAAATAAAGGAGCGTGAGCATGGTGCGACTGATGAAGGCGGAAAAAGAGCATGCAAAATGTGCTGCTGATCTTTTGATGAAGTTGTGGCCTGGTCACACTGAAGAGGAAATACTGGAATGTGCGATGGAATACATCGGCGAAGCGAAAAAGGCTGCGTTTCTCGCCCGGGAGGAAGGCGCATTTTGCGGCATCTGCCTTGTTTCCCTGCGGCATGATTATGTGGAGGGCACGGAAGAAAGCCCGGTGGGGTATCTGGAAGGCATTTATGTGGACGATGCCATGCGGGGCCTTGGCGTAGCCCGGGCATTGCTTGGCAAAGCGCAGGAATGGGCCAAAGAAATGGGCTGCCGGGAATTTGCCAGCGACTGCGAGCTGGACAATACCGAAAGCCTGCAATTTCATCTGGCCTGCGGCTTCGAAGAAGCCAACCGAATTATTTGTTTTGTGAAGGAAATTGGCTGATGGAATGCAGAATATTAACAATTGAAGATGCAGGTTTATTGAAGCATTTTGTGGATGATCAACGAACACAATACAACGAAGTGCAAATTGCAATATTTTTGCAGCAAGAACATGCTGTTGGATTTGTTGGCGTGGAAGAAGAAAAGATTATCGGATTTGCCTTTGGGTACAAAATGATCAAACCGGATGGTCGAAAAGCATTTTATCTGCACGCAATAGATGTGATGGAGCAGTATCAAAGAAAAGGGTTTGGTACAGTGATAATGACGTATATTCGCAATCGTGTGAAAGAAATGGGGTGCGATAAGATGTTTTTGATTACAAACAAAGAGAATGAAGCAGCCTGCAAATGTTATGAAAAAGCGGGCGGCGAAGGAAAGCCGGTAGTTCTTTATGAATTTGCCGAAAAGTAAAAAACTCCGGGGCACAGGAAAGTGTCCCGGAGTTCAATGTTTTCAAGAGGCTTATTCCATCACGGTGCCGTCGGGATGGAAGAGGGGCAGTTTTTCAAGATAAATGATGTCGGGGCGGGCCTGGGCGTCGCCTTCGGCCAGGATGGCCATTTTGCCCACAATATTGCCGCCGGCCCTTTCTACCAGCTGTTCCACGGCGTACAGGGATTCGCCGGTGGAGATCACGTCGTCCACGATCAGCACCCGCTTGCCCTTCATGAAATTGGCATCCTCTTCATCGATGCAGAGGGTTTGTTCCTTGGCGGTGGTGATGGAATTCACCTTCACCGTGAACACGTTTTTCATGTAGAGCTTGGGGATCTTGCGGGCAATGAGGTAGCGGTTATTACCGCTCTGCTTTGCCATTTCGTAGGCCAGCGGAATGCCCTTGGATTCGGCGGTGATGATGATATCATGTTCCGGGGCCACTTTCAGAAGATCCCGGGCGCAGCATTCGGTGAGCTCCACATCGCCGAAAATCACGAAAGCACCGATATAGAGATTGTCGTTCACACGGCAGATGGGCAGGTCCCGCACAAGGCCGGCCACATGCAGGGGATAGGTGGTGTGCTTCATAGGAAACGCTCCTTTATTCATGTGTGTTTGTACATCTTATTTTAGCAAAGGAGAAAATATTTGTCAAACATGCGTTTTATACGGAATATACATAGATTTCTGCATAGAAATAAAAAATTTCAGGAAATTTTCCAAAACCTATTGCAATTTTATGCAGACGGATGTATACTATGCCCGTAAATTGAATTTGGAGGCAAAAGCAATGGCTAAAATGCGTGTTTTGTTGGCTTACAGCGGCGGTCTGGATACTTCCATCATCATTCCGTGGCTGAAGGAAAATTATGATTGCGACGTGGTTTGCGTGGCCGGTGACGTGGGTCAGGGCGAAGAACTGGAACCCCTTCACGAAAAAGCCAAGAAGACCGGTGCTGAAAAGCTGTACATCGCCGATCTGAAGAAAGAATTTGTGGAAGATTTCATCTGGCCCACCCTGCAGTGCGGTGCCGTGTATGAAAATAAATATCTGCTGGGCACTTCCTTTGCCCGTCCTCTGATTGCCAAGCGGCTGGTGGAGATTGCTCATCTGGAAAACTGCACTGCCATCTGCCATGGCTGCACCGGCAAGGGCAACGACCAGGTGCGTTTTGAGCTGACCATCAAGGCTTTCGATCCCCACATGAAGATTATCGCCCCCTGGCGTATCTGGGATATCAAGAGCCGCGAAGACGCTATCGACTATGCCAAGGCCCGCAATATCGATGTGCCTGTCACCAAGAAGCGTCCCTATTCCATGGACAAGAACATCTGGCATCTTTCTCACGAAGGCGGCGAGCTGGAATTCCCCGAACTGGAAATGCCCAAGCATGTGCCCCTGGTGTGCACCCTGCCTGAAGATGCGCCCGATGAACCCGAATATGTGACCGTGGAATTCGAAAAGGGTATTCCCGTGGCCATCAACGGTGAAAAGATGGATGCTGTTTCCCTGCTGGAAAAGGCCAACGAAATCGCTGCCCGCAATGGCGTTGGTATCGTGGACATGGTGGAAAACCGTCTGGTGGGCATGAAGAGCCGCGGCGTGTACGAAACTCCCGGCGGAACGTTGCTGTATGCTGCCCATAACAACCTGGAAGAAATCACGATTGATAAGGAAACCCAGCACTACAAGCAGCAGGTGGCCCTGAAGTTTGCGGATCTGGTGTACAACGGCCAGTGGTACACCCCCCTGCGGGAAGCTCTTTCCGCTTTCGTGACCAGCACCCAGCAGAACGTGACCGGTACCTCCAAGCTGAAGCTGTATAAGGGCAATTGCATGGGTGCTGGCGTTACCGCCAAGTGCAGCCTGTACATGGAAAAGATCGCCACCTTCGGCGACAGTGAAGACCTGTACAGCCACCACGATTCCGAAGGCTTCATCAACCTCTTTGGCCTGCCCCTGAAGGTTCAGGCTCTGGCCAAGGAAGAAGCCGAAAAGCAGGATAAGTAATTTCATTTGAAACAAAGCCGGATGGAACAGGGAAAGTACACCATTCCATCCGGTTTTTGCTTGTGAAAAAAGGGAAGGTTTGGTATAATGTAAAGGTTATGAGAGAAGGAGGGCCAGAGGATGCGTGTAAAGATTCAACAGGCGTCTTTGCGCCCATATAAACGCATTCTTGTAACCAGCGATATTCACGGCCATGGACATTTGCTGAAGCGGCTGCTGAAAGAAGCGGCGTTCTCCCGGGAAGATGCGCTGATGATCGTGGGAGACATGATCGAGAAAGGGCCGGGCAGCCTGGACACACTACGGTATGTGATGGGGCTGGCTGAGCAGGAAAACGTGTTTCCCCTGATGGGCAATGTGGATTTGTGGCGGCTGAGCTTATTGGAAAATGATTCGCCGGAGAATCAGGCGGATGTGATCAGCTTTTCCCGTACGGCAGAAAAATGGTGGGGCAGCAGCATTGTGGGTGAAATGATGCACGAAATGGGGCTGGACATGGAAAGAGACGGTGAAATGCCGGGGCTTTTCAAAATGCTGCGCAAACATTTTGCCAAAGAGATGGATTTTATCAGAAATCTGCCCACCATTGTGGAAACGGAAGCCTTTCTTTTTGTTCATGGCGGGTTGCCTCATGAACGGCTGGATGAGCTGAAAGGAACAGACCCCTATGGATTGCTGAAAAACGATGATTTTCTGAACAAGGGATTATCGTTTGAAAAATGGGTGATCGTGGGGCATTGGCCGGTTGCGCTGTACAACCCTGATTTTCTGCAGCATGGGCCCGTTATTGAAAAAGACAGGCACATTATTTCCATTGACGGCGGATGCGGCGTGAGAGGGGACGGGCAGCTGAACCTTGTGATCACCGATTGGCAGGGCGCAGAATTTTCCCACCTCAGCGCAGCGGATAAGCCGGAAATAAGGGCCTTTTCTGCACAGGCGCCTTCCGCCGCTGCTCACAATATTCCCTACCACGACCCGGTGGTGGAGCTGGTGGAAAAAGGAGAAAAATGGGCGACTGTTTTGCATCGAGGCTATCAAATGCAGATTCCTTTGCATTTTCTGCAGGGGGATGAAAAAGAATGGCGATGTTATAACCTGACGGATTACCGTCTGCCGGTACAGCCGGGGGATGTGCTTCAATTGATTTTTGAACATGACGGCATTGCCTATTGCAAGAAAAATGATGTATGCGGCTGGTATGAAGGCCGTTATCAGAAGATAAAGGAGAAAGAGCAATGAAACTTTGGGGCGGACGATTTGAAAAAGAAACCAGCCAGCTGATGGACGACTTCCATTCTTCCATTTCTTTCGATAAGCGGCTTTATGCCCAGGATATCCGCGGCAGCCAGGCACACGCCAAAATGCTGTGCAAACAGGGCATTATTTCTGCTGAAGACGAAGCGGCCATCCAGACGGGCCTGGCTTCCATTCTGGAGGATATCAAGGCGGGCAAAGTGGATTTCCCGGCCAGCAGTGAAGACATTCACATGCACGTGGAAAGCCTTTTGACACAGCGCATCGGCGATGCAGGCAAGCGGCTGCACACCGGCCGCAGCAGGAACGATCAGGTGGCGCTGGATATGCATCTGTATGCCAAGGATTGCTGTGACGAAACCATCGCGCTGCTGTGCGAAATGGAAGAAACGCTGTTGAAGCTGGCGAAAAAGCATGCCGGCGACGTGATGCCCGGCTACACCCATCTGCAGCGTGCCCAGCCGGTAACGCTGGGCCATCATCTGCTGGCTTATTTTGAAATGTTCAAGCGGGATATTATCCGTTTCCAGAATGCGAAAAAAGCGGCGGATGTATCGCCTCTGGGCAGCGGCGCCCTGGCCGGTACCACCTATCCTTTGGACCGGGAATTTGCGGCGGAGGAGCTGGGCCTTGCCGCTGTTTCCATGAACAGCCTGGATGGCGTCAGCGACCGGGATTTCCTGCTGGAATACATGGCCGCGGCTTCCATCAGCATGATGCATCTGTCCCGCTTCTGCGAAGAATGCGTGCTTTGGAGCAGTTTGGAATTTGGGTTCATGACCATGGATGACGGTTTCTCCACCGGCTCTTCCATGATGCCCCAGAAGAAGAACCCGGACGTGGCGGAACTGATCCGCGGCAAAACGGGCCGGGTATATGGCGATCTGATGGCGCTGCTCACCGTCATGAAGGGCATTCCGCTGGCCTATAACAAGGACATGCAGGAAGATAAGGAAAGCTTCTTTGATGCCCGGGATACGCTGGTGAAATGCCTGCATGTGTTCCATGAAATGCTGGCCAGCGCCACCTTCCGCACCGAGAACATGAAAAAGAGCGCCAATGACGGCTTTGCCAATGCTACGGACTGTGCCGACTATCTGGTAAAGAAAGGCGTACCTTTCCGGGATGCCCACAGCATTGTGGGCCAGCTGGTGGCCAAGTGCCTCAGCAAGGGCTGTGCTATTGACGAAATGCAGCTGGACGAACTGAAGCAGCTGAGCGATGCATTCGAAGAAGATGTATATGAAGCTATTTCTCTCAACACTTGTGTTTCTGCCCGTAATCTGATAGGCGGCCCTGCCCCTGAAAGAGTGCTGGCTGCGGTGGAAATGGGCGAAAAGTGGCTGCAGAAAGTGTAATTGAATATCATAAGCGCAGATGAAAAATGCTGCGCTTCTTTCTTTTTTTGGCTATGAAAAAAGCTGAAAATGTGATAAAATCAAGAAAAAACATGCATATGGAGGAAACTTTTTATGCGTTATGAATTTCAGGATTTGAATTGTACCGATCTATATCGTCTGCCCATGCGCACCACCTTTGTGCCCTATCCCACGGAGGAAATGGCCATGCAGGGAGAGCGTTCGTTTTCTCCGTATTTCTATCTGCTCAATGGACAATGGAATTTTACCTTCTACCGCAGCTGGAAACAGGTGGAGGAACTTTCCGGTGTGGCCGGCGAGGGAGAAAAGGGGAAGATTCGGGTGCCCGGCGTGTGGCAAATGCAGGGGTATGACAAACCCCAGTACACCAATGTGCGTTATCCTATCCCTTATGATCCGCCTTATGTACCGGACGAAACATGCGTGGGGGTGTATGAACGCACATTTACGCAGCCGGATAGTTTCCGGGGAAGGCGGACAGTGCTGCGCTTTGATGGTGTGAGCAGCAGTTTTTATGTATATGTGAATGATGAATTGACAGGCTATGGCACCTGTCCTCATCTGTGCAGCGAATTTGATATTACAGAAAAGATCCGGGAAGGGGAAAACCATCTGAAGGTGGTTGTTTTGCAGTATTCCGACGGCACCTATCTGGAGGACCAGGATATGTGGCGGCATAGCGGCATTTTCCGGGATGTGAGCCTGCTTTCTTTCGGTGAAAAGAAGATTGAAGATATTATCATGAAAACCACCCTGTCCGATGATTACAGGGACGGTTTGTTTACCTTGACGGTAAAGGCACAGGGGGTGCAGGAAGCCTCCTTCCGTCTGCTGGACGGTGACAGAGAAGTGGCCGGCGGTACGGTTGCTATCCTGGATGGGGAAGGAACCGTGCAGGGCAAGGTGGAAAATGTGGCTGCTTGGAGCGCAGAATATCCGCATTTGTATACGCTGATGGTCTCCATTGACGGACAGGCAGAATGCCAGAAGATCGGTTTCAAGAAAGTGGAGATCAAAAACGGCATTTTCTATGTGAATGGCAGGAATATCAAATGCAAGGGTGTCAACCGGCATGACACGCACCCTGTGCTGGGATTCTATACGCCGGTGAGCGAAATGGTAAAAGATGTGGTGCTGATGAAGCGGCACAATATCAACACTGTTCGTACCAGCCACTACCCGAATGATCCCCGTTTCCTGGAATTGTGTGACGAATACGGCTTGTACGTGGTGGATGAAGCAGACATTGAGTGCCACGGTGTGGTGGAATTTGGCAGTTTCGACCGGATTGCTGAAGACTCCGGATGGGAGAAGCAGTTTGTCAGCCGCGGTGTACGCATGGTGGAACGGGACAGAAACCATCCCAGCATCATCATGTGGAGTCTGGGCAATGAATCGGGCTATGGGTGCAATCATGCAGCGATGAAAAAAGCCATGCGTGCAGTGGACGATCTGCCCATCCATTACGAAGGGGATAAGCCAGGCAAAACCACCGACGTGTACAGCCGGATGTATGAAGGAATCAACAATCTGAAGTGTGTGGCGGATGAATTCGCGCCGCTGCCCTTTTTCCTGTGTGAATATGCCCATGCCATGGGCAATGGCCCCGGAGAGCTGGAGGATTATTGGCAGCAGATTTATGCCGATGACCGGATGCTGGGCGGCTGCGTATGGGAATGGGCAGATCATGGCATTCTGCAGCGAAAGGATGGAGTGCCGTATTATGCCTACGGCGGCGACTTTGGGGAATGGCCCCATGACGGCTGCTTCTGCGTGGATGCACTGGTGTATCCGGACAGGACGCCTCATACCGGATTGATTGAATACAAGCAGGTGCTGCGGCCGGTCAGAATGCAGATGAGGGATGAAAAAACAGGGGAAGTGGTATTCCAAAACACCATGAATTTTGCCCCGCTTTCCCATTTTGATTGCAGCTGGGTTTTGACGGAAGGAAAACACGTGCTTCGCCATGGAATAATGGAGCTTTCTGCCTTGCCGGCACAGACAGAAGAAAAGAAGCTGGATTTGGGAACATATCATCAAGGGGCACTGCTCACCTTCACATTTGCGCTGAAAGAAAACACGCTGTGGGCAGAGAAGGGCCATGTGGTGGCCCGGGAACAGTTTGAACTGCAGCTTGGGGAGAAAAAAGAAAAAATGCCATTGCCCAAGGCAATGGTGCAGCTGGAAAAGGCAGGCTTTGGCTATCGGGTAATGACAGGAGATACTGTTGTGACCTTTGACAGGGAGGGCATGAGCAGCATTTCCCATCAGGGCGTGGAAAGAATGAAGGGGCTGAAGGCCAATTTCTGGCGTGCACCCACGGATAATGACAACGGTTTTTCAGGCATGGGCTCCAGATGGCAGAGAAAGGGCTTTGCAAGGCTTTTGTGCCGCAATGAAAGGCTGGAGGGCAGCCTGACGGAAAGGGGCGCAGAAGTGCTGATTTGCGGCGTTTACGGGCAGAAGACCACACCGCCGCTTGTGCGTGTGGAACAGAAATACACCGTTACCGGTGAGGGTGCGGTGCAGCTGGAGATCCGATACATACCGCTTTGTGAAATCGAGGAATATCTGCCCCGGCTGGGCGTCAGAATGGAAGTGCCCGGCGGGTTTGAACAGCTTGAATGGCAGGGCAGGGGCATGCATGAAAGCTATCCGGACAAGAAGACCGCTGCCATGAAGGGGCGGTGGGTTTGCACGGTGGATGATACCCACGAGCCCTATGTGCGGCCCCAGGAAAACGGGGCGCACGAGGATACAACCTTTGCCGTTTTGTCTGACAAGCGGGGCATGGCGCTAATGGTGAAGGGGGATGATTTCAGTTTCTCTGCCCATCATTACACCCCTGAGATGCTGACGGAAGCACAGCACACCTATGAACTGGGGCACACAGAAAGCATTACCCTGCTGGTGGACGGTGCCATGGGACCTTTGGGCAGCAATTCCTGTGGGCCCGAACCCATGGAGGATAAGCGGCTGTACCTGAAAGAAGAAAAGGCTTTCCGGTTTACTTTCCTGGCCTTTGATTTGCAGAGCCTGTCCGTGGACGGAGCAAACGCAGCCATCTGAAAGCAATAAAAAAAGGTTTCCGTGCTTGATCGTGCGGAAACCTTTTATTGCATTATGCATCCACTTCCAGCAGACGGCCCATAATGAACCGGCCTTCGGCCAGCCATACACCCTTTGCGGCAGTTTCTTCATCCAGCCGGGAAGGGGTGCCGGGGGTGCGGCTGTCATAGATGGCATAGGGGACGGGCTTGCCGTCATGGGTGCGGGTGGACATGAGGGTTTTATGGTCGCTGAGCAGCAGGATACGGAAATCGCCCAGGGCGGGCAGCTTTTCCAGCAGGGGCTTGATCACACGCTGATCCAGCCGGCGGATGGCTTCCATTTTTTCGGGCAGCTTGCCGGCGTGGGTCATTTCGTCGGGGGCTTCCACGTGGATGGCTGCAAAATCGTCACCGTTCTTCAAAGCCTCAATGGCGGCATCCACTTTACCTTCGTAATTGGTGTCCAGATCGCCGTTGGCGCCGGGCACTTCAGGGTGCTTGAGCCCGGCCAGCTCCGCAATGCCCCATACCAGGGGAACGGCGGAAATGACGGTGCCGGTACGGCCATACTTTTCGGTGAAATTATCCAGCAGCATGGCACGGCCTGCGCCCCAGGGCCAGATCATGTTGGCAGGCAGCTTGCCCTGTGCGATGCGGGCCTTGTTGATGGGATGATCCTTCAGCACTTCGTAGGAGGCCTGCATCAGGGCGGTGATTTCTTCCTTCATGGCGCCGGTGGGGTAATAAAGGGAAACGTCCTGTTCCAATACGTTATGCGGTTCAGTGGTTTTGAAAACGGCGGTTTCATCCACGTCGGAAAAGACACCGATGTGGCGGAAGGTGCGGCTGACGTGGACGGTGAGTTTCGCCTTTTGAGCGGCAGGGATGAACCGGGGATCGGAAAGCAGATCATTCATCAGGGTTTCCGCTTCGTCGCCTTCGATGTTGCCGCCGTTATGGCTGTGGATGCTCAATTTTCCATCGATTTCTTCCACGGCGCAAAGGTTCACGCGCATGGACACTTCGCCCTTCTTCAGCGTCACGCCCACGCCGGCGGCTTCCAGCACGCTGCGGCCGGTATAGCTCCAGCGGGGATCATAGCCGAAAATGTTGAGAATGGCGGTGTCGCTGCCGGCGGGCACGCCTTCAGGTACCGTCTGGCAGGTGCCCACTTCGCTGCCGGCCAGAACGCCGAAATCGGGCAGATCCAGGTATTCAAGGGGGGTTTTATTCTGAAGCTCCGCAATGGGATCGTCACTCATGCCGTCACCGATGACCAATACATATTTCATAGCCGGTTTCTCCTGTTCTTGCAATGCATTTGTGTCTTATAAGACACAACGCTATTGTAAAACAATCCGGCTTTTTTGTCGAGTTGCCAGGAGAATAAATACAAATGAAAATCAAAACCCCTGCCGGACAGGCAGGGGCATGATGTTATTTCCGGAGTGCCTTCAGGGCATCCTTCAGCTTTTTCTGGATCACCACGCGGTAGGCTGGGGCATAAGCGGCCCGGTAAGCGTCGGAGTGGTGAACGGTAGGATAACCTTTGTCCTCGTACTGCAGCATGAACATGTCCAGCTCAATGGCTTCGAAAGGAGTATCTTCTTCTTCTGCCAGTCTCTGCAGCACACGCAGGTTTTGCCGGAATTCTTTTTTCGTGGCCGTTGTGGATTGGGCAGCTTCCAGGAACAGACGCAGGATAAACTGGCTGTCCAGCCCCTTTTCCACGCAGGGACGAAGGTTCAGCCGGCAAAGGCCGTTGCCGATGGATTCGTACAAAGGCTCTTTCCTGTCCACAGAAGAAAGAGATGCCATTTCCTGCTGGAGCAGAAGGGCCGCTTTTTTTCCGTCCCGGATCATGTGACCGGGGCCGAAGGTGTGCTGATACACCAGCTTCACAGCATCCTGGGGCTGCATCTGGGGATACAGTTCAAAATGCTCCAGCAGCACATTTTCCAGCATAATGGCATCTCCTTTCAGAAATTATTTCAGGTGCCAGATCTGATCGTTGTATTCCTGGATGGTACGGTCGGAAGAGAAGATGCCGGACATGGCGGTGTTGGTGATGGCCATCTTCAGCCACTTTTCCCGGTCCTGGTAATCTTCGTCCACACGGCGCTGGGCCATGGAATAGGAACCGAAATCCTTCAGCACGAAATAGGGATCGCTAAAGAGCAGGTTGTGGTAGATATCCTGCAGGGCAGCAGGGTTTTCGGGGAAGAGGGTGCCGTCGATGATCTGGGTGAGGGCCCGGCGGATTTCGGCGTTGGTTTCGTAGATATGCATGGGGGAGTAGGTGCCTTCGCGGTACAGATCCACCACGGTATCGGAACGCATGCCGAAAATGTAGATATTATCCATGCCCACCTGTTCGGCGATTTCCACATTGGCGCCGTCCATGGTGCCGATGGTGACAGCGCCGTTCATCATGAACTTCATGTTGCCGGTGCCGCTGGCTTCTTTGCTGGCGGTGGAAAGCTGTTCGGAAAGATCGGCAGCGGGCATGAGCATTTCAGCGCTGGACACGTCATAGTTTTCCAGGAACACAACCTTCAGGAACTGCTTGGCCCGAGGGGTGCGTTCAATCAGTTTGGAAATGGCCACGATCATGCGGATGATCTGTTTGGCCAGGTAATAGCCGGGGCTGGCCTTGGCACCGAAAACGAAGCAACGGGGCGTCATGGTGAAGGTGGGGTCGTCCATGATGCGGTTATAGAGCACCATGATGTGCAAAGCGTTCAGCAGCTGACGCTTGTACTCATGGAGGCGCTTGGCCTGCACGTCAAACATGAATTCGGGAGCGATTTCCATCTTCTGGCGGCGCATGAGCAGATCGGAGAAGCGCTTTTTGTTTTCAAACTTGATCTGTTCAAATTCCTTGCGGAAGGCTTCATTGTCCTTGGAGGGCAAAAGTTCCTTCAAAAGCTGAGGATCCCGGATCCACTTGTCGCCGATGGTATCGCAGATGAGCTGGGTGAGCCGGGGATTGGCGTTCATCAGCCACCGGCGATGGGTGATACCATTGGTGATGGCGGAGAACTTTTCGGGCATGAATTCATAATAATCGTGGAAGGTATCCTTCTTGAGGATATCGCCGTGCAGCTGGGAAACGCCGTTGACGGAATAGCTCATGGCAACGCAGAGGTTTGCCATATGCACCATGTCATAGGCATTGACAGCCATGCGGGCAATGCGGGGATCGTGGCCGTTCTGATAATGATCAGCCAGTCGGCCGCACACGCGGCGGTTGATTTCTTCCAGGATCATGTAAATACGGGGCAGCAGCTTCTTCATCATGGCTTCAGGCCACTTTTCCAGAGCTTCGCTCATGATGGTATGGTTGGTGTAGGCAACCGTGTGCTGCACGATCCAGCTGGCTTCGTCCCAGCCCAGGCCTTCCTGGTCGATCAGCAGGCGCATAAGCTCGGGAATGGCAAGGCCGGGATGGGTATCGTTGATGTGGATGGTCATCTTTTCGGGCAGCAGACGGAAGTTGGTGCCGAAGCGGCGCTTGAAATCCTTCAGGGCGTACTGCAGGGTGGCACTGGTGAAGAAATAATGCTGACGCAGACGCAGCTTTTTGCCTTCTTCATGATTGTCTTCGGGATAAAGAACCTTGCTGATGACGGAAGCCAGTTCCTTTTCCTGGATGGCCCGGCCGTACTGACCGGAGGAGAAGGCGGCAAAATCCAGCGTTTTGGGAGAGCGGGCACGCCACATACGCAGGCTGTTTACCGTTTCCAGATCATAGCCCACGATGGGAATGTCATAGGGAACGGCTTCCACGGTGGTATAATCCTTGAGGGTGAAAATGCGGCGGCCATTCACGTCTTCTTCGTGAACATAACCGCCAAAGTGCACTTCGCACACGTCTTCCATGGCGGGCACTTCCCACACGTTGCCGTTTACCAGCCAATCATCCGGCACTTCCACCTGCTGGCCATTGATGATCTTCTGGCGGAACAGGCCGTATTCGTAGCGGATGGTGCAGCCCATGGCGGGCAGGGACAGGGAAGAAAGGCTGTCCATAAAGCAGGCAGCCAGACGGCCCAGACCGCCGTTGCCCAGGCCGGGTTCCGGTTCTTCCTGGAAGATGCGGTTAAAGTCAATGCCCAGTTCCTCCAGGGCGTCCTGATATGCTTTGGAAGAGCACAGGTTCAGGATGTTGCAGTGAAGACTGCGGCCGGTGAGGAATTCTACAGACAGGTAATACAGACGCTTGCCGTCGTAGTGCTTATCCTTTTCCCGGTAGGCAGTCCACTTTTGCATGATCTGGTCACGAACGGTGGCAGCCACGGCGTTATAGATCATCTGATCGGTAGCGTCCTGCAGGGTGCGGCCGTTGTAACGAAGCAGTTTGCTGATAATGGATTGCTTGATAGAATCCTTGTCAAACTTCGTGGTTGGCATAGTTGACCTCCATTCTTTGTGAGCCCGGCAAAGATAGTATGGCTCAAGATGGTATTATAGCATAATGCGGTTTTGCCGTCCATGTGAAAAAAGGGAAGTATGGGCCATATTTTGAGCATTTATGCCCATGAATAATAAAAAACCGGCAGTTTATTCCTGCCGGCA
>JAFSBN010000017.1 GCA_017437265.1 Clostridia bacterium
CCCCGCGACGAATGCGCTGCGTTCGACGCACGATAAATAATACTACACCTTTGCGCATTTGTCAACCGTTTTTTGAAATTTTTTCATTCGAAAATTTCACTTGCCCACGCAGAACCGGCTGAACACATCGTCCAGCAGCTTTTCGTCCACCTGATCACCGGTGATGCGGCCCAGCACATGCAGCGCTTCGTTCAGCTCCATCGCCGCCACATCCACCGCTTCGCCAATTTCACAGGCCGCCGCCGCCCGGCGCAATGCCGCTGCCGCTTCCCGGGCCAGGGCCATGTGGCGCTCCTGGGTCAGTTCGCTTTCCCCCGCCCCGGCACCATAGGCCACAATCTTCTTTTCCAGTTCTTCAAGGCCCGTCTTTTCCGCTGCGGATACCACCACGGCGTTTTCAAAATCTTCCGCCTGCAGCACCCGGGGCAAATCTCCCTTGTTCAGGGCAATGATCCGGGGCATGTCTTTTGTTTCTTCCAAAAGTTCCATGTCCTGCTGCTGCAGAGGCTGGGAGGCGTCCAATACCACCACAGCCACGTCTGCCCCGGCCACGGCCTTCCGGGCCCGTTCCACGCCCATCTGTTCGATCACATCCGTATTCTGACGCAGCCCGGCCGTATCCACAAACCTGACCTTCAACCCGGACAAATGCATGTCCGACCGCAAAATATCCCTTGTGGTACCGGGAATATCCGTCACAATGGCCACTTCCTGCCGGGAAAGTGCGTTCAAAAGGGAGGATTTTCCCACGTTGGGCCTCCCGCACAGCACCACTTCCAGGCCGCTGCCGGCAATGCGCGCTCCCCGCTCGTCGCAGGCGTTTTCCAGTTCCTGCGCCAGCGAAAGGGCACCTTCCGTCATTTCACCGGCCGCTTCTTCAAAGGTGATTTCTTCCGGATAATCAATGGCCGCCGCCACGCCGGCAAGCAGCGCCAGCAGCTTTTCCTGGGCCCCTTTGATAAAGGAGGAAACGCCGCCGCTCAGCTGCCGCACCGCTGCCCGGGCTGCCCGGCTGCCCTCCGCAGAAATCAGCGCCATCACCGCTTCCGCCCGGCTCAGGTCAATACGCCCATTGAGAAACGCTCGCCTGGTGAATTCCCCTGCCGCAGCCGGCCTCACCCCCAGGGCATACAATGCCTTCAGCACGCTGCCGGCCACAAAGCTGCCGCCGTGCAGATGAATTTCCGCCACGTCCTCCCGTGTATAGCTTCGGGGGGCCCTCATCAGCACTGCCATGCATTCGTCCAGCACCTGCCCATCCTGCATAAGATGGCCATAGTACATCCGATGGCTGTCCCAGGCACAGGCAGGCTGAAACAGCTGCTGCAGGCAGCTTTCCGCCTTTCCACCGCTGATGCGGACAATGGCAATGCCGCCTTCTCCCGGTGCCGTGGCCAGCGCGGCAATGGTGTCCTTTTCGTACATGATGCATTCCCCCGGTTCATTCAAATCTCATTGATTATATCATTCTTTTATCCATTCCACAACACAAACAATTTCCCGCTGAAGCTTGGGGAACCCTGAGGGG
>JAFSBN010000211.1 GCA_017437265.1 Clostridia bacterium
GATAAGATTCAGAACGAACTGGCAAAAGACGAAGATGCATACAGCACTTCCTACGGCCGCATCCTGAAAAAGGGAAAATACGGCAATGACGTGGCCAATGCCCAGATGCGCCTGAAGGCCGGCAATTATCTCTTTGGCAAGGCAGACGGTAAGTTTGGCCAGGAAACGGAAGCTGCCGTGAAGAAGCTGCAGACCCAGCTGGGCCTGAAGAAGATTGACGGTATCATCGGCCAGGAAACCTGGGAAGCGCTGATGAAGATTGATATCGGCAATGCGGAACAGGAAGTGGTGGATCCCGGCAAAACCTCCATTGGCGCCAACACCCGCAAGCTCTACAAGGGCTGCAGCGGCACCGACGTGAAGCGGCTCCAGCAGGATCTGATCACCTTGGGTTATCTGAGCACCGGCGATGACGACGGCCGCTTCGGTCCCATCACTTATGCTGCCCTGATGCAGTTCCAGGCGGATAACGGCCTGACGGTGGACGGCGTGGCCGGAACCAAGACCCTGAATAAGATTAACGAAATGACGGCTCCTCAGGGCTAAAAAATCATTCAAAAGCCCTCCGCATGAAACGACGGCCAAATGTGCATGCTGTATCATGAGGAGGGCTTTTATGATGCAAAAATTGAGATGGTTATGGATTTTGTGTCTGATGTGTGTGCTGACGGGCTGCAGTGCGGCGGCGACGGATACGGTGCCCCAAGGGACAAATGAACCGGGAAATACCGTTCCCCAATTGCCGGAAAAACTGGCAAGAAATGAGGCGGGCATTCCGGTTTTGAAGGTGTATGTGACGGATGATGAAACGGTGGAGGAAATGGATATAGAATCCTATCTTCTTGGTGTAGTGGCAGGGGAGATGAAAAATGACTGGCCTATGGAGGCGCTGAAGGCACAGGCCATTCTGGCACGAACCTTTGTGCTGAAGTTTTGTGATGAAAAGGAAAGCAAGTATGCTGGGGCGGATATTTCCACGGACATCGAGGAAGCCCAGGCCTATGACGCCACGGCGGTGAACGAGCGGGTGGAACAGGCGGTAAAGGAAACGGAAGGGCTGGTATTGTCCAACCAGGGGGAATTGCCCTATGCCTGGTTCCATGCCCATTCCGGCGGGATGACGGCCAAAGCCAAAGAAGGGCTGAATTATGAAAAGGAAGAACCGGCCTATACCCGGGTGACGGCCGGGATGGAAAGCGAAAAGGCACCGGCGGATGCGGCCGCCTGGGAAGCAACATTCGGAGAAACTGAGTTTGTTGCTGCAGCGAGAAAGAGTGGACTGAAAAATCTCAAGGAACTGAAAACAGTGGAAGTGGGGGAAAGAGGCGTAAGCGGCCGGGCAGTGACGCTGATGGTAAACGGTTCGTCCGTTCCGGCGGCTAACCTGCGCATTCAGCTGGGTTCCACCAAGATGCGTTCCACATTGCTTTCTTCATTGAAATTGGAGGATGGAAAGGTGTTCATGGCCGGGAAAGGCTATGGCCATGGTGTGGGCATGCCGCAATGGGGAGCATATGGCCTGGCGGAAACGGGAAAGACAGCAGAGGATATTGTCACATACTATTTTCAGGATGTGAGTGTAGAAAAAGTGTGGTGACTGTATGCTGATTTATGGGTTTATTGCGCTTGTTCATTTTGTGAAGGGAAAAGGATACAGGGGCATATAAAAAAACAGCGGATCGTGTGATCCGCTGTTTGTGATTTTGATGGGGCAAGAATTATTCTTCTTCGTCCTCGTCCTTCTGGGCGTTTTCGATGATCTTCTTGGCAGCATCGGCAGGCATTTCTTCGTAACGTTCGAAGGTCATGGTGAAGGAGCCGCGGGCCTGGGTCATGGAGCGCAGGTCGGTGGCATACTTGAACATTTCACCCATGGGGGCTTCGGCGGTGACGCGCTGGAGACCATCGATGGGATCCATACCCATGATGCGGCCGCGGCGCTTGTTCATGTCGCCCATGATGTCGCCCATGTATTCATCGGGAACGAACACTTCCACGTGCATAATGGGCTCCAGCAGCACGGGGCTGGCATCCATGCAGCCCTTCTTGTAAGCAATGCGGGCAGCGGTCTTGAAAGCCATTTCAGAGGAGTCCACAGCGTGGTAGGAACCGTCATACAGCTTGGCATGCAGGCCCACCATGGGATAGCCGGCCAGAACGCCCTTGCGGATGTTTTCACGCAGGCCCTTTTCAACAGAGGGGATGAAGTTGCGCGGTACGGCGCCGCCGACCACGGCATCTTCGAATTCGAAGTCAATATTGGTATCGCCGATGGGGGAGAATTCGATCCACACATCACCGAACTGGCCGTGACCACCGGACTGCTTCTTGTGGCGGCCCTGGCAGGAAACCTTCTTGCGGATGGTTTCACGATAGGGGATCTTGGGATCGTTCAGGTTAGCCTGGGCACCGAACTTGGAGGCCAGCTTATTGCGGATCACATCCAGGTGCAGTTCGCCCTGACCGGAAACCAGGGTTTCGGTGGTTTCGGTATTCTTTTCCACCTTGATGGAAGGATCTTCTTCCTGCAGGCGGGCCAGACCGGAGAACACCTTATCTTCTTCGCCCTGCTTGGCGGCGGAAATAGCCTTGGAAATGCAGGGGGCGGGGAAATCGATGGGAGCGAAGCGGATGGGGTTA